>NZ_JAPNNL010000113.1 GCF_027620315.1 Nonomuraea corallina | reverse complement strand
CCCACCAGACGCCGCCCGCCGAGACCTCCGGCGGCGTACGACGGCCTCGGGCGTCCGGGCCGATGCCGCCCGCCGAGACGTCCGGCCGCTTCCCGCGTCCCCGCGCGGCCGGACGGCCGCCGCATCCGCACCTGACCGGGCAGGGCCCGCTGCCGCCGCGCACGCGGCCCGCCAAGCCGGGCCGGAGCGTGTTCACCGGCTGCCTGGTCGCCGGCGTGGTCCTGCTGATGCTGCTCGCGCTGCTGGTCGCCGCTCTGCTGTGGCGGATCAACAGGTTGCCGGACGACGAGGCGGGCACCCCGGTGCAGGGCAAGCTGACCCTCACGGTCAGCGCCGAACGGGCCGGAGCACCCGGGACGCCTCCGGCCTGAGCCCCACGGGGCAGCCGAGGACCTGAGCCCCCGCAGAGGCAGCCGAGGCGCCGGCTTACCTGCTGACCAGCGGACCGGAACCGGTGGAGCCGCGGACCACCAGCTCGGGCTGGAAGATGAGCTCGACGTGCCTGGCGGGCGTGCCGCCGATCTCCTCCAGGAGCGTCTGCACGGCGGCGGTGGCCATCGGCCCGATCGGCTTGCGGACGGTGGTCAGCGGCGGGTCGGTGAAGGCGATGAGCGGCGAGTCGTCGAACCCGACCACCGACACCTCTCCGGGCACGGCGAGCCCGCGCTGGCGGCAGGCGCGGATCGCGCCCAGCGCCATCAGGTCGCTGGCGCAGACGATGCCGGTGCAGCCGCGGTCGAGCAGCTGCGAGGCCGCGGCCTGGCCGCCCTCGACGGAGAACAGCGAGTGGGTGATGAGGTCGTCCACGTCGCCTGCGCCGAGCAGGCTGCTCATGGCCTGCCGATAGCCCTCGATCTTGCGGATGACGGGGACGAACCGGCGCGGCCCGAGCGCCAGCCCGATGCGCTCGTGGCCGAGGTCGGCCAGGTGCTGCACGCCCAGGCGGGCGGCCATGCGGTCGTCGGCGGAGATGAACGGGGCCTCGATGTGCTCGCTGTAGCCGTCGACCAGCACGATGGGCAGGCCCCGGTCGATGAGCCGGGTGTAGCGGTCCATCCGGGCGGTGGTGTCGGCGTGCAGGCCGGAGACGAACACGATGCCGTTCACCCCCCGGTCGACCAGTTGCTCGGTGAACTCGTCCTCGGGAGCGCCGCCGGGCAGCTGGGTGCAGAGCACGGGCGTGTAGCCGTGCTGGGTGAGCGCCTTCTCGATGGCCTGCGCGAACGCGGGGAAGATCGGGTTGTCCAGCTCGGGGGTGACCAGCCCGATGAGGCCGTTGCTGCGCCGGCGCAGCCGCGTCGGGCGTTCGTACCCCATGAGGTCGAGGGCGGTCATCACCGCCTGGCGGGTGGTCGCGGAGACGCCCGGCTTGCCGTTGAGCACGCGGCTGACCGTGGCCTCGCTCACCCCAGCCTGGGCGGCGATGTCGGCAAGGCGGGCGGAGCCGTTCATGGCGAGTACTTTACTTTCCACCAGGCGGTCGAATCGGGCGAGCCGGGCGCGTCCGAGGCCAGCAGCAGGTCGCCGTCGACGTCGAAGCGGACCGGCGCCCCGGTCAGGTTGACCGTGCACAGCAGGTCGCCCCGCGACAGGACGAGCGTCCCTTCCGGGGAGTCGTGCCAGACCAGGTCGCCGGTGAACGAGCGGCGCAGCCGGAGCGCCTCGCGGTAGAGCTCCAGGGTGGAGCCGGGGACGCCCTGCTGGGCCTGCACGCTGAGCCGGGACCACGCGGCGGGGATGGGCAGCCACGGGTCGGTCCAGCCGAGGTCGCGGGTCCAGGGCAGCGGCACCCGGCAGCCGTCGCGGCCGCTGTCGGGGTCGCGCAGCCGCTGCGGGTCGCGCAGCACTTCTTCCGGCAGGTCGAGCACCTCGGGCAGACCCAGTTCGTCGCCCTGGTAGATGTAGGCGGAGCCGGGCAGCGCGAGGGTGAGCAGGGCGGCGGCGCGGGCCCTGGCCAGGCTGCCGTAGCGGGTGACGTGCCGCTTGACGTCGTGGTTCGACAGCACCCACGTGGTGGGCGCGCCGACCGAGCCGGCGGTGGCCAGCGAGGTGTCGATCACCTCGCGCAGCGCCTCCGCCTCCCACGGGGCGAACAGGTAGGCGAAGTTGAACGCCTGGTGGAGCTCGTCGGGCCGGACGTAGAGGGCCAGCCGTTCGGGGGTGGGCGCCCAGGCCTCGGCCACGCCGATCCGCTCCCCCGGGTACGAGTCGAGGACGCGCCGCCATGACCGGTGGATCTCGTGTACGCCGTCGTTGTCGAAGTACGGCACCACGTCGTTGCCGATGAGCCGGGTCTGCCCGGAGTGGCCGATGTCGGGCAGGCCGGCCGGCTTGACCATGCCGTGCGCGACGTCGATCCGGAAGCCGTCGACGCCCAGGTCGAGCCAGAAGCGCAGGATCGACTCGAACTCGGCCCGCACCTCGGGGTGCTCCCAGTTGAGGTCGGGCTGGCCGGGGTCGAACAGGTGGAGGTACCACTGCCCGTCGGCGGTCCTGGTCCAGGCCGGTCCGCCGAAGATCGACTCCCAGTCGTTGGGCCGGTCGCGGAAGATGTAGCGGTCGCGGTTCACGCCGCGCAGCGCCTCCTGGAACCAGGGGTGCCGGTCGGAGGTGTGGTTGGGCACGATGTCCACGATCACGCGCAGGCCGAGCCCGTGCGCCTCGTCGATCAGCGCCTTGGCGTCGCCGAGTGTGCCGAAGAGCGGGTCGACGTCACGGTAGTCGGCGACGTCGTACCCGAAGTCGGCCATCGGCGACGGGTAGAACGGCGTCAGCCAGATCGCGTCCACGCCGAGCCCGGCGAGGTAGGGCAGCCGATCGCGGACGCCTATCAGGTCGCCGATCCCGTCGCCGTTGCCGTCGGCGAAGCTGCGCACGTACACCTGGTAGATCGCGGCGTCTCTCCACCACGTCATAGGTCACCCCCGGAAAGTCTCGACCATTGAAAGGCTTTGCCGCAAGCTTGCGCAAGTCCTTACAAGGGTCACATTCCGGAAATAAGGCGGCACAAGCCACCAAAAACCCCGCCCGAAAACGCTGCCTGCTGGAACTTTTATGTCAAGGGTGGACATGTGGCGTTAAGGCGCGATGTACTACCTCATCAATCCGTCCCCGTCACTGGTGACACGCGCGCAAGGTGTGTGGGCCCATGAGCTCAGTCATTCTCGACAAAGTGACCAAGGTGTATCCAGGTGACCACCTGGCGGTCGACAAGCTGAGTCTTAAGGCTGAGGACGGCGAGTTTCTCGTCCTCCTCGGCCCTTCAGGCTGCGGGAAGTCCACGCTGCTCCGCATGATCGCCGGGCTGGAGGATATCACCGAAGGCGAGCTCTGGCTCGACGGCGAGCTCGCCAACCAGGTTCCTCCGCGCGACCGCGACGTGGCCATGGTGTTCCAGAACGGCGCCCTGTACCCGCACCGGACCGTACGCGGCAACATCGCCTTCCCGCTGGAGATCGCCAAGGCGGACCCGCAGCTCGTCCGCGAGCGCGTCAGGGAGCTGTCCAAGGCCCTGCACATCGACGAGACCCTGGACCGCCGGCCCGGCACGCTCTCCGGCGGCCAGCGGCAGCGGGTGGCCATGGGCCGCGCCATCGTCCGCCAGCCGAGGCTCTTCCTCATGGACGAGCCGCTGTCCAACCTGGACGCCGGCATGCGCACCGAACTGCGCATGGAGATCTCCGCGCTGGTCAGGTCGCTCGGCATCACCACGATCTACGTGACGCACGACCAGGTGGAGGCGCTCACCCTGGCCGACCGGATCGCCATCCTCAACCGCGGCGTCCTGCAGGACTTCGGCACTCCGGCTCAGATTTACAACGATCCAGCCACCGCCTTCGTGGCGGCGTTCCTCAACTCGCAGCAGCTCAACCTGCTGGCGGCCGACGTGCACACGCCGCAGAACCAGTACGTGATGCTGGACTTCGGCCCGCACCGGCTGTCCATCCCGTGGAGCGATCCGCGGGCGTACGCGATCTCGCAGCACACCGGCGGGCAGGTGTTGATCGGCATGCGCCCGGACGGGCTGGCCCCGGTGCCGGAGTCGTACGACGGCCCGGCCTTCTACGGGCGGGTGCGCACGCTGGAGTACCACGGCCACGAGTGGATGGCCTACATCGAGTGCGGGGTGCCGGCCGTGCCGGTGCCCGAGCCGCCGGACCCGCGCGAGGTCCGCAGGGGCCATGGCGCCTCGGGGGGCGGACTCGGCGCGCTGGTGCGCCGCATGTTCCCGCAGCGGCAGGAGCCGCAGGACCTGGAGCAGGCCGACCAGAACTCCAGCAACGGCCTGCACCGCCGTGCCGATCTGACGGTCCGGCTGGGCAACCGGCCGGTGTGGCGCACGGGCGACGCGGCCAAGGTGGGCATCGACATGAGCAGGCTGATGATCTTCACCCCGGACGGCGCCCGCATCGACAAGCCCCGCCGTTAGGCCCTTCGCCGCCACTTTCCCGCCAGGGCTCCCCCTGCGGGTGGGTCACCGGCCTGGCGGGGGTGTGATCGACCAGCGGGGGCCGTCGGGGGTGTCCTCCACCTGCACGCCGCCCTGCAGCAGCGCCCGGCGCAGCGCGTCGGCGACCTCGTAGCGGCCCTGGGCGCGCAGCTCGGCGCGGAGCGCGAGCAGCGGCTCCATGACGGCGTGGACGCCCGCCGTGGCCGCCTGCTCGCCGAGCCGGGCGATCAGCAGCCGCATCAGCTCCCTGGCCTGCTCGACGCCGCCCGAGTCCTCCTCGGTGTCGGCCGCCCAGGACATGATCTCGGCCTCCAGTTGCAGCACCGCGCGGGCCGCCGCCGCCAGGTCGGGCACGGCCACCGCCTCGGCGAAGGCGCGCTCGCCGGCGTGGATGGTCTCCTCCAGCGTCACCTGGACCGGCGCGGCCCGCGAAGGCGGAGGCGGGGGCGGCGCGCCCGCGGGGCCGCCTTCGGCCAGGCGGCGCAGCTCGGCCAGGCCGGTGCGGGTGCCCGCGGGCAGGACCGTGGCCGAGCCGGGCAGCCGGACCGTCACGCCGCCGCGCCCGGCGACCTCGACGCTCTCCGTCATCAGGTCGACGACGAGCGCGGTGTGCTCGTCGACGCCCAGCACCGCGGCGCCCGGCGGCAGCTCGCGCTCCATCCGCGACAGCCGCCGCTCCCCCAGGTAGCAATAACGCGTGTCGTGGGTGCCGCCCTCGGCGTTGTCGAAGTGGGGGATCACCACGGCGCGCAGCCCGAGCGGCTCCAGCAGGTCGACGCCCTCGCGCCAGTGGGGGTCGGCGCCCACCTTGTAGATCTCGTACACCGGCACCGTCGCGGTCCCGGCCGTGCAGGCGGCGGCGGAGGCGAGGACGGTCACGCCGGTCCTGGCCCGCACCCGGGCGCGCAGGTCGCCGGCCACGCCGGAGCGGGCCCAGCGGTCGAGCGCGTAGGTGGGGCTGCCGGGCCCGGAGAACACCCAGTCGGCGCCCGCGACGCGGGCCTCGGCGTCCGGCGCCACCTCGACGTCGAGGCCGACGCTGCGGGAGAAGTAGCGGCGGGCGCGGGCGGAGATGTCGGCCGCGTTCTCCTGGAACGCGTACGGCGTGTCGAGCAGAATGCACCGGGCGCCCGGCGGCAGCCGGCGGGCGGCCGAGCGGTGCACCTCCACCATGGTCGGGCTGGTCTCCCCTGATCCCATCAGGACGAGCAGTCCGGGTGTCTCGGACATGGGCCCTCCCCTCCTTCCTTCCGCCCTCGGCCTGGAACCTCACCGTTCGCGACACTCATGCAGCATGCACGCTGTTGCGTACGAGTGGCAGTAAGCTTGCTGTGGTGACAGGAAGACACGTGGTCCGGGTCGAGACGCTCATGCTACGGGCGAGCGCCGACGGATCGTGGGCCTACCGGCGTGCCGAGGTGCGCCCGGAGCCCGGCGAGAGCCCGGACGAGGCCGCGCGCCGCTCCTGCGGGGTCTCCGCCGGCGACCAGCTCACCGTGGTCCACTCCACGAGCTGGCGCCATCTGCCGGACGGCGAGATCGTGCTCACCTACGCCGTGTGCCCCGACCCGGAGCCGTGGCTGCCCGCCGTCACGCTGCCCCGGCTGGAGCCCGCCCGGGGCGCCGCTCCGGCGCGGCCCGCGCCGGAGCGGGTGGAGGTGGATCACGTCGCCGCGCACGCGGTGCGCCACCTGGCGTTCCTCCTGGCGGAGGACCCTATCGTCCGGCGGACGCTGCTTCGGCACCCCGCGCTGGCCCCGGCGCTGGAGAACTGGGTCGCGAGCGGGCGATCCGGCGCCCCAGCTCCTGCATAGGCCGCTCCACGAAGCGGTACGTGAGCGCGCTCAGCCCGACCACGACCGCCAGCACCAGCGCCGTCATGACGAGCTGGTAGGGCAGCGGCTCGGCGCGCAGGTCGCCGGAGATCCGGGTGAAGTACTTGAGCACCGGGTGGTGCACCAGGTAGAGCGAGTAGCTCACCAGCCCCAGCCAGGCGAGCACCCGGGGCACCCGCCGGTCGCGCAGCGCCATGCCCGCCGCGAACGTGGCCGCCGTGAGCGCGATCGTGGCGATCCACACGCTCGGCTGCACCCACCACCAGCCCGCCGTGATCGCCCAGAACGGCACGCAGGCGACTATCACCACCGTGACCAGCACCGGCCAGGCCCGGCCCGTGCCCCGCTCCCAGCGGTAGATCGCGGTGCCGGCGAACATCAGCGCGACCACCGCCACGCCCACCCACGGCACCCGGCTGCCCAGCACCAGCAGCGCCAGCGCCATCACGCCGAGCACGACCGCCGCCGTCCTGCGGAACCGCCCGGTGATCAGGCAGACGAGCCCGGCGGCGAACAGCGCGCACGACACGTAGGCGACCCACGGGCCGCTGATGACGGCCCGGGTCAGCAGCACCCCGGTCACCACCGACCCGGACGCGAACAGCATCGCCAGCAACCCGCTGCGCTCGTGCAGCCGTGCCAGGAACAGCGCGGTGACCAGCAGGTAGAACACCATCTCGTACGAGAGCGTCCACATGGTGTCGACGATCCCGGCCACGTCCACGACGTCGAGCAGCATGGTGGCGTGCCCGGCGACGGCGGCCCAGTCGCGTGCGACGGCCGGGCGGACCGGCACCCACCAGTGCAGCGCCAGCACCACCAGGCCGACGACGAGGAAGAGCGGGTAGAGGCGGAACAGGCGGCTGAGCCAGAACGCGCGCACGTCGCCGTGCCGCTCCAGCGACGCCGGGATGATGTAGCCGCTGACCAGGAAGAAGACGAAGATCCCGTACACCCCGAGACTGAACCAGGTGGGGCGGGCGGAGGGGATGAACCAGGGGATCATGTGCTCGGCCACCACGGCCGACGCCCCGATGCCCCGTAGCGCGTCAAGCCAGGCCAGACGTGGCTGAGAGATCGGAGCGGACACCCGCCCAAACCTACCCTGATCGGACGGAGTAATCCTCCGTGATCGAAAACGATCCCGCGAGCTTCACCGGCACACCGCGCCCACCCGCACGGCGAGCCTGGAAGACGGCTCCAGCGCTGGGGGCGGCCCGGTCAGGCGCGCGCGGCCAGGGCGGAGACGACGTCCACGATCCGCACGGCGCGCTCCAGCTCGGCGCGGTGGAAGCAGGGCCCCTCGGCCCGGGCGACGAGCAGGTGCAGCTGGTGCGCCGTCATCGGCAGCAGCATGAGCCGGACCTTCTCGCCGTCCACCGTGGCGGCGCGCAGCGGCGGCTCGGGCAGGTCGACCAGCTCGGGGGCGGCGATGGAGCTGTGCAGCACGGCGCCGTCGGCGTAGGCCACCGACCATTCCGCGCCGCACAGCCCGGGAAGGGCGTCCACCAGCGTGGCCAGGCCGCGCGACGGCTCGCTGGCGACGTGCATGAGCAGGTCGTAATCGGGGGCGGAGCCGGGGACCTCGCGGGTCGGCCAGACGCCCTCCACGCGGACGCCCGGCAGGGCGGAGAAGCGGTCGCGCACCTCGTCCAGGTCCGCGGCCCCCGGCCAGGAGACGGTGAAGTCGTCCACGGCCCGGCCCATCTCCCGTTCGAGCACCGTGACCTGGAGGATGTCGGCGCCCAGCATGCCCAGCACCTTGGCGACCTGACCGAGCCCTCCCGGCCGGTCAGCCAGCGACACCCTCAGTCGCAGCAGCATTACCCCTCCCCTTTCCCGTGGCCTTCACAGTGCCGTGGGAAGGTTTCCGGCAGGTTCCACGGATATGTCACGCATGCTGCGCTTAATCCCAGCATGCAGGCTTCAATCCGCCTATACCGCCAACAGACGGGCAAAGCTCCCCGCGCTTTTCGCCAACCGGGGCGGATCAGGCGCATCTCCGCAGCATCCGGCCGTTACCGTCCGGGTCGCCGGCGGACACGCACGCGTTCCACCGGGCCGCCGCTCCCCCCGGCCGGCGTGCCGGGGGGCGTCCTCTGGCTGCGGTTTCGCCGGGGCGTCGGCCGAAATGCGCCCGGATCGACACCACCGCGGGGTCGGGAATAGGTAATCATTGATCTCGTCGAGCCACGACGGGTGTGGCCGGAGAACGTCGCAGAGAGCGCGGTGCGGTGAGGGGCAGCAGAGGATGGCCTGGGTGGCTGCATGTCGGCGTGCTGGAGCACAGGCTGACGCGGATGTGGGAGCCGGGGACGCTGCCCCCGCCCGAGTCCCTCGTGGCCGTCATGACCCTCGCGGCGGTGCCCCGGGCGCTGGGCGCCCGCCTGGCCGACCATCTCGACGGCGGCCTGGTGGTGGGTCCCGGCTCCGTTCCCGACCTGCCGGCCTTCGAGAAGCTGCGCGCCATCCCGCTGCCGCAGCAGGAGGGCACGTGGGAGCGTAGCGCGGGCGTCTACGACCCGGTGCTGCGCCGCATCGCGGTCGGCAGCGTGCCGTCGCCCTCGGTGAACGTGTGCGGCCACGAGCTGGGCCACGCCATCGACCACTCCGACGGCCGGCCGTCGGCCGACCGCTGGTGGACGTTCCTGCACACGCTGCGCCGGCCGCGGCTGGAGTCCCCGTACCGGCAGGACGCCTCGGAGCTGTTCGCCGAGAGCTTCGCCTGCGTGCTGACCCGCCGCACCGGCAGGCTCATCTCCCTGCTGGGCGGCGACGAGCCCGCCGCCCGCCAGGTCTACGGCTGGATGTCCGGCCGGTACGGCATCGGCTGAGCGTCATCGGCTGAGCGCTACTGGTAGGCCCCCGCGTGGCGGGTGGAGGACGGCAGCGGCTTGCCGGTGAAGTCCTTGGCCAGCGCGGCGCCGCCGAACCAGGAGACGCCCAGGCGGACCGCGCGGCCGCGGGCCGGCGACGAGGGCGCCAGGCGCAGGTTGGAGCGCGAGACGAAGCGCGGGTCGCTCATGACGGACCCGGAGCCCAGCCTGAACTCGGCCTTGCGCGCCCTGTAGACGCTGGCCGCCTCGTCGGCGCCCTTGCCGTCCGCGTAGCCGGCCGTGCCGCCCACCGCGATCACGTTGTTGCGCAGCTTGAGTATGGCCGGGGAACAGCCGTCGTGGCAGGACCAGCCGATGGTGTGGCGGGCCGGCATGTAGACGGAGTTGTGCACGGCGGTGGTGCCCTTGACCGGGCCGACGATGTGCCGGGGGCCGCGGGTGACCAGGAACGAGCCGGTCTTGAGCGAGGAGGTGACGACGTTGAAGGCGTACAGGTTGCCGGTGGCGGTGTCGCCCTTCTTGGCGCCGAGCTCGCTGAAGGTGTTGTTGTTGTGGCTGCGGTTGTGGGTGATCCGGTTGCGGTTGCCGCCGAACACCTCGATGGCGGCGCCGTCGACGCCGTAGTCGTGGCTCTTGGCGTGGCTGCCGGTGATGGTGTTGCCGGTGACGAGGTTGTCGTCGCCGTTGAGCAGGATGCCGAAGGCGCCGGAGTCGTTGTCGCCGCCCTTGTCGTTGACGCTCATCCGGTCGTTGTCGGCGAACGTGCTGTCCTTGATGGTGTTGCGGGCGCCGGTGGGGGTGACGCTGACGCCGGCCACGTTGCGGTCGGCGCTCACCCCGGACAGCACGTTGGAGTCGCCCTTGATCTCGAACCCGGACCACAGGCAGTTGGAGGCGCGCAGCCCGCTGATGCGCCAGTGGCTGCCGCTGACGACGACGCAGTTGGCGTCGCGGCCGCTGATCCTGGGCCGGGCACCCTTGCCGTAGGTCTTGACGGTGATGGGCGAGCGGGCGGTGCCGCTGGCGCTCAGCGTGAGGGAGCCGGTGAAGCTGCTGCCGCGTTTGACGGCGACGGTGTCCCCCGGTCCGAGCTCGGCGGCGTTGACCGCGTCGAGCGACCGCCAGGCCCGGTCGGCGCTGGTGCCGTCCGCCGCATCGTCCCCCGCCCTGGAGTCCACGTAGTAGGTGGTGCCGGCTGATGTGGACGCCTGGGCGGGCAGGGACAGGGCGGGCAGGAGCGAGGCCAGAACGGCCACGGAGAGTAACCTCATCGGGGCGCACCACTAACTGTGTCAACTTATGGCGGAAGGGCACCAACCGTAGCGTGGTCAGTTGACGAGCCGCCACACAGTCAGCGACGGTTCAGCACCTTTCAGCCGATTCGGAGGATTCGAGGGATTCGGAGGATTCGGGGGATGATCCGGGGGATCGCCGTGGACGGGCTCGGCCCCGGCGGGCGGCGCCGGCGTGACGCCCGGGGCGCGCCGCGCGCACACCAGCAGGGTCTCCTCGTACGTCTCCCGCGCGAAGACGAGGCAGTCGGCGTCGGCGTGCAGCCAGCGCAGCCCGCCGCGGCGCAGGGCGGGCTCGCGGCGGCGCAGGCCGAGCAGCTCACGGTGGGCGGCGAGGGTGGCCGGGTCCCGGTCGGCGGGGCGGTGCCACGGCATCGGGGTGCGGGAGTGCTCGCCGTTGACGCCGGTGAGCCCGAACTCGCTGCCCGCGAACACCATCGGCGTGCCGGGCAGGGTGGCCTGCAGGCCGAGCGCGACCAGGTGGCGCTCGCGCGAGCCGGTGACGGTGCGGATCCTCGGGGTGTCGTGCGAGTCGAGCGGCTGCCAGGAGTGCACGAGCGAACGCCATGACAGGTGGGAGGCGAAGGAGCGCAGCGTGGCGAGGGTGGCCAGGCCGTCGCGGCGCGGGACGGCGCCGGGCACGCCGAGGAAGTGGTCCAGGCCGAGGTCGTCCCCGCGCAGCCAGGCCCAGACGGGGCGGGTGAAGCCGGCGTAGTTCATGGTGCCGTGCCAGCCGTCGCGGTCCAGGTCGCCCGAGGCGTCGTGGTTGTGCTCGGCGACGAACGCCG
Organism: Nonomuraea corallina; assembly: GCF_027620315.1. Lineage (GTDB taxonomy): Bacteria > Actinomycetota > Actinomycetes > Streptosporangiales > Streptosporangiaceae > Nonomuraea > Nonomuraea corallina. The sequence continues at coordinate 12,854 of NZ_JAPNNL010000113.1, read as the reverse complement.
CGTCGGGCGGCAGGGCGCGGCGCAGCAGGGCGGCGGCCTCGTGGTTGTGGTCGTCGAGGCCGGACCGGCCGGTCATGTTGGCCACGTCCACCCGCCAGCCGTCGAACGTCCCGGTCCAGCGGGTGATCACCTCGGGCAGGCGGGCGCGGACGAGCGGGCTGCCCCAGTTGAGCTTGGGCAGCGTCTTGACGCCCCACCAGGCCGCGTAGTCACCGGTGACGGGGTCGAAGAGGTACATGTCCCGCTCGGGGGCGGCGGCGTCGGAGACGGCGGCGGTGAACCACGGGTGGGCGTCGCCGGTGTGGTTGGCGGTGAGGTCGCCGATCAGCCGCATGCGGCGGGCGTGCAGGGCGTCGGACAGCCGGCGCAGGGCGGCGTCGCCGCCGAGCAGCGGGTCGGCGTGCTCGAAGGAGGCGGCGTCGTAGCGGTGGTTGGAGCGGGCCGGGAAGACCGGTGTGAGGTAGACGGTGTCGGCGCCGAGGCTCTCGACGTGGTCGAGGTGGCGCACGACGCCGTCCAGGTCGCCGCCGTAGAACTGGCGGGCGGCGCCGGGCCCGCTGGGGATGACCGGGTCCCGGTCCCAGTCGCGGGGCAGCGCCCAGGGCGGGAGGTCCGGCATGGGGCCTGATCGGGCGAACCGGTCGGGAAAGATCTGGTAGACGATCGAGTCGGCCATCCAGTCCGGCGGGGGGTCGTGGCACACCAGGCGGAAGTCCCCGGAGTCCGGCAGGTCGTGCGCGAACAGGCCGGCGGCGGTGAGCCACGCCTGGCCGCCGGTGGTCTCCAGGAGGAAGCGGTAGCGGGTGACGAGGTTGACGGGCGTGACCTCGGCCCGCCACCAGGCGTCGGATCGTCCGTACCCGGCGACGGGCCGGCCGGTCCGCTCGGGGTCGGGCGCGGCGCGGGCGTAGCGCGGCTCGCCGTCGTGTACGGCGCGCACGTGCACGCCGGTGACGCCGGCTGCGCGCGGGGCGCGCAGCCAGAGGGTCACCGGCCTGCCGGGCTCGGGGGCGGGTGTGGAGACGTACAGGGCGGAGCCGTCGTGGTGCGGCCGATCCAGGAAGCGCACGGATTCACCCCTTGACGGCTCCGGAGGTCAGGCCGGAGACGATGTACTTCTGCAGCCAGAGGAACACGCTGACGGTCGGGATCGCGGTGAGCAGCGTGGCGGCGGCGAACATGCCGAAGTTGTCGTTGCGCCGGTCGCCGGCGATCATCCCGTACATGCCCACGGCGAGCGTCTTGCTCTCCGGGTCGCGCAGGAACACGTTGGCCATGAGGAACTCGCTCATCGTGGTGATGAACATCAGCAGCGCGGTCACCGCGAGGATCGGCGTCACCAGCGGCATGATGATCTTCCAGAAGATCTGCGCGTGGGTGGCGCCGTCCACGGTGGCGGCCTCGTCCAGTTCCTTCGGCACGGTGTCCAGGAAGCCCTTCATCAGCCAGGTGTTCACGCCGAGCGCGCCGCCCAGGTAGAGCAGCATGAGCCCCCACACGGTGTCGAAGCCGAACGCCGGGTACAGCTGGGTCACCCTGGTGAAGATGATGAAGATCGTCACGATGGCGAGGAACTGCGGGAACATCTGGACCAGCAGCAGCGCCAGCAGCCCGACCCGGCGCCCGGCGAAGCGCATGCGGCTGAAGGCGTAGGCGGCGAACATCGACAGCAGCAGGCCGGCGAACGACGACAGCAGCGCGATGAACACCGAGTTGAAGAACCATCGGCCGAACGGGTAGACGTCCGAGGTCAGCAGCTCGCCGAAGTTGGCCGGGCTGGCGCCGGTCGGCAGCAGGTCGGTGGAGGCGAGGGTGCCCAGCGGGTTGAGCGCCGCGGACACGACGAACAGGATCGGGAAGATCGCGAACGCGCACACGGCGAGCACGAACGCGTGTCTCAGCGCGAGCCTCACGCGTACACCTCCTCCTGCTTGCGGGTACGGCGGAACGCCACGGCCGAGACGATCGCCACGATGGCGAAGATGAACACCGTGATGGCGGCGGCGAACCCGAACTGGGCCCCGCCGGTGCCGAAGGCCAGCCTGAACGTGTAGGTGATGAGCAGGTCGGTGGCCCCCACCTGCGGGTTCTCCGCCGGGAACGGCCCGCCTTCGGTGGTGAGCTGGATGGCGTTGAAGTTGTTGAAGTTGAACGCGAACGACGAGATGAGCAGCGGCGTCAGCGCCACCAGCAGCAGCGGCAGCGTCACCCGGCGGAACGCCTTCCACGGGGTGGCCCCGTCGATGGCGGCGGCCTCGGTCAGCTCGCGCGGGATGGCCTGCAGCGCTCCGGTCGTCACCAGGAACATGTACGGGAAGCCGAGCCACAGGTTGACCAGGATGACGGCGAACCGGGCGGTGAGCGGCTCGCCGAGCCAGTCCACGTTCAGCCCGAGCAGTTGGTTGACCAGCCCGAAGTCGCGGTTGAACAGGTCACGCCAGACCAGCAGCATCGCGAACGACGGCATCGCGTACGGCAGGATGAGCACGATCCGGTAGGCCTTGGTGCCGCGCATGCGCGGATGGTGCAGGGCCAGCGCGACGGCCATGCCGAGCGCGAACGTGCCCGCGACGGAGGCGAGCGCGAAGACCGCGTTCCAGCCGAACACGCCGAGGAAGTAGCCGGAGATGGTGGGGTTGGTCAGCACCCGGGCGAAGTTGTCGAGGCCGACGTTGACCTGCCAGCCCTGGGCCAGGCGTTCACCGGCGGCGTTGACGAAGTAGCCCTGCGACTCGTCGGCCTGGTACGGCCCGCCCTCGCCCCGCACGCAGTCGCAGGCGGCGTCGTGGACGAGCGCGGCCTTGCCCTCGACGGCGCGGCTGAGCCCGTTGGCCTTGATCGCCCCGCCGTCGGTCGGCACGGTCAGCGCGGCGATCTGCGCGCCGCGGGCGGCGGCCTGCGGCGCGGTCAGCACGGTGACGCCGGGCGCGCGCAGCACCCGGCCGCTGACGCCGACCTCGGCGCCGGGCAGCGGCGACAGCCCGCCGTCGTCGCCCAGCCGGACCTGCTTGGTGGCCGGGTCGACCAGGAGGAAGACCAGCTCGTCGCCGCGCAGCGCGGCGGTGAGCCGGTACTCGGGCGAGCCGGGAGCCTGCCGTACGGAGCCGCGCTCGATGGCGGTGATCGCCGCGGCCTTGTCGCCGCGGTGGCCGTCGCCGAAGTTGGTGAAGGCGGTGGTCACCGTGTAGAGCACCGGGAACACCTGGAAGGCCAGGAGGAAGACGGTGCCGGGGATGAGGTACTTGGCCGGGACGAAGCGCCGGGTCAGGTAGAGGCAGGCGATGGCGGCGGTGGCGCCGAGCAGCACGCCCAGCCCGAGCCAGGACCGGGTGGCGATCAGCGGCGGCGCGGCGTAGAGCAGGATCGCGGCGGTGACGGCGAGCACCGCGATCCTGCTCACCACGAAGGCCGTGGTGATGTGGCGGCGGGGCCGCGGAGCCTGCGACGTCTCCCCGGTCTCGCGCACGTCGAGCGCCATGGGTCAGTTCTTGAGCGAGCCGTCGATGGTCTTCTGCGCGGCGGAGGCCGCCTGGTCCGGGTCGCCGCCCTTGACCGTGGCGGCCTCGGCGATGCCGAACGGCTCCCACACGGCCTGCATCTCGGGGATGGCGGGCATCGGCATGCCCTCCTTGCCGGCGTCCATGAACTTGCCCGCGTCGGCGTCGCCCGCCTTGACCTCGTCGAGCGCGGCGGTCAGTGCCGGCGGCCTGGGGTCGGCCTCGTACAGGGCCTTGGCGACGTCCTTGCTGGTCACGTAGTTGGTGACGAACTCCTGGGCGAGCGTCTTGTTCTGGCCCTTGGCGGCGACGAAGAACGACTGGACGCCGACGAACGGGGTGGCCGGATCGCCGCCCTCGAACGTCGGGACGGGCGTGATGTCGTAGCCGAAGCCGCCCTTCTTGACGTCGGCCATCGCCCACGGCCCGGAGATGAGGTAGGCGCACTTCTTGCCGACGAAGCTGGGGATGTAGTTCTCGGTGGTGATCGACGTCTTGAGCGCGCCGTCGCCCTTCTCGCCCAGGTCGCGCAGCTTGCCGAAGGCCTTGACCGAGCCTTCGGAGCCGACCAGCACCTGCTTGGGGTCGGGGTCGCCGGTCGGGGTGTCGCCGAACAGCTTGCCGCCGCCGGCGGCGAAGAGCGGGTAGACGTGGAAGGCGTCGCCCTTCTGGCCGACCGGCAGGCAGAGGACCTCCTGCACCTTGCCGTCGTCCTTGAGCTTCTTGCCGGTCGCCACCAGGTCCTCGACGGTGGCGGGCGCGTCGGGGGCCAGGTCGGTGTTGCGGATGAGCGCGATGTTCTCGACCGCGTACGGGGCGCCGTAGATCTGTCCGTCGAACGTGACGGCCTTGATCGCGATGTCGGAGAACGCCGCCTTCTGCGCCTCGGTCAGGTTGACCGGCTCGATGGCGCCGTTCTGCACCAGGTTGCCGATCCAGTCGTGCGCGCCCACCATGACGTCGGGGCCGCTGCCCTGCTGGGAGGCGGTGAGGAAGGTCTGCTGGTTGTCCTTGCTGATCTCCTTCACCTCGACGGTCACGCCGTTCTCGGTGCCGAACTGGTCGGCGAAGGGCTTGAGCGCCTTGACCCGGTTGGGGTCGGCCCAGATGACGAGCTTGCCGGACGCGGGGGCGGCGGAGGCGGATCCGCTGGGGGCCGCGGCGGGCGTTGCGGAGGGGGTTGCGGGGTCGGAGCCGGCGCAGGCGGTTAAGGCCAGTGTCGCCAGAGCAGCCACACCCAGGACTCGCTTGCTCACGAGACCTCCAGAAAGATCGTTATTAGACCGCTTTTACGGCTTTGTTTCCGGGACGTTAGCCGTTCTCTGCAAGATTTGGAAGATCTTGCAAGGGAGCGTTACCCGATCCTCATCCATCAGCGTCCGGGAACGGTCCCGGCGCAGCACGATCGCGGTGTGAAACTTGCGGCAAGTTTGCGGGCCCCGGCGACCGCCGGGGATGCTCGCCCGATTTTCTCTCCGCGCGCGGCTCCCGTCACGCGCCCGCCGCCTGCCGGGAGCATGGACCTTTCTTTCCCCGAGCGCGGCGGTCCGGCGACGATGCGGTGGGTAGCGTCGATGAGTGCGCCTGTGGGCCCGCTCCCTGCGAGGACGCGTCACCATCATCGCCACGGTCGTCGCCGCTCTCGTGCTCACCCCCGTGGCGATCGCGGTCGTGCTCGTCAGCCGCCACCTCGTCGCGGAGTCGACGTGGGAGGCCACCGGGGAGACCGCCGGCCGCATCGCCGCCCAGGTGCGCTCCGGCGAGCTGGGGCCCGGCAGCACGCTGCCCATGCTCGACCCCGAGGTGGACCTGATCCAGCTGGTCTCCGGCGACGGGCGGATCCTGGCCACGAGCGACGCGGCCAGGAGCCTGCCGCGGCTGAGCGACGTGCGGCCGCCGACCGGCGGGGAGCCCGTCGACGTCACCGACTGCCTGCCCACCATGTGCCTGTACCTCAGCGCGACGCGGGCCGGTCCCGCGGCCGGGGCGCCGATCGTCTACGCGGGGCGGCCCACCCCCGCGCTGCTCGCCGACCGGAGCATGGAGGTCAACGCCGCCGCGCAGCTTGCCGCGATCCTCGCGCTCACCGCCTGGGCGACCTGGGCGGTCACCGGCTCGGCCCTGCGCCCGGTGGCGCGGATGCGGCGGGAGCTGGACGACATCACCGCCCGTGACGTCAGCAAACGGGTGACGCAGCCGCCCGGCGACGACGAGGTGGCCCAGCTCGCCCGCTCCGTCAACGGCACCCTGGCCCGTCTGGAGCGCTCGGGGGCGCAGCAGCGCCAGTTCGCCGCCGACGCCTCGCACGAGCTGCGCACGCCGATCGCCGGGCTGCGCACCCAACTGGAGAGCGCCCGGCTCTACCCGGACGAGACCGAGGTGCCGGCGCTGGTGGAGTCGGCGCTGCGCGACACCGACCGGCTGGAGGCCATCATCACCGACCTCCTGCTGCTGGCCAGGATCGGCTCCGACGTGGACGCGGCCAGGGAGCGGGTGGACCTGGCCGGCCTGGTCCGCCAGGAGCTCGCCACCCGTAAGGACCGCATCCCGGTGCGGACCGAGCTCACCGAGGGCGTGGTCGTCGACGGGGTCCAGCTCCAGCTGGCCAGGCTGCTGGCCAACCTGCTGGACAACGCCCAGCGGCACGCCGAGAGCCAGGTGACGGTCGAGGTGTCGAGCGAGGACGGCCAGGCCGTGCTGGCGGTGGAGAACGACGGCGCGCAGATCGCCGTGGCCGACCGCAAGCGCATCTTCGAGCGGTTCACCCGGCTGGACGCGGCCCGCAGCCGGGACGCGGGCGGCACCGGGCTGGGCCTGGCGATCGCCCGCGACGTCGCGGAGGCGCACGGCGGGCGGATCCGGGTCGAGGACTGCCCCACCGGCGCCCGCTTCGTGCTGCGCCTGCCGGAGGCGCCGCCCGAGTGACCCCCGTCTCCCGGCCAGGTGATGGCCGGTTCACGACCGGTTCAAGGCGGCGCGGACGACGGAACCGGGCGGAAGGAGAGGTGAACAATCAGAGGCATGAACTCGCTACGGCTTTATCGAGACGGCGTCGAGATCCCGCAGCTCGGCCTGGGCGTCTGGCAGGTGCCGGACGACGAGGCCGAACGGGTCGTGCTGACCGCGATCGAGGCCGGCTACCGCCACATCGACACGGCCACGCTCTACCGCAACGAGGAGGGCGTCGGCCGGGCCGTGCGCGCCTCGGGCATCCCCCGGGAGAGGCTCTTCGTCGCCACCAAGCTGATGGGCGGCGACCACGACCGGGTGGAGCAGGCCTTCGACGAGAGCCTGACCAGGCTGGGCCTGGATTACGTGGACCTCTACCTGATCCACTGGCCCGCGCCCAGCCACGACCAGTCCGTCCTGGCCTGGCGCGGCCTGGAGAAGCTCTACCGGGACGGCCGGGCCAGGTCCATCGGCGTGTCCAACTTCACGGCCGGCATGCTCACCAAGCTCATGGACGACACCGACATCGTGCCCTGCCTCAACCAGATCGAGCTGCACCCGTACCTCCAGCAGCGGGAGATGCGCGAGTTCCACGACAGGAACGGCATCCTCACCGAGGCGTGGAGCCCGCTCGGCGCGGGGCGCGGGCTGCTGGACGAGCCGGCGCTGGCGGTGCTGGCCGACAAGCACGCCCGCACGCCCGCCCAGATCGTGCTGCGCTGGCACGTCCAGCTCGGCAACGTGGTGATCCCGAAGTCGGCGACCCCGTCGCGGATCAGGGAGAACATCGACGTGTTCGACTTCATCCTGGACCAGGAGGACATGGCCGCGATCGGGGCGATGAACGCCCACCGCCGCCTCGGCTGGGATCCCGCCACGATGGACTGATCAGCACACATATCGCTTCCTGGGATGAATCTGTACGATCTTCCGGGTGCGCGACTTAGCGTGGGGAATCGCCGCCACCGGCGGCATCGCCAGGACCGTGGGCGCCGTCATCGCCGCGGAGCCGGGGATGCGCGTGGCCGCGGTCGGCTCCCGCGACCTGGGCAGGGCCGAGGCGCTGGCGGCGACGCTGGGCGCCGGGACGGCCCACGGCTCCTACGCCGAACTGTGCGCCGATCCGGCGGTGGACGCCGTCTACGTCGCCACCCCGCACGCCCTCCACCTGGAGGTGGCCGAGGCCGCCATCGCGGCGGGCAAGGCCGTGCTGTGCGAGAAGCCGCTCGCCGCCACCGTGGCCGACGCCGAGCGGATGGTCCGGCTGGCCCGCGAGGCCGGGGTCTTCCTGATGGAGGCCCTGTGGATGCGGTTCGACCCGTTGATCCGGATGCTCGCCCGCGACGAGCGCTTCGGCGAGATCCGCTCGGTGCGGGCCTCGTTCGGCTTCGCGCTCCCGTACGATCCCGCGCACCGGCTGTGGGCGCCGGAGCTGGGCGGCGGCGCCCTGCTCGACCTGGGCATCTACCCGATGGGGCTGGCCCAGCACTTCCTCGGGCAGCCCGAGAGCACGCACTTCACCGGCTCGGCGGCGGCCAGTGGCGTCGACGCCGAGGCGGGCGGGCTGATGCGCTATCCGGGCGGCAGGCGGGCCCTGGTGGAGTGCTCGCTGGTCGCCGCCTACGCCAACGACGCCTCCGTCGTCGGCACCGGGATGCGGGCCGACCTCGACGCCCCGTTCTGGGCTCCGCGCCGGGTCGTGCTCAGCGGGCCGGGGATGGAGCCGGAGGAGCACGTGCTGGACGATCCGGCGGACAACGGGTACGCGGGCGAGCTGCGCGAGGTGCGGGACTGCCTGGCCCAGGGCCGCGCCGAGAGCGCGATCATGCCCCTGGACGACAGCCTCGCCATGATGCGGATGCTGGCCGACGCGCGGAGCCAGATCTCCTGACTTTGGCTTTGCCCCCTTGTCAATCTCTTGCCGGATGTATTACCTTGTTGCCCCGTTCAAGGCATACGTCCCGTTTGTCCGATTCGCTGCCTTGAACGTCTCGTATCGCAGGACAGCCCTGCGACCGCTGAATCCGCCCTGCGCGGAGCCGGGGACCCACGTCCCTCGGGGTGAATCGGCGCCTCCCGCGCCGTAGGGCAGCTTCCACGCCCGAACCCGTCAGCTAACCCGGTAAGCGGCATGGAAGCAAGGAGTTGTATCCCTTCGATGGTCAGACATCGTCTCCCCCGTGTCCCCAAGTCGAAGCACATCCTCACCGTCGCGGCGACCGCCCTGGTCGCCTGCGCCGTCGGCTCCCCCCTCCCCGCCCACGCCGACCCGGGACCCGACCAGAACGTCCGGCTGACGGCCCAGACCGGCCCCGGGCACACCAGCACCAGTCAGGCCGGCACCGGCCAGACCAGTACCGGCCAGACCAGTACCGGCCAGACCAGCACCGGCCTGAACGCCTCTTCTCAGGCGAGGCCCACCAAGACCGACCAGATCAACGTCACCGCCGCACAGGTGCTCGCCCTGGCCAGGTCCCAGATCGGGGTCCGGGAGAACTCCAGGGGCGGCGGCACCAAGTTCCAGGAGTGGTACGCCGGCTCGCAGCGCGCCCTGGAGACCATCGCCCGCGACGGCGGCAACCGCGCCGGCTACCTGAACGCCCCCTGGTGCGCCATGTTCGTCTCCTGGGTCGGCGAGCAGATCGGCGCCCGCCCCCAGATCGGCTGGGACGCCTACACGGTGACCCATGCCCGATGGTTCACGGCCAACAAGCGCTGGGGCACCGAGGCCAGGCCGGGCGCCGTGGTCTTCTTCGCCTGGAACGGCAGCAAGAGCATCGGGTCGATCCAGCACGTCGGATTCGTGGTGAAGGACAACGGCAACGGGACGATCTCCACGATCGAGGGCAACACCGGCAACGGCGTGGTCGAGGAGCGGATCCGCCCCAAGTCCCAGGTGGTCGGCTACGGCTACCCCGAGTACGCCACCTGAGTTCTCGGGAAGAATCCCTGGGGTGTCGAGGCGGGCGCCGCTCGTTCGACGCGTTGACGAGACCCGGGACGCCAAGGAGCACACCCCATGAAATTCATGATCATCGGTAAGGGCAGCGCCGAGACCGAGGCGGGCGCCATGCCGAGCCCGCAGCTCGTCGACGACATGACGGCCTACAACGAGTCGCTGGTCAGGGCCGGCGTCCTCCTGGCCGCCGAAGGGCTCCACCCCAGCTCCCGCGCCGCCCGCATCGTCTACGGCCCCGGCAAGCCCAAGGTCGTCGACGGGCCCTTCGCCGAGACCAAGGAGATCATCGCCGGCTTCTGGCTGATCCAGGTGAAGTCCCGCGAGGAGGCCGTGGAGTGGGCCCTGCGCGTCCCCGTCCCCGAGGGCGGGGAGGGCGTGGGCCTGGAGCTCTGGCAGGTCTTCGACATAGCCGACATGCCGGAGACCTCCCTCAGCCCGGAGACCGCCCGGCGCGAGTCGGCGGTGCGCGAGTCCCTGGAGAACCCGGGCCCGGACGCCTGACCACCGCGCAGCACCCCCCAGCGTGGCTCGGCACCCGGGTTGCGGCCCTCCGAGCGGACTGTTTGCATGGGCCCCGTGACCGCTGTGGAGACGAACCGGGCCGTCGAGGCCGTCTGGCGCATCGAGGCGGCACGGCTGATCGCCGGGCTGGCCGGGCTGGTGCGCGACGTCGGCCTGGCGGAGGAGCTGGCGCAGGACGCCCTCGTCGCGGCGCTGGAGCAGTGGCCGCGCGAGGGCGTGCCGCGCAAGCCGGGCGCCTGGCTGATGACCGTGGCCAAGCGCCGGGCCGTCGACCTGATCCGCCGCCAGGAGCGCTACGCGCGCAAGCTCGCCGAGCTCGGCCGGAGCCTGGAGGACGAGCAGGAGCCGCCCGGCGTCGAGGAGATCGAGGACGACCTGCTGCGGCTGGTGTTCACCGCGTGCCATCCGGTGCTGTCCACCGAGGCGCGGGTGGCGCTGACCCTGCGGGTGCTGGGCGGGCTGTCCACCGACGAGATCGCGCGGGCGTTCCTGACGCCCGAGCCGACGGTGGCGCAGCGGATCGTGCGCGCCAAGCGGACCCTGGCCGCGCGGCGGGTGCCGTTCGAGGTCCCGGCCGGCGCCGAGCTGGCCGAACGCCTCCCGCCTGTGCTGGAGGTCATCTATCTGATCTTCAACGAGGGCTACTCGGCCACCGCCGGCGACGACTGGATGCGGCCGGCGCTCTGCGAGGAAGCGCTGCGCCTGGGGCGGGTGCTGACCGGGCTGATGCCGCAGGAGCCCGAGGTGTTCGGCCTGGTGGCGCTCATGGAGATCCAGGCGTCCCGCGCCGCGGCCCGGGTGGACCCGTCCGGGGAGCCGATCCTGCTGCTGGAGCAGAACCGCGCCCGGTGGGACCGGCTGCTCATCCACCGCGGCCTGGCCGCCCTGAAGCGGGCCGAGGAGCTGGGTGACGGCTCGGGCCCGTACACGCTGCAGGCCGCGATCGCGGCCTGCCACGCCCGCGCGCTCACCGCGGCGGAGACCGACTGGGAGCGCATCGCCGACCTGTACGCGCGGCTCGCTGCCCTGTCGGGCTCGCCGGTGGTCGAGCTCAACCGCGCGGTGGCCCTCTCCATGGCGTACGGCCCGGAGGTCGGCCTGGAACTGGTCGACCAGCTCGCCGCCGAGCCGGCCCTGCGGCGCTACCACCTGCTGCCGGGCGTCCGCGGCGACCTGCTGTTCAAGCTGGGCCGGCGCGGCGAGGCCCGCACCGAGTTCGAACGCGCGGCGGCGCTGACCCGCAACGGCCGCGAACGCGCCGTCATGGAACGGCGCGCGGCCTCCTGCGGATGAGCCACGACCGGCCGGTTCTCCCCTACAGGTGAGCGCGTTTGTGCCGGTGTGCGGGAGAAACGGTGCGGGTGAGATGGGAGCGCTCCCAAGTGGTCCTTTGGGCGATACATCCCCTTACAGACACTTCAACGGTCACGAAATGCCCCAGAGGTAACGGTTGAGTTTCAGGACGTTGACGCCTGGACGCACTCCGGGCACTCTTTGTGGGAGCGCTCCCAAGGACTTCCTATCGCGGGATTGTCGCGATGCACCTCCCAAGATCCACACCCAAGAGGGGTACGGTATGACGAACCACAAGCGCTTTGCAGTAACCGGTGTCCTGGTCACCGCGCTCGCCGCGGTGACCGCCGCCTGTGGTGGCGGAGAGACGCCGGCCCCCTCGGCCGGTGCGAGCGCGCCGGCCGAGCCCGTCACCATCAACGTGCACACCTTCGGCGGCGGCGAGAACTTCGGCTACGACGAAGCCGTGAAGAAGTGGAACGCCGAGAACCCGAACATCCAGGTCAAGTACTCGAACCTGACCGACAGGTTCGAAGACGTCTATCTGCCGCAGCTGCTCCAGCGCCTCCAGGCCGGCAGCGGCGCCGGCGACATCGTCGGCATCGACGAGGGCGCGATGGGCCTGTTGGCCGCCCGTCCGCAGTTCTTCACCGACCTCGGCGAGCACGGCCTGCAGGACCGCAAGGCCGACTTCCCCGCGGCGAAGTGGGAGACGGGCATCAACGCCGACGGCAAGCTGTTCGCCCTGGGCACCGACATCGGCGGCATGACCATGTGTTACCGCAAGGACCTGTTCGAGAAGGCGGGCCTGCCCACCGACCGCGAGGAGGTCGGCAAGCTCTGGCCGACCTGGGACGCCTACCTTGAGGCGGGCAAGAAGTTCACCGCCGCCGACACCGGCGCGAAGTGGATGGACGGCCCGAACACCATCTACAACGTGATCCTTTCGCAGGAGGCGCCGAAGAACGGCAACATCTCCTACTTCGACAAGAACAACACGCTCGTGGTCGAGTCGAACCCGGCCGTCAAGACCGCCTTCGACTGGGTGCAGAAGTTCAGCCAGCAGGGCCTGACGGCCAAGCTGCAGGCGTTCACGCCGCCGTGGAACAAGGCCATCAAGGGCGGCGACTTCGCCACCATGGGCTGCCCGTCGTGGATGCTCGGCGTGATCTCCGGCGCGGCCGGCGAGGGGAACAAGGGCAACTGGGACGTCGCGACGGTGCCGGGCGGCACGGGCAACTGGGGCGGCTCCTGGCTGGCCATCCCCAAGCAGACCAAGCACCCGAAGGAAGCCGCCCAGGTGCTCAACTACCTGACGGGCAAGGAAGGCCACATCGCGGCCTTCAAGGAGGCCGGCGCCTTCCCGAGCTCCCTGACGGCCCAGCAGGACCCCGAGGTCGCCGGGCTCAAGAACGAGTACTTCAACGACGTGCCGACGGGCGAGATCTTCTCGGCCTCGGTCAAGGACCTGCAGCCGGTCTTCATGGGTGAGAAGCACGCCCAGGTGAAGACCTCGGTCGAGAAGGTGCTGGAGGGCATGGACCAGGGCGCGGTGGCGTACGACGAGGCCTGGGCGAAGTTCGTCGAGGCGGGCGTCAAGGCAGCGGGCTGACGCTCCCACTGGACCGGGTGGC
>NZ_JAPNNL010000112.1 GCF_027620315.1 Nonomuraea corallina | reverse complement strand
GGTCGACAACCTGTTCCGCGGCCTGAACAAGCTGGAGCTGGCCGTGGCCGTGCACCGCCTGTTCGCCGAGGACCCGGTCAGCCTGCGCACGCTCGCGCACAAGATGCTCGTCGAACGCGACGTCCTCTCCCAGGCGCAGCGCACCGCCGAGGAGCGGGTGCTCACCTGGCTGCGCTCGTCGGAGTCGGCCCCGATCACCGGGCACATGTTCCGGCTCACCGAGTGGCTGGGCGCCGCGGCGACCGAGGAGCAGCTGATCGGCGCCGACCCGGCCCACCCGGTGATCGTCCCGTCGCTGCACACGCCGCTGTGGCGGGTGCTGGTCACCCTGATGCCGGACCGCCGCCTGCAGGACGGCTGGCTGGTCGTCGGCGACATCCACGGCCTGCAGGCCCGTACCCGCCGGCTGCTGGCCTCGGCCCGGCCGGACGCCGACGTGGTGGAGCTGATGGGAGAGCTGGGCATCCGCGCCCACTCGGCCAAGGCGTGGCTGGAGGCGCTGCCGCCCGAGCCGGTCCACGACCCGGTGGTCGCCTCCGAGGCCCCGCCGCAGCCGCTGCCGCGCCGTACTCCCGGCGCCAACGGGCACCACCACCGGGGCGGCCAGCCGATCCCGGCGGCCTCGGCCGGCTCGATCGACCCGTCGGCGGCGCTCGCCACGCTGTCGGCGCTCTCCAACGGCCGCTCCCCCGTACTCCAGGGGCACCACCTGGCCGGCGCCCCGGCCACCCCCCCGCCGCCGCTCCCGAGCCCGTCGTCGGACCCGCGCCGCTGGCAGCGCATCGAGGTCAAGCCGGAGCACCTGCGCGGCGGCCCGGTGCCGGTGCCGCAGAACTACGCGGCCCAGCTCGGCATGCGCCCCGGCACCCTGCTGTCGGTGACCGGCCCAGGCGACAACGCGATCGTGCTGGTGTGGCAGGGCCAGCAACCGGTGTTCGACTCGCTCCAGCCGGTGCTGATGCGGCTCAACGCCCGGCCCGGCGACCAGGTGTACGTCACGGTCGACGGCTACCGGCTGGAGGCCCAGCTCACCGGCTGAGTCCCCCGGTCAGGCGTCGAACAGGCGCAGGGCGTGCGCCTGGGCCGCCGCCTCGCCCCGGGAGGCGACGCCGAGCTTGGCCAGGATGTTGGACACGTGCACGCTGACCGTCTTGACCGCGATGAACAGCTCGGCGGCGATCTCACGGTTGCTCAGCCCGCGGGTGACGTGGCGGAGCACCTCCAGCTCGCGGGCGGTCAGGCCGAACGGCGTACCGCCGCGCGGTGGCTCGCCGCCGACGGCGACCCCCGCCCGCCGGGCCAGCGCGTCGATCCGCTCCAGCAGCGGCCGCGCGTCCAGCCGCCCGGCCAGCTCGGCCGCCGTGGCCAGCCGCTCCGCCGCCCGCTCGCGTTCACCGCACGCCAGAGCGGCGTGCGCGGCCCCCTCGCAGACCCTGGCTCGCGCGTACGGGTTGCCCAGCGCGCCCCAGGCGGCGACCGCCGCGTCCCACGCCTTGAGCCGGGCCGCCGGATCGTCGGCCGGCCCGGTCAGGGCGGCGACGGTGAGCCGCTGGGCCTCCTGCAGGTCGCCGTCGGCGGGCAGCCGCCCGGCGAGCGCGCGGACCTCGGGCGACACCGGGCCGCCCAGCTCGGCCAGGGAGGTCAGCAGCGCCCACGAGTACCGCGGCTCGGCCGTCAGGTCGTGCGAGCCCAGCAGGCGCAGACCAGCCTCGCGCGCCTTGTCCACCGGGCCGCGGGCCAGCAGGAGCTCCACCTCCCGGCGGCCGTGGGGAAACAGGGTCTGCTCGCGGAACGAGCCGCGCGTCACGATCCGCCGGGTGGAGGCGAGCAGGTCCGCCGCCCGGTCGAGCTCACCCCGGGCCAGGGCGATGTCGGCGGCGAACCCGAGCAGCCCGGTCTGGTACGACGGCGGCGGCGCCAGCTCCACCGTGTGTTCGATCACCTCCAGGGCGTCGTCCCAGCGGCCCAGCGAGACCAGCGGCTCGGCCAGGTTGATCGTCAGGAACGCGCCGGACGTGCGGGCCAGCCCGTGCCGCTCGGCCAGCGCGATGCCCTCGCGGGCGACCTGGGCCGCCTCCTCGTGGCGGCCGGCGCCCTCCAGGCTGTCGGACTCGGAGATGGCGGCGCGCATCAGCGCGGTGTAGGCGTCCGCTCGGGTCGCCAGCCGCCGCGCCTCGGCGTAGCCGCCGCGATGCCGGTCGAGCTCGGCGAAGCGCAGGCACCGGGTCCAGGTCAGGGTGATCAGGGCCTGCGCCTGGATGGTGTCGTCGCCGATGGCGCGGCCGATCTCGATGGCCTGCTCGGCGGTGGCGAGGCGCTCGGCGATCTCGCGGCCCGGCCGGTGGAGCATGCGGGCCAGTGACTCCAGCACCTGGCCGCGCAGCCTGCTCGGCGGCTCGGCGGGCACCAGGGCGGCGGCCTCGCGCAGGTCCTCGACGTGGCCGGGGCGGCTCAGGTCGTAGCGGATGAGCCCGCGCAGCCGCAGCACGCGGGCGGCCGCCACCGGTTCGGCGGCGCGGTCGATCTCCTCGATCGCGGCCGTGGCGAGGGCGGCGCCGCGGTCGTACTCGCCCGCCAGGTGGGCGACGACCGCGGTCTGGCGCAGCATCTCGGCGTGGCCGTGGCCGACGCGCTCCGCCGCGTCGGGCACGTGGTCCCACAGCTCCAGCACCCGCAGCAGCATGCTCAGCTGGCTGTCGTGGGCGGCGGAGCGGCGGGCCGCGGCGGCGGCCTGCCAGGCGCTGGTCAGCGCCCAGGTGGTGTCGCGGGCGGCGTGCCAGTGGTGGGCCAGCTCGATGGCCCCTCGTGGCGCGGGCAGGACCGACAGGTCCCGTTCCAGCGCCTCGGCGAAGCGGGTGTGCAGCCGGGTGTGCTCGCCGGGCAGCAGGTCGTCGTGGAGCGCCTCGCGGATCAGCGCGTGGCGGAAGGCGTACCCCTCGCCGTCGACGGCGAGCACGTTGCCGGCCACGGCCGGACGCAGGGTGGCGGCCAGCGTCCCCTCGTCGGACCCGGTGACGGCGGCCAGCAGGGCGTGCTCGATCCGCTGCCCTCCGGCGCTCGCGACGCGGAGCAGCTCCTGCGTCTCGGCGGGCAGCCGTTCCACGCTCGCCAGCAGCAGGTCGCGCAGCGACTCCGGGAGCACGCCGCCGGACGCGCCCTCGCTCACCAGCGCCTCCACGAACAGCGGGTTGCCCTCGCTGCGCGAGTAGACCAGCTCGACGTCGACGGGGGACGGCTCGCGGGCGAGGATGCCCGCGGCCTGGGCGGCGACCTCGCGACGGCTGAGGCGGCCCACGTCCACCCGGGTCACCCACGGCACCCTGGCCAGCTCGGCGAGGAGCGGGCGGAGCGGATGGGCGCGGTGGAGCTCGTCGGAACGGTAGGTCACGACGATCATCAGTCTGCCGGTGTCGCGCTGGTAGCGGACCAGGAAGGCGAGCAGGTCGCGGGTGGAGCGGTCGGCCCAGTGGGCGTCCTCCACGACCAGGATGACCGGCCGGTCCTCGGCCAGCCGCTCCAGCAGGCCGAGGATCTGCTCGAACAGCCGCGCCCTGGCCTCCGCGCCGTCGCGGTCGGGCTCGCCGAACTCAGGGAGCAGCCGCGCCAGCCCCCGGGTCGTGCCGCCGGGCACCAGCTCCGCGACCCGGTCGCGGCCGAACTCGCGCACCAGGCCGCGCAGCACGGCCGTGAAGGGCGCGAAAGGCAGACCCTCGGTGCCGAGCTCCAGGCAGCCGCCGGCCAGCACCAGCGCCTCGCCCGCCCGGTCCGTGAACTCCCCGACGAGGCGGGTCTTGCCGACCCCCGCCTCACCGCCGACCAGCACCGTGGCCCCCACGCCGGCGCGCGTCTCGGCCAGGGCGCCGTCGAGCAGGGCGAGTTCACCGGCGCGGCCGACGAACAGAGGGCTCACTTGATGGATCGTCACGGGATCAAGGATGCCATCACGGCATAAGAGACCTAACGAAGCACTTTCCGGTAGAAAGTTGCAGAAGCCTCGTAGCCGAGCGCGTGGTAGAACTCCGGGGCGCGCCGGGTGGCCATCGCCACGTAGCGGGCGCCGCGGTCGCGCGCCCACTTCTCGAACTCCACGAGCAGACCGCGCCCGATGCCCTGCCGCCGCGATCCCGTCTGGACCATGGCCTCCTCCACCCAGGCGACGGGCCCGTTGGCGAAGAGCGTCAGGTGGACGTATCCGAGCAGGTAGCCGAGCACCCGCCCGTCGACGACGGCGGCGAGCAGCAGGGTGTCGCCGTCCTCCAGCAACTGCGGCAGCGCGGTGTCGAACGCCTCGCGCTCGGGCCGGAATGTGAGGCCGAACTCACGGGCCAGCGCGAAGACCTCGTCCGCGTCGGACTTCTCGACCTTCCTGATGAGAAGATCGTCAATGGTCATGACGTCTGCCACTAGATCGTGCCCCGTTCCCGAGTCCAATCACCATGAGTCGCGGATCGGCCCAGACCCGGCTGCCGGCAGCAGCGACAGGGCATGCGGCACAAAAACGACATTCATACCATACACGAAGGAAGCGCCGCGATCTCTTCACGGAACGCCGACACGCCGATTCACCCTCTGGTACGCCTGACCAACCATATTTGTGAACTACTTGAATTATCACCCTTGCCTTACTCACTCGGTGTTAGCAGACAATCCACCCCTCCTCCCCCACCAGGGAAGGAAGGGATGAAACAGGATATGCCAGCGTCAAATCTCGGCCCAGGAGAAAAGCGCCAGAAACCACAGAAGTCGGCTTCCGTTACGGCGAGAAATCCGTCCTTTTCAGAAACCCATGATCACGGCTGACGAATGAGTCCCTGTATCCGGGCGAATTCGACACTCTGACGGCCTTCGAGTGGCACCGTGAGAAGTCCTCGCCGCCCAGGTGCACGGATGACCTCGGCGGCGATCCAGGGCTCCGCCCGACCTCCCCCCGCCGGATAACACGCCGCGTCTGTCTTCACGGCCCGCATCCGGCTGACGGATCCATATTTCCTTTACAGATCGCCCAGTCCGAGCTGGCGGGCGATGAGCATGCGCTGCACCTCGGACGTGCCCTCACCGATTTCCAGGATCTTCGCGTCACGATAGAAACGGCCAACCGGAAACTCGTTCATGAATCCGTACCCGCCGAAGATCTGCGTCGCGTCGCGCGCGTTGTCCATGGCCGCGTTGGACGACACGAGCTTGGCGATCGCCGCCTCCTTCTTGAACGGCACGCCCGCGTGCAGCTTCTCGGCCGCGTGGTAGTAGGCCAGGCGGGCGGTGTGGGCACGCGCCTCCATGTCGGCGATCTTGAACTGGATGGCCTGGTAGTGGCCGATCGGGTGGCCGAAGGCGCGGCGCTCGCGCACGTACCTCAGGCACTCGTCCACGCAGCCCTGGGCCAGGCCGACGCTGAGCGCGGCGATCGCGATCCGGCCCTCGTCCAGGGTCTGCAGGAACTGGGCGTAGCCGCGGCCGCGAGGGCCGATCAGGTTCTCCGCGGGCACCCGGCAGTCGGAGAACGACAGCTCGCGGGTGTCGGAGGCGTTCCAGCCGACCTTGGAGTACTTCTTGGACACGGTGAAGCCCGGCGTGCCGGCCGGGACGAGAATGGTGGAGATCTCCCGCTCACCCGTCAGCGCGGCCACGCCGACGAACCCGGTGAGGTCGGTGCCGGAGTTCGTGATGAACGCCTTGGTGCCGTTGATCACCCACTCGTCTCCGTCGAGCACGGCGGTGGTGCGCATCCCGCCGGGCACGTCCGAGCCGCCGCCCGGCTCGGTCAGGCCGAAAGCGCCGAGCATCTCGCCCGCGGCCAGTTTCGGCAGCCAGCGTTCGCGCTGCTCCTCGGTGCCGAAGCGGAGGATGGGCATCGCGCCCAGCGACACCGCCGCCTCCAGGGTGATCGACACGCTGGAGTCGACCCTGGCCAGCTCCTCCAGCGCCAGGCAGAGGGCGAAGTAGTCACCGCCCATGCCGCCGTACTGCTCCGGGATGGGCAGGCCGAACAGGCCCATCGCGCCCATCTGGCGGACGATGTCGTACGGGAACTCCTCGCGCTCGTAGTAGTCGCCGATGACAGGGGCGACCACGTCGCGGGCGAACGCCTCGACGGTCTTGCGCAGTTCTTCGTGTTCGGGTGTCAGCATGATCAGCCTTTCGCGAGGGCCTGGACGACGCGGGAGGGGCTGGGCCGGCCCAGCCGGGCGGCCAGCCAGGTGCTGGTGGCCACGAGCTTGTCCAGGTCGAGGCCGGTCTCGATGCCGAGCCCGCGCAGCATCCAGACGAGGTCCTCGGTGGCCAGGTTGCCGGTGGCGGACTCGGCGTACGGGCAGCCGCCGATCCCGCCGGTGGAGGCGTCCACGGTGGTGACGCCCGCCCGGAGCGCGGCCAGCGTGTTGCCCAGCGCCTGCCCGTAGGTGTCGTGGAAGTGGACGGCGAGCCGGTCCGGCGAGGAGAACGCCTCGATCAGGGCGGTGACGTGGCCGGGCGTGCCGACGCCGATCGTGTCGCCCAGCGACAGCTCGTAGCAGCCCAACCCGAGCAGCCGCTCGCCGACCGCGACCACCTGGGGGACGGGCGTGGGGCCCTCCCAGGGGTCGCCGAAGCACATCGACACGTACGCGCGGACCCGGACGCCGTGCTCGCGGGCGCGGGCGACGACCGGCTCGAACATGTCGAACTGGCTCTCCAGGCTCCGGTTGAGGTTCTTGGCGGCGAACGTCTCGGTGGCGCTGGCGAAGACGGCGATCTCCTCGACGCCGCGCTCCAGCGCCCGGTCCAGGCCGCGCTCGTTCGGCACCAGGACCGGGTAGCGGACGCCGGGCCTGCGGTGCAGCCGGTCCAGCAGCCGCTCGGCGTCCGCGAGCTGGGGCACCCACTTCGGGTGCACGAAGCTGGTCGCCTCGATCACGGTGTGCCCGGCGTCGGCGAGCCGGTCGATGAACTCGGCCTTCACCTCGACGGGCACGATCGCCGCCTCGTTCTGCAGCCCGTCGCGGGGGCCGACCTCGTAGACGGTGACCTGCCGGGGCAGGCCCGGCATCGGGTACGTCCTGGGCATCACGCCTCCTCCACCACGGCCAGCACGGCGTCCATGTCGACGGACCGGCCGGCCTGCGCGGGCAGCTCGGCGACGCGGCCGTCGCGCGGCGCGGTGACGGTGTGCTCCATCTTCATCGCCTCCACGATCACCAGCGCCTGACCCTCCTTGACCTGGTCGCCGACCTGGGCCTTGACGACCAGGACGGTGCCGGGCATCGGGCTCCTGACCACTCCGTCACCACTGCCCGCGGCGCCGGGCCGGTCACCGGGGTCGCCGATGAGGTGGCGGGTGACGGGCCAGGCGTGCCCGTCACGGCCGAGCCAGAGCGTCTCGCCGTCCCTGGCGCTGACGTAGTGCGTGGTGCGGCCGCCCAGGGTGACGGCGACGCCGCCCGCCGTCGGTCCGTCCGCGACGTTCCCGTACGGGCGCAGGCGGGCCGGGACGGGCGGCCCGTCCTCCACCCTGACCTCGGCGCCCGTACGCGGCAGTCCGCGCACGTGCACGGCGTGGACGCCGTCGCGGGTCTCCAGCCGCCACGTGGTCCAGGCCCGCTCCCCGACCCGCCAGCCGTCCATGACCTCCCACGGGTCGCGCCCCTCCGGCCGGTCGTGGAAGACGAGCGCGGCGGCGGCCAGCGCGTCGCCGGGCACCCCGCGCTCCGCGCCGGAGGCGGCCGGGCCGGCGGGCAGGAGGTCCGGCAGGAGATCCGGCAGGACGCGCTCGACCAGTCCGGTGTCCAGCTCCCCGGCGCGGACCGCCTCGTGACCGAGCAGCGCGCGCAGGAACGGCACGTTCGTGGTGACGCCGAGCACGACGGTCTCGCCGAGCGCGCGGCCCAGCGCCCGCAGCGCGCCCGCCCGGTCCGGCGCCCAGGCCACGACCTTGGACAGCATCGGGTCGAACTCGCTGCCGACCACGGCGCCCTCCAGCAGCCCGGAGTCGACCCGTACCCCCGGACCGGCGGGCTCGCGCAGGGCGAGGACGCGGCCGCCGGTGGGCAGGAAGCCGCGCGCCGGGTCCTCGGCGTAGACGCGCGCCTCGACCGCGTGGCCGTCGAGCCGGACGTCGTCCTGGGTGAACGGCAGAGGCTCGCCCGCCGCCACCCGCAGCTGCAGCTCCACCAGGTCCAGGCCGGTGACCAGCTCGGTGACGGGGTGCTCGACCTGGAGCCGGGTGTTCATCTCCATGAAGTGGTAGTCGCCCGTGGCGCCGTCGACGATGAACTCGACGGTGCCCGCGCCGACGTAGCCGACCGCGCGGGCGGCCTCCACGGCGGCGGCGCCCATCCGGGCTCTGGTCCCGGCGTCGACGAAGGGCGACGGGGCCTCCTCGACGATCTTCTGGTGCCTGCGCTGCAGGCTGCACTCGCGTTCGCCGAGGTGGACGACGTGGCCGTGGCCGTCGGCGAGGATCTGGATCTCGATGTGGCGGGGACGCTCGACATAGCGTTCGATCAGCAGGGTGCCGTCGCCGAAGGCGGCCGTGGCCGTGCGCCGGGCCGACTCCAGGGCGTCCGGCAGCTCGGCCGCCGACCTGACCAGCACCATGCCCTTGCCGCCGCCGCCCGCCGACGGCTTGATCAGGGCGGGGAAGCCGGACCAGGTCTCCAGCGCGTCGCCGGGCTCGGCCGCGCCCGGCACCACGGGCACGCCGGCCGCCGACACGGTGCTCTTGGCGCGGATCTTGTCGCCCATCGCCTCGATCGCCTCTGGCGGTGGGCCGACGAACACCAGCCCGGCCTCGGCGCAGCGGCGGGCGAAGGCGGCGTTCTCGGCCAGGAAGCCGTAGCCGGGGTGGACGGCGGCCGCGCCGGAGAGCCGGGCCACCTCCACAATCGACTCAATATCCAGATATTTCTGGATCTGGTGGGCCTCGTCGGCCTCGATCACGTGGCGGGCGCCCGCGTCGGCGGCCGTGTGCACGGCGACCGCGCCGATGCCGAGCGCGCGCAGGGTGCGGATGACCCGGACGGCGATCTCGCCCCGGTTGGCGACCAGCACCCGGCCGAACAGGGAAGCAGTCATGATCACATCCGGAAGACGCCGTAGCCGACGGGTTCGAGCGGGGCGTTGGCCGCCGCGGACAGGGCCAGGCCGAGCACGGTGCGGGTGTCGACGGGGTCGATCACGCCGTCGTCCCACAGCCTGGCGGTGGAGTAGTACGGGTTGCCCTGGTGCTCGTACTGGGCCCGGATCGCCTCGGGATCGGCGTTGCCCACCGTGGTGAGCACGTTCGCCGCCTGCTCGCCGCCCATGACGGAGATGCGGGCGTTCGGCCACATCCACAGGAAACGCGGCGCGTACGCCCGCCCCGCCATCGCGTAGTTGCCCGCCCCGAACGAGCCGCCGATGACCACCGTGAACTTCGGCACCCGGGCGCACGACACGGCCGTGACCATCTTGGCGCCGTGCTTGGCGATGCCGCCCGCCTCGTACGCCTTGCCGACCATGAACCCGCTGATGTTCTGCAGGAACAGCAGCGGGATGCGCCGCTGGTCGCACAGCTCGATGAAGTGCGCGCCCTTGAGCGCGGACTCGGCGAACAGGATGCCGTTGTTGGCCAGGATGCCCACCGGGTGGCCGTGGACATGGGCGAACCCGGTGACCAGCGTGTGACCGTACTCGGCCTTGAACTCCAGGAACCGCGACCCGTCCACCAGCCGCGCGATCACCTCGCGCACGTCGTACGGCTGCCGGGTGTCGGCGGGGACGATCCCGTACAGGTCGCGCGGGTCGTGGGCGGGCGGCTCCGGACCGGTCACCGGCCACGGGCGGGGGGCGCGCGGCGCGAGCGTGGAGACGATGTCGCGGACGATGGCCAGCGCGTGCGCGTCGTCCTCGGCGAGGTGGTCGGTGACGCCGCTGACGCGGGCGTGCAGGTCGCCGCCGCCCAGTTCCTCGGCCGTGACCTCCTCGCCGGTGGCCGCCTTCACCAGCGGCGGGCCGCCGAGGAAGATCGTGCCCTGGTTCCGTACGATGACGGCCTCGTCGCTCATGGCCGGCACGTACGCGCCGCCGGCGGTGCAGGAGCCGAGCACGGCGGCGATCTGCGGGATGCCGCGCGCGGACATCGTGGCCTGGTTGTAGAAGATGCGGCCGAAGTGCTCGCGGTCCGGGAACACCTCGTCCTGCCGGGGCAGGAACGCGCCGCCGGAGTCCACGAGGTAGACGCACGGCAGGTGGTTGTCCAGCGCCACCTCCTGCGCGCGCAGGTGCTTCTTGACGGTCATCGGATAGTAGGTGCCGCCCTTGACCGTGGCGTCGTTGGCCACGACGACGCACTCGCGCCCGGAGATCCGGCCGACGCCTGTGATGATCCCGGCGGCGGGCGCCTGGTCGTCGTAGAGACCGTTGGCGGCCAGCGGCGACAGCTCCAGGAACCGCGAGCCCGGGTCGAGCAGGCCGTCGACGCGCTCGCGGGGCAGCAGCTTGCCGCGCTCGACGTGGCGGACGCGCGCCCGCTCGGGGCCGCCGAGCGCGGCGGTGGCCAGGCGGTCGCGCAGCTCGGCGGCGAGCCGCTCGTTGAGCTCCGCGTTGCCCTTGTACGCCTCGCTCCCGGGGTCGGCGGCCGACGTGAGTACCGGCCAGTCGCTCATGTCTCCCCTCTCGTCATGGCCGTGATGTTAGTCATCATTAACGTAACCGTCTAGCATGATGTGACTGTGACGACTGCCCCGACATCTACCCGCCCTCGCGGCAACAGGCGTGCGGAGATCCTGGACGCGGCCGCGCGGCTGTTCGCGGCGCGCGGCTTCCACGGTGTGTCGATCGAGGACATCGGCGGCGCCGTGGGCGTCTCGGGACCGGCGCTCTACCGCCACTTCAGCGGCAAGGAAGCGCTGCTGGCGGAGCTGCTGCTGGACATCAGCTCGCGGCTGCGCGAGTCGGCGGTCGCGGTCGTCACGGCCTGCGGCGCACCCGGCGAGATCCTGGACGCGCTGCTCGACGCGCACATCACCTTCGCCCTGGAGCAGCCGGCGCTGATCACCGTGCACGACCGCGAGCTGGGCAACGTGCCGGAGCCGGAGCGGCGCCAGATCCGGCGGCTGCAGCGGCTGTACGTCGAGGAGTGGGTGACGGTGCTGGCCGAGCTGCACCCCTCGTGCCCGGCGGCCCGGCTGCGGGCCGCCACGCACGCGGTCTTCGGCCTGCTGAACTCGACGCCCCACAGCGCGGGCGAGCTGGCCCCAGCCGCGATGCGCCCGCTGCTGCACGCCATGGCGCGGGCGGCCCTCACCTCCGCCGTTAGCGAGCACTAACAAAGAGGAGACGCGCGAAAAGTCCGTTGCCGCGCCAACTATCTAGATATATCGTTAGAACATCTCGATAGTTGGAGGACGAGATGCGCGATCCCCGCTCCGGCCATCCGCCGCCGCATCCCCCGATGCCCCCTCCACCGTCTCCGCCGCCCGGGACCCCCGGCATGGAGACCCCGCCGCGCGTGCGGCGCGGGGACGTCCGGGCGGCGCTGCTCCTGCTGCTCGGCGAGGAGGCCAGGAACGGCTACCGGATGATCCAGGACATCGAGACGCGCAGCCGCTGCGTCTGGCGGCCCAGCCCCGGCTCCGTCTACCCGGCGCTCCAGCAGCTGGAGGACGAGGGCCTGGTCGTCGGCGAGGACGGCGGCGGGAGCCGCTGCTACCGCCTCACCGAACGGGGCCGAGAGGAGGCCGCGCGCCTGCGGGACGCCCCAGCGCCGTGGGACGAGGTGGCCGGCACCGTGCCGGAGGACCGGCACGAGCTGCGCCTGCTGTGGGGACAGCTCGGCGAGGCCTTCGTCCACCTGACCAGGACGGCCAACGACCACCAGGTCGCCGAGGCCAAGAAACTACTCAGGCGGACGCGCCAGTCCGTGTTCCGGATTCTTGCGGAGGACTAGATGAGCGAGGACGCGGCCGTCGTCGTGAGGCGGCTGAGCAAGACGTACGGGAAGGTCGAAGCCGTCAAAGGCGTCGACTTCGAGGTGTCGCCCGGCGAGGTCTTCGGCTTCCTCGGCCCGAACGGCGCCGGCAAGACCACCACGATCAGCATGCTCTGCACCCTCGTCAACCCCACCGGCGGCACCGCCGCCGTCGCCGGCCACGACGTCGTCCAGGAGCGCGACGAGGTGCGCAGGAACATCGGCCTGGTCTTCCAGGACCCCACGCTCGACGGCTACCTGACCGCCGAGCAGAACCTGCGCTTCCACGCCGAGCTGTACGGGGTCCCCAAGGACCTGGTGCACGAGCGGATCAAGCGGGTCATGGAGATGGTGGCGCTCTGGGACCGCAAGGACGCCAAGGTGATGACGTTCTCCGGCGGCATGAAGCGCCGGCTGGAGATCGCCCGCGGGCTGCTGCACTCGCCGCGGGTGCTGTTCCTGGACGAGCCGACCGTCGGGCTCGACCCGCAGACCCGCTCGGCCATCTGGGGCTACATCAACGAACTGCGGGTCAGCGAGGACATCACGATCTTCATGACCACCCACTACATGGACGAGGCCGAGTACTGCGACCGGATCGCGATCATCGACCACGGGGAGATCGTGGTGATCGACTCTCCCGAGCGGCTCAAGGCCAGCGTCGGCAAGGACCGGGTGCAGATCCACACCCGCGACGACGACGCCGCGATCCGGGCCCTGCGTGAGCGGTTCGGGCTGGAGGCGGCGGTGCACGAGGGAGCGGTGACGTTCGCCGTGGCCTCCGGCGAGGAGTTCGTACCCCGGCTGTTCTCCGAGCTGGGCATGCCGATCACGTCGGTGAGCGTGTCGCGGCCGTCGCTCGACGACGTGTTCATGAACTACACCGGCTCCACGATCCGCGACGCCGAGTCCGGCGACGACCAGATGGCCTTCATGCGCGCGATGGCGAGGCGATGACCGATGACGACACAGGCTGTCCGCGTCCGGGTGCCCGCCCGCGGCACCGCGCACGACCTGCGGGCCGTCAAGGTGGTGCTGCACCGTGAGATGCTGCGCTTCCTCAACGACCGCACCCGCATGATGTCGATGCTGCTGCAGCCGGTGCTGTGGCTGTTCGTCATGGGCACCGGCCTCGGGTCCCTGGTCCAGGCGTCGATCCCCGGCGTCGACTTCCGCACCTTCATGTACCCGGGCATGATCTCCATGACGGTCATCATGACCGGCATGTTCTCGGCCGGGTCCATCGTGTGGGACCGCGAGTTCGGGTTCCTGCGCGAGATGCTGGTGGCGCCGGTGTCCCGGTCCGCCATCGTCGTGGGCAAGTGCCTCGGCGGCGCGATCGTGGCCACCGGCCAGGGCGTCGTCATCCTGGCCATGGCGGGGCTGGTGGGGGTGCCGTACTCCCCTGCGCTGATGCTCACGCTCCTGGCGGAGATGTTCCTCGCGGCCTTCACCATCACCGCCTTCGGAGTGATGCTGGCGGCGCGGATGAAGAACATGCAGTCCTTCTTCGGGCTGATGCAGATGGCGATCATGCCGATGCTGTTCCTGTCGGGCGCCATGTTCCCGCTGGCCAACCTGCCGTCGTGGCTGCACGTCCTGACGGTGGTCAACCCGATGACGTACGCGGTCGACCCGATGCGCCAGGCCGTCTTCTCCCACCTGGACGTGCCGCCGGAGGTGAACGCGACGCTGAACCCGGGGGTGCAGTGGTTCGGCTGGCAGGTGCCGGTGCCGGTGGAACTGGGGCTGGTGGCGGGACTCGGGCTGGTGCTGCTGGCGGTGGGCGTCGCCCAGTTCAGACGCGCCGACTGACAGGAACTCCCACTTCTTCGGCCTGTTCGAAGGAAAACCGGGGTCACGGAGGGTAACTTCTCAGTTCTGAGGAGCTACCCCCCGTGGAAAGGAAAGACCCTTGTTGGATCTGCAGACGCGCATCGACGACCACGAGGCCAGGATCGCGGCCCTTGAGGTCCGTAATATGAGCGGCGTGCCAGACACGAGCATCGCCGAACGGTTCACCACGCTGCACGACCGCCTCGACCTCGTCAGCGGGAACGTCCTCAACAAGATCGACGAACGGTTCACCACCCTCGGCCGCCGCATGGACGGACTCGACCAGCGTATGGACGGACTCGAGCAGCGCATGGACGGGCTCGACCGGCGCATGGACGGACTCGAGCAGCGCATGGACGGACTCGAGCAGCGCATGGACGGGCTCGACCGGCGCATGGACGGACTCGAGCAGCGCATGGACGGGCTCGACCGGCGCATGGACGGACTCCAGCAGGACGTGAACGTCCTCAAGGAGGACGTCAGCGGCCTGAAGAAGGACGTCAGCGGGCTCAAGGGAGACGTCAGCGGGCTCAAGCAGGACGTGAGCGGGCTCAAGGAAGACGTGAGCGGGCTCAAGGAAGACGTCAGCGGGCTCAAGGAAGACGTGAGCGGCCTGAAAGAAGACGTCGCCGAGCTCAAGATCGGTATGGGCGACATCAAGGCGATGCTCGTCAGCCTCGGCGCCACGGCTCCCGGCAGCCGGGTCAACTGACGACGGCATGAGGCCCGGGGCACCGCAGGGGTGTCCCGGGCCTCGTGGTGACGGTCAGCGCCTCACGCGGACGTAGTCGGAGCGGCTGGTGTCGCCGTTCGTCTCGTCGTCGCCGGCGTGGACGAAGCGCCAGTGACCGGAGGTCCAGGCGCGCGCCTTGGCGTACGCCCGGCCGTCGTCGTCGGTGGTGACGGAGGTCACGAGCCTGTACTCGCCGGACCGCTTGGCCTTGAAGTACAGGTCCACCTTGCCCTCGTACCCTTCCCAGGTCCCGTCGTCGTCGACCTGGAGCAGGGCGCGGAACTTCAGGTACCGGCCGCGCTCGGCCGGCTCAGGATAGGCGTTGAAGCCGATGACGCGGGTGTCGGCCTTGGTGACCGGCTCGGCGACCCGCACGAAGTCGGGGCCGCTGACGGAGCCCTTGATCCGGCGGTCCCCGTCGTACACCGCGCGCCACCAGCCGCTCTGCTCAGCGGTGGCGGAGGCGTGGAAGCGGCCGTGCCGGCTGGTGCGGTCACCGGTGACGTTCTGCCACTGGCGCGAGGCGATCGGCCTGAACTGGATGGTCACCCGCTCGCCGCGCAGGCCGTGCTCGCCCTCGACGGTCAGGGCGCCCTTGAAGCGGAGTCTGTCGCCCTTGGTGACGGGTTCGGGGGCGGCGTCGAAGCCGGTGATCGCGGAGGTGCGGACGCGGGGGCGGACGCTGACGTAGTCGCCGTCGCTCACCGACGCCTTGGCCTCGGCGTTGCCGCCGAACTCGGCCCGCCATTCGCCGCTGCGCCACGGCCGGACGGCGGCGGAGAACCAGCCGTTGCGGCTGGTCTTGGTCGTGGTGACCTTGCGGAAGTCGTCGGAGCCGCGGGATCTGAAGGCGAGCGCGACCTCCTGGCCGCCGTAGCCCTGGTCACCGGCCCGGAGCTGGGCCGAGAGCCTGACCCGGTCGCCCTTGGTGATCCGGTCGGGGTTGGCGTCGAACCGCACGATCTTGGTCTCGAGCGCCTTCTTGACGTCGAACGAGCCCTTGAGGGGCTCGCCGGCCTTGTCACCGTTGGAGGCGGTGACGGTGTAGTTCCACTTGCCGACGGTGCCGACCGTGCGCTCGACCGTGAAGGTGTCCTTCCCGGCGGGCTTGGCGGCGACGACCGGCTGGGTGCTGACCCCCGGCGGGATGATGACCATACCGGCCTTGTCGGCGTCCTTCGTGGTGATCGTGAAGGTCACCTTGACGCTGTCGCCGAAGAGCACGACCGGGGATGCCGGGTTCATCGTCACCTTGGTGACGGACGGCACGGGAGGCGCCTGGACCTGGGCGGAGGCGGGCGGCGCGAGGACCAGCGCCCCGGCGCCCACGGCTAACGCGATGACGGTCGTACGGATGCGTTGTAACGACATTCGGGTTCCTTTCCGGATCCCCAGCGGTTTCAACGCGGCTGTGAGGGTGCCACGTGTAACCCAGTAGACGGGGCGGAGCAGGCGGAAGTTCACCGTTCTGACAAGTCGTCATATATCCATGTCAAAAGGAACGATCCAGGGGATGCGGCCGACACTCGGAGACGAGAGGCGGGCTCACCGGCCATAATCGCTCTGTGGCGCGCGACACGGTTGAGACTCATTTCATCCAGGCAGTAGAGAAACTTCAGACAGGCCCCGCCCGGGACCCCGGCGCTCCGGTGCGTGAGGGCACCTCCCTGACCGGGGAACGTTGCAGAACGCTCTATCTGCGCCAGCTCGACAGCCGGTTGCTCGACATCGCCGCCCGCTGGCTGCGCGAGCGGGACGAGGGCTTCTACACGATCGGCTCGGCCGGCCACGAGGGCAACGCGGCCGTGGCCGCCGCGCTGCGCCCCGACGACCCCGCGCTGCTCCACTACCGCTCCGGCGCGTTCTACCTGACCCGGTCCGAGCAGGCCGGGCGGCTGCCCGAGCAGGGCCTCAGGGACGTGCTCATGGGCCTGTCCGCGGCGGCCGAGGAGCCGATCGCGGGCGGCCGGCACAAGGTGTTCGGCCATCCCGAGCTGGCCGTCATCCCGCAGACGTCCACGATCGCCAGCCATCTGCCGCGGGCGGTGGGGGTGGCGTTCGCCATCGAGCGGGCGCGGGCGCTGGGCACGACCGTCCGCTGGCCCGGCGACGCGATCGCGGTGTGCAGCTTCGGTGACGCCTCGCTCAACCACGCCTCCGCGCTGTCGGGCCTCAACACCGCCTCCTACGCCACCTACCAGGGGCAGCGGATGCCGATCCTGTTCGTGTGCGAGGACAACGGCATCGGCATCAGCGTCAAGACGCCCAAGGGCTGGGTGGAGGCGGCCGCCAGACGGCCCGGCATCGAGTACTTCCCGGCCGACGGCTGCGACCTGGCCTCGGCGTACGACACGGCCCTGCGCGCGGTGGAGCACGTCCGCGCCCACCGCTCCCCCGCGTTCCTGCATCTGTCGACGGTGCGGCTGATGGGCCACGCCGGCTCCGACGTCGAGTCCGCGTACCGCACCCAGCGCGAGCTGCGCGCCGACCTGGCGCGCGACCCGCTGCTGCACACCGCGCGGCTGCTCATCGAGGCGGGCCTGATCACGCCGGGCGAACTGCTCAGACGGTACGAGCTCGCGCGCGAGCACGTGCTGCGGATCGCGCTGGAGACCACCCGGCTGCCCCGGCTCACCTCGGCGCGGGCCGTCATGGAGCCGATCGCGCCGCGTGATGCCGACCTGATCGCCAAGATCAGCCCGGTGGCGGCGCAGGGCGCGGTGCGCGAGCGGGCGTTCGCCGGCGCGCTGCCGGAGGCGGAGAAGCCGCTGACGCTCTCCCAGGCGATCAACCGTACGCTCGCCGACGCGCTGGCGGTCTACCCGGAGATGATGGTCTTCGGGGAGGACGTCGCCAAGAAGGGGGGCGTCTACGGCGTCACCCGCGGCCTGCAGAAGCGGTTCGGCCCCGCCCGGGTGTTCGACACCCACCTGGACGAGCAGGCGATCCTCGGGCTGGCCCTGGGCGCGGGCGTGTCCAGGCTGCTGCCGGTGCCGGAGATCCAGTACCTGGCCTACCTGCACAACGCGATCGACCAGATCAGGGGCGAGGCGGCCACGCTGTCGTTCTTCTCCCAGGGGGCCTACCCGAACCCGATGGTGGTGCGGATCGCGGGATACGCCTACCAGAAGGGGTTCGGCGGCCACTTCCACAACGACAACGCCATCGCGGCGCTGCGCGACATCCCCGGGCTGGTCATCGCCTCCCCGTCACGGCCCGACGACGCCGCCGCCATGCTCCGCACGTGCCTGGCCGCGGCCCGCGCGCAGGGGTCGGTGTGCGTGTTCCTGGAGCCGATCGCGCTCTACCACACCAGGGACCTGTTCGAGACGGGCGACGGCGGCTGGCTGGCCCCGTACGCGCCGCCGGCGCGCTGGACGGAGACGCACGTGCCGATCGGCGCCGCCCGTTCCTACGGCGACGGCCGCGACCTGACGATCGTGACGTTCGGCAACGGCGTGCGGATGAGCCTGCGCGCGGCGGTGCGGCTGACCCAGGAGGGCCACAGCTGCCGGGTGCTCGACCTGCGCTGGCTGGCGCCGCTGCCGGTGGACGACCTGCTGCGCGCGGCGGAGCTGACCGGCAAGGTGCTGATCGCGGACGAGACCCGCCGCTCGGGCGGCGTGTCCGAGGGCGTCATGGCCGAGCTGCTGGACGCCGGGTTCGGGGGTCAGGTGGCCCGGGTGACCTCGGCCGACAGCTTCGTCCCGCTGGGCGGGGCGGCCGACCGCGTGCTGCTGTCGGAGGACGAGATCGAGCAGGCGGCCCGCAAGCTGCTCGCCTGACGCGGCGCGGCGGCGCTAGAGCCAGCCGCGCCGCTTGAAGACGACGTACAGCACGGCGCAGACGCCGGCCATCAGGAGGATCGCGAACGGGTAGCCCCAGGCCCAGTGGGTCTCCGGCATGTGGTCGAAGTTCATGCCGTAGATGCCGCCCACCACGGTCGGCGCGAACAGGATGGCCGCCCAGGCGGAGATCTTCTTGACCTCCTCGCCCTGCTGGATGCTGACCTCGGTCATCCTGGCCATCTCGGCGTTCTGCGCCTGGGTGACGAGGGTGGAGTTGACCACGAGGATGTCCTGGAGCTGCTGGCGGAAGGAGGCCACCCGCTCGTTGACGGTGATGGCGTGGTCGGCCACGTCGCCCAGATAGCTCTGCAGCTCCTCGTCGACCCCGTACTTGCCGGCGCCGGCGATGAACCCGTCGATCAGCCGCACCAGCGGCGCGGTGGCGCGCTGGAACTCGATCACCTCGCGCGACAGCTCGTAGACGCGGCGGGACACGGCCGGGTCGCCGCCGAAGACCTGGACCTCGATCTCCTCGATGTCCTCCTGCAGTCCCTTGACGACCGGCGCGTAGCCGTCGACCACCGCGTCCAGGATCGCGTAGAGCACCGCCTGCGGGCCCTTGCGCAGCAGATCGGGCTCCGACTCCATGCGCCTGCGCACCACCTGAAGGTCGGGAGCCTCGGAGTGGCGGACGGTGAGGACGAAGTCGGGACCGACGAACACGTGCAGCTCGCCGAAGGTCACCTCCTCGGCCTCGTCCACGTAGGTGGCCGCGCGCAGCACCACGAAGAGGGTGTCGCCGTAGCGGTCGGCCTTGGGGCGCTGGGAGCCGACGATGGCGTCCTCGACGGCCAGTTCGTGCAGCTCGAACTCCTCGGCGAGTTTGACCAGCTCCCAGTCCTTGGGGCGGTACAGGCCGATCCAGGCGAGCGTGCCGGGCTTGTCCTTGAGGCACTGGAAGGCGTCGGCCAGCGATCCGGGGTTGTCGATCGGCCGGCCGTCCAGGTAGATGGTGTTGTTGATGACCGTCGGGAGGTAGGACGACCGGTCGTCGCTGGGCCGGGGGTCCATCGACTGCTCGGGAGCCGGCTCGCGGCTCGCTCCGCCTCGCCGGCGCCCTCTCACCCTCGCCATGCCACCTCCTCGGGTCGCCTCCGCTAGGTCGCGAAGTTGTCGAGCTCCCGCAGGGCTCTCTCGCGGATCGTCTGCCGCCACATCGGCGTCCACCCGAACAGCAGCCCGTGCGGCCGGCCCAGCGCCATCTTGGACCATCGTTTGAAGTCGAACTCCTCGTGGTGGCGGACGATCAGGTCGTCCTCGAACCGGAACAGCGCCTGGATGTCGTTGACCACCTCCCGGCCCGTCCTGGACATGCGGTAGCGGGCGGTCCAGCGGGCGGCGCCGGAGAAGTGGTCCGCCGTTGCCCCGTGGAACTCGGCCTTCAGCCCGTCGCCCATGCTGAGCTGGAGCCGCCACATCGCCATCACCCGGTGGCGGCCCTCCAGTTCCAGGAAGACCGGGTCGCCGAAGCTGACCTCGGGGTGGTAACAGCGCTCCATGGCCGTCAGGTCAGCACGGCCAAGAGCCTCGTAGAAGGCGCTGATCAGCGCCACGTGCCGATCGTTCATCTCGCTATCGAATCATGGCCAGGCCGTTGCCCCAGCACACGGCCCGCAACCAGTCGTCGCCGAGATCGAGCCGGTCCAGCGCGTGCAGCTGATGAGCGTACGGGTGGGGGATGGTCGGGAAATCACTGCCGAGAACCACTTTCCCCGCCAGGCCAAGTTCACGCAAAGCCGGGCGAAGTCTCGCGGGAAACGGCATGTCGGCCTCGGCGAAGTCGGTGAAGGCCATCGTGGTGTCCAGCGCCACCCGCTCGTGGCGCTCCGCCAGCGCGAAGAACGGGTCGTACTCCGGCATGCCGAGGTGAGCGATGACCAGGCGCAGCCGGGGATGCCGGCGCAGCACCTCGCCGATCGGCCCGGCGCCGACGAACCCGCCGGGCACGGGCACCGCGCTGGCGTGCACCACCACCGGCAGGCCGGTCTCGGCCAGCAGCCCCCAGACGGCGTCCAGCTCGGGCAGGCGCGGGTCGAAGCCGCCCACCTGGAGGTGCACCTTGAAGATCTTGACCCCCTGGTCCACCGCCTGCCGGACGTACGCGGGAGCGCCGGGCTCGGGATAGAACGTGGCCGAGGGCAGGCAGCCGGGCGTGCGCCCGGCGAAGTCGAGCGTCCAGGCGTTGAGGTCGGCCGCCATGTCCGGCCGGTGCGCGTACGCGAGCGCGGGGAAGGCCGTCACCCCCAGCTCCCGCAGCCGGGTGACCCGCTCCTCGACCGGCCACTCGTACGCGATCGTCCAGCCGGCTCCCATGAGCGGGCCGCCGTGGTGGAAGTGGTGCCAGACCCGGCGCTCCATCCGCTCGGGCAGGAAGTGCACGTGCAGATCCACCAGTCCGGGCAGCCCGAGCGCCGCCCACCAGGCACGCACCCCACTGTCAGAATGAAGTTCTGTCGCCACGGCCGTGACTTTACCCGGATAGGGTCTGTTCTCGATGGACAAGCTCTGGGCTCAGCTGATCGCGGCGCAACCCGACCCCGACCCCTGGGTCGTGCTGGTCTCCGCGCTGGCCGCGCTGGCGGTCGTCACCTTCACCGTGCCGTGGCAGCTGTCCAGAGGGCTGATCACGATCGCCCACGAGGGCGGCCACGCGGTCATGGCGCTGCTCACCCGGCGCAAGCTGGAGGGCATCCGGCTGCACTCCGACACCTCGGGCGTGACGCTGACCAGGGGCAGGCCCAACGGGCCCGGCATGGTGCTGACCGCGCTGGCCGGCTACATGGCCCCGCCGCTGCTCGGGCTGGGCGCCGCCTGGCTGACCGACCAGGGCCGCATCAAGCTGCTGATCTGGGGGATGCTGCTCTTCCTCGTGTGCATGCTGCTGCTGATCCGCAACCTGTACGGGGCGCTCATCCTGCTGGCGTCGGGCGGCGCGGTGTTCGCGCTGTCGATGTACGCGCCCGACGAGGTGCAGCAGGTGGTGGCGTTCGTGGTGGTGTGGTTCCTGCTGTTCGGCGGCGTACGGCCGATCCTGGAGCTGCAGCGCAAGCGGCGCAGACGGCAGGCTCGCGATTCCGACGCCGACCAGCTGGCCCGGCTGACGATCCTGCCGGGCGGGTTCTACGTGTTCTTCTTCCTGCTGGTGGCGGGGGCCTCGGTGGTCGGGGCCGCCTACCTGATGAATCCGCTCCCGTAGGGTCAGGCCACGTCCCGGGTGGACAGCTCGAACGGCCCGGTGTCGATGCCCCAGCTGCGGATGCGGCGGGCGCGGATGCGGATCCAGGCCGGGTCGAACGGCATGTTCGCGCCGATGCGCAGGCCCAGTTCGGCGCCGCCCGTGGTGTGCGTCTCCGCCCGGCCGCGGATCTCGATGCCGCGCGGCGTCCAGGGGTCGACGGAGGCCAGGTCGTCCACGATGAACGCCACGTCGGGATGCCGCTGCGCGTCGCGGAACTTCTTGCTCTCCGACATGCCGGTGCCCTCGTGCCCGCCGATCACGACGCAGCCGGACTCGGGGTCGTAGAAGACGCCCACGGTGACCAGGTGCGGCCGCCCGGCGGGGCCGACGGTGGCGAGGCGGCCCAGCAACTGGCCGTTCAGGTAGGCGATCTCGTTGGTCGTCATGCTCATGCGCCCCAGTCTCGGGCCCGCGCCCCCGCGCAGGGAGACCGTGTCATGACCGGCCCTGCCGGGGCCACCCTGAGCCGCCTCGGCCGAGGCGGCGGACGTCCCGGATCTCGGCCGCTCAGGTCACCGGAGCGACCTGTCGCCGAGATCGGCCACCGCGGCGGCCTGCCGGCCCCGCTCGAACCCCTCCTCGTCGTAGTGGTAGGACCGGCCCGGCCGGGTGTCCCAGCGCTCGAACTCCGCGCGCACCGCCGCCTCGCGACTGGCCAGCACCAGCTCCCCCGGGCCGCCCGCGACGTCGTCGGCCACCTCGCCGACCCGGGCCCGCATCTTGTCGGCCAGGCCGCGGCCGTAGCCCCGGTAGAAGCCCCGCTGGAACAGCGCCCGCCTGCGGCGCAGCCACTGGGCGGGGAGGTCCGGGCTCTCGGCCCGCTCGGCCCGCCAGGCCAGGCCGAACCGCACCTCCATCTGGATCAGCACCGACGGCAGGAGGATCTTCAGCGACTCCAGCACCTCTGCCGGCCCGGCGATCCGTACGTGCGACACCCGGTCGCGACGGCGCTGTCCCTCCTGGCAGCCCATGCAGCCGAGCGCGCTGATCACCATCCAGACGGCCTCGCCGCGCTCGATGTGATGCCCGCCGCTGGTGTCGATCGGCAGCCGCCAGGTGTCCACGCGGCTCACGTTGTCCCTGCGCACCGTTTCGGCGTCCAGCCCCGTCCGGTAGAGGATCTTGGCCGCCAGCGCCGCCGCGCTCTGGGCCTCCTCGCGGTCGGAGCCCTTGCCCTCGGCGATGTCCAGCAGCGCCCGCACCTGTTCGACGCCCCAGGTCTTCCGCTCCCCCATGACGCCCACCCTCTCAGACGGCACGGACGAGCGGGTCCGTCCACCGCCCGTCGCCCGGTACGCGCCGCGTGTGGTCGGGGAATGCCGCGTGTGGTCGGGGAATGTCGGTCGGAGGCCGTACCTTGGTGCGCGTGCCCGAGCAGCCCTTGACCCTCGACGCCGCGCTCAGCGATGAGGCGGTGCTGTCGACCTACCGCCGGATGTTCGCGGCGCTGGCCCGCGACAGCGGGGCGGTGGTCGACGATCCCGTGCTGGTCGACATCGCCGAGACCTTGTTCGCCGCGTTCGCGGAGGCGGGCGAGGAGTGGCTGACGCACGAGCAGATGCGCCTGGCCTGCGGCGCCTATCCCGCCGACCAGTTCGACAACCGGCTGCGGGTGCTCAAAGGGCTGGGCGCGATCCGCGAGGTGTTCCCCAAGCCCAACCAGCTGCGCTACCGCGCGTCGTTCACCAGCGTGGTCGGCCTCATGTTCATCCGGCGGATGATGGACGACGGCGGTCAGTCGGAGATGCACCGGCTGCTCGCCCTGGAGGACCTCAACGTCGCCGACCCGCGCACGACGATGGAGGAGGCCCGGCAGAGCGCCGTCAACCTGTCGCGGGCGTTCCGGCTGTGGGCGCTGGAGCTGATCACGCTCACCACCGGCACCATCGAGGAGCTGCGCGAGCAGGCGCCCAAGCTGTGGGGCACCGAGGAGATCGCCCGCCGGGCGCAGAGCCTGCACGGCACGATCCTGACCCGCTGGCCCGAGCTCGACCGGGTCTGCACCGACCTGCGGGCGGCGATCTACGCCTACAGCGACGCCTCCCGCCGCGCCGCCGGGCGGCTGGCCGACTCGGCGGGCACCACCCGCAACCTGACGCTGCTGCCGACCGAGACGTGGCGCACGTTCGCGCAGACGGCGTCGAAGGAGCGGCTGGCGGCGGTGCTCGACGGGTTCGTGTTCGACGCCCCCGCGCCGTGGCACGATCCGGCGGCCGTCGCCCGCGCCGTCGACGAGGCGCCGCGGCCCGCGCCCGCCCAGCCCACTCCCCCGCGCTCCACCCTGCCCGACCCCGGCCCGTCCGGCTCGCTCGGCGACGCGCCGGACGCCGCCGTCGAGCACCTGCGCGAGCTGGCCGAGTCCCTGCTCGGCGAGTCGTCGCGGGTGGCGCTGGCGGACGTGCTCGGGTCCGACTGGATCACCGCCCGCCGGGTGCTCTCCGACCTGACGACCGTCGACCTGCGGCCGGAGCTGCCCTACCGGCTGGCCTGGTCCGGCGGGCTGACGATCGACCCGTCCCGCGAGCCGTCCTGGCTCTCCCACGGCCACCTGGAGCG
>NZ_JAPNNL010000111.1 GCF_027620315.1 Nonomuraea corallina | reverse complement strand
CGTCCGCTCTCGGCGCCGATCTCCTGGCCGATCTGCTCGACCACCTCGGCCGGGATGGTCGTGTCGACGGTCAGCGCGATGAGCGCCTTGCCGCCCTTGGCGTGGCGGGAGACCTGCATGGAGGCGATGTTGATGCCCCGCTCGCCGAGGATCCGGCCGACCACGCCGACGATGCCGGGCCGGTCGGTGTAGGTGAAGAACGACAGGTGGGCGGTCGGCTCGATCTCCATCGGGTAGCCGTTCACCTCGACGATCTTGGTGATCTGCCGGGGGCCGGAGAGCGTGCCGGAGACCGAGACCTGGCGGCCGTCGGCCAGCACGCCGCGGACGGTCACCACGTTGCGCCAGTCGGGGCTGTCGGAGCTGGTGACCAGCTCGACGCTGATGCCCCGGTCCTTGGCCAGCAGCGGCGCGTTGACGTACGTGACCTGCTCCTCGATCACGTCGGTGAAGACGCCCTTGAGCGCCGCCAGCTCGATGACCCGCACGTCCTGCGCGGCGATCTCGCCGCGCACCTCGACGTCGAGCTTGGTGGCCACCTCGCCGGCCAGGGCGGTGAAGACCCGGCCCAGCTTCTCGGCCAGGGGCAGACCCGGCTTGACGTCCTCGGCGACCGCGCCGCCCTGGACGTTGACCGCGTCGGGCACGAACTCCCCGGCCAGCGCGAGCTTGACGCTCCTGGCGACCTGGGTGCCGGCCTTCTCCTGGGCCTCGTGGGTGGAGGCGCCCAGGTGAGGCGTGACGACGACCTGGTCCAGCTCGAAGAGCGGGCTGTCGGTGCACGGCTCCTTGGCGAACACGTCGAGGCCGGCGCCGGCCACCCGGCCTTCCTTGATCGCCGAGTAGAGGGCGGCCTCGTCGACGATGCCGCCGCGCGCCACGTTGATGATCCGCACCGAGGGCTTGACCTCGTGCAGCTCGCGGTCGCCGATGAGACCCAGGGTCTCCTTGGTCTTGGGCAGGTGGACGGTGATGAAGTCGGCCTGCTTGAGCACCTCGTCCAGGCTCATGAGCTTGACGCCCATCTGCGCGGCGCGGGCCGGCGGCAGGTAGGGGTCGTAGGCGATCAGCTCGACGCCGAATGGCTGCAGCCGCTGCGCCACGAGCTGGCCGATCTTGCCCAGGCCTAGGATGGCGACGACCTTCTCGTCGAGCTCGACGCCGGTGTACTTGGACCGCTTCCACTCGCCGTTCTTGAGCGCGGCGTGGGCCTGGGCGGTGTTGCGGGCGCTGGCCAGGATGAGCGCGACGGTCTGCTCGGCGGCGCTGGTGATGTTGGAGGTGGGCGCGTTGACCACCATGACGCCGGCCTTGGTGGCCGCCTCGACGTCGACGTTGTCCAGTCCGACGCCGGCCCGGGCCACCACACGGAGCTTGGGCGCCGCGGCGATCGCCTCGGCGTCGACCTTGGTGGCGGACCGGACGATGAGCGCGTCCACGTCGGCGAGGGCGGGCAGCAGCTGGGACCGATCGGCGCCGTCGGTGTGGCGGACCTCGAAATCAGCGCCGAGGACGGCGAGGCCGGCCTCTGACAGCTCCTCTGCGACCAGTACGACGGGCTTGTTCACGAGCGTGAGTCCTTAGTGGCGTGCGGCGGGCGTCAGGGACACGTCGATGGGTCCCCCGGTTCGTTCCGAGTCTATCGGTGGCTTGTGAACGCGTTCACGAAGGCTCGGCATATGAGACGAGACGCCCCGTACCCGGGCGGACACAAAGTCATCCACACCGCAGCCATCTTCATCTTGATCGGGAGAATTATTCGCCATTAGCCTGATAAGCCGTGGCCGACTACCTATGGTTCGTCCTATGAGCATCGGGAACCCTGCGCTTGCCGACGTGCTCGCCCAGCATGGTGCTCCGCACCGGTTGCTGGCGGCTCTGGCCGACGGTGGAGTCCTGGTGGCCGTGCGACCAGACCGATCCGTCGTCCTGGGCACCACCCAGGCCGGTGACCGCGTGCTGCTCGGATACACCAGCGCGGCGACCTACGCCAGGCACCACGGCAGCCACTCGCTGTCGGCGTGCGATGCCGACACCATCCTCGACATCCAGCGCGTCACCGGCGTGCGGGAGATCGTGATCGACGCCGCCGGCCCCGCCGCGGCCGCCGTCCCCATCGACGATCTCCAGCGCTTCCTCACCTCGACCCGCACCGGGCCCACCCCCGTGCTGTCGGGGGCCGCCCCCGCCGCCTACGCGACGGGCGCCATGGCCACGGTGTCGCGCAGCGGCACGATCGCCGCCGCGCCGAGACATCAGGAAGCGCCGTCGATCCCGTGGATCCCCGC
The DNA here is from genome assembly GCF_027620315.1 of Nonomuraea corallina. GTDB lineage: Bacteria > Actinomycetota > Actinomycetes > Streptosporangiales > Streptosporangiaceae > Nonomuraea > Nonomuraea corallina. The sequence continues at coordinate 21,859 of NZ_JAPNNL010000111.1, read as the reverse complement.
CCCCCGGCCGCACCTGTCGGGGCCGATGCAGCAGGTGGACCCCGGTTACCGGCGGTGCTCGCACCCGATCCTGCCCGCGCTGCGCCAGGCCGTCGCGCAACTGCTCATGGACTTCCCGCTGGTCCACCACGTGTGGATCTCCGAGGCCCGCACCGCCTCCGGCGCTCCCGGGATCATGCTGCACGTCAAGGTGCACATGTCGGCCGCCGAGGACGTGGTGCGCGACCTGCACCGCGGCGTGCGGGCCAGGCTCCCGCAGCTCGCGGCCAGCGGGGCGCCGATCCTCATGGCCAGGGTGGCCGACGCGCGCAGCGAACGCCGCATGGTGGAGATCGGCGCGCACGTGGTGTGCGCCGACGTCAACGACTGACGGCAGAAACGGCGAAATAGGCCCTACCGCACGGACTCCCGCTCGGCTTCAATGAGTCCGTGATCGCACCCGCCGTGGCCGCCCCCACGGTCCCCCGAGGCGTGCGGCTGGGCTACGGCGTGGGGTCCTTCTGCACCGCCACCTTCGGTTCCGTGCCCGGACTGCTCCTGCTGTTCTACATGACCAACTTCCTGGCGGTGCCCGCGTGGCTGGCCGGGATCGTGGTGACCGCGCCCAAGGTGTGGGATCTGCTGCTCAACCCGATGGTGGGCCGCTGGTCCGACCGGACCTCCTCGCGGCTCGGGCCGCGCCGCCCCTGGCTGCTGGCCGGCGCCCTGACGCTGCCGGTCGCCTTCTTCCTGGTGTTCGCCGGCCCGCCGCTGACGGGCTACCCCGCCGCGCTGTACGTGGGAGCCTGCTTCATGGCGGCGGCCACCGCCTACGCGCTGTTCGAGGTGCCGTACAAGGCGATGCCCGCCGAGATGACCGACGACTACCACGAGCGGACCTCGCTGCTGCAGTGGCGGATGGTGTTCGTCGGCGCGGCCACGGCGATCGCCGGCGTCGCGGCCCCGCTCATCGTCAACAGCCAGGGCGAGAGCGGCACGCTGGAGAGCTACCGGCTCATGGGCGGTGTGATCGCCGCGGTGCTGCTGGCCGCCATGCTGGGCGCCTTCTTCGGCACGGCGCGCGCCCCCATGACCGGGGCGCCGGAGGCGGACGGGGGCAACCTGTTCAAGCAGTTCGCGGTGGTCAAGGGGAACAAGGCGTTCCTCTGGCTGACGGCGCTGAGCTGCACGCAGCAGCTCGCGGTGGCCATCATGCTGGCCGCCGCCCCGTACTTCGCCACGTACACGCTCGGCGATCCCCGGGCCACCACCACGCTGTTCGCGGCGCTGGTCGGCCCGATGATGCTGACGATGCCGATGTGGACGTGGCTGTCCAGGCGCTTCGACAAGCGGGGCGCGATGATCATGGCGGCCGCCACCTTCTCGGGCGGCACCGCGCTCGCCCTGGCCACGCCGGTCTTCGGCGCCTGGTACGCCCACGTGATGATCCTGCTGATCGGCACCGGGGTCGCCGGGGTGACGCTGCTGCAGTTCTCCATGCTGGCCGACGTGATCGCGACGGACGCCGCCGACACGGGCAAGCGGCGGGCGGGGGTGTTCACCGGGCTGTGGACGGCGATCGAGAGCGGGGTCAGCGCCTTCGGCGCGCTGATCTTCGGCCTGGTCCTGTCGATCGGCGGCTTCATCTCCTCCGTGGCGAGCCAGCGGGTGGAACAGCCGGACAGTGCCGTGACCGCCGTGCTCATCGGGCAGACGGCGGTCCCGTCGCTGATCATCCTGCTGTCCGTGGCGATGACGCTGAAGTACCACCTCAGGGACCCCGGGCGGGCCGTGCCCGGCGTTGTCCCGGACCCGGCCGGGTGATCCGAGGCCGCGCTTCGACGGCAACAGATCCCCGTATTCTGGACAGCGCCCGCTCTTCAGACCGATACTCGGGGGATGAGCTCGACGCCTCGACCGTTCCGCGCGTCTGACGATGAGCGGGACCGCGCGATCGACGAGCTCCGGGAGCGGGCCGTCGAGGGGCGGCTCTCCCACGACACCTTCGTGGTGCGCGTGGACCAGGCGCTGCGCGCCCGCAATCAGCAGGAGCTCGACGCGCTCGTCGCCGACCTGCCGCGGCGGCCGACGTTCCGGCAGCGGGCGACGCACGCGCTCACCGGCGCGGTGTCGGCCGTCTCCGGCTTCACCACCGCCCTGCAGTCCGCCTGGCGCAAGCCCCGGCTGCCCCGCCTGGCCCTGCCCGACGACCGCCGGCGGTTCGTGGTCGGCCGCGGCTCGGCCTGTGACCTCGTCCTGTCGGACCTGACGGTCTCCCGCGTCCACGCCGAGCTGCGCCGCGAGGACGACGGCGGGTGGATGCTGGTCGACCTCGGCTCGCTCAACGGCACCCGGCTCAACGGCTGGCGGCTGGTCGCCCCGGCCCGGGTCAGGGCGGGCGACGAGGTCGCGTTCGGCGACTGCGGCTTCGTGGTGAGCGACGAGGGCCCGTAGCCCCGTCTCCGTAAATATACGGAGATTTGCGGATTACACCGTACGCCGGTCGGCCCCATGATCACAGGCGAGACCCTGTCGCATCCCCTTGGAGACCCCCTATGCGGCGCACCTCAGCATCCCTCGTCGCGGGCGCGCTCGTCGCGGCCCTCGCCTGGGCGTCCGGCCCCTCCTCCCCCGCGATCGCCCTCGACCCCACGCCCGGCGTGGCCGACCTGACCCAGGACCTCAACCAGATCCTCGCCGACTCCCGGCTGACCATCGCCCAGGCCGGCGTGATGGTCAGGAGCGCGGCCAACGGCGAGGAGCTGTACTCGACCGACGCGGGCAAGCTCCTGGTGCCCGCGTCCAACGCCAAGCTGTTCACCTCGGCCGCGGCGGCGGAGGTGCTCGGCCTCGACTACCGGTTCACCACCAGCGTGCTGAGCTCGGGACGCAAGTCCGGCCCGGTGCTCAACGGCGACCTGGTGCTGCGCGGCACCGGCGACCCGACCCTGCTGGCCGAGGACTACGACGCGCTGGCCGCCAAGGTCGCCGCGGCGGGCGTCAAGCTCGTCACCGGCAAGCTGGTGGCCGACGACACCTGGTTCGACGACGTACGGCTCGGCCAGGACTGGGCCTGGGACGACGAGACGGCCTACTACGCGGCCCCCATCTCCGCCCTCACCGCCTCCCCCGACCGCGACTACGACGCGGGCTCGGTGATCGTCTCCGTCGCGCCCGACGGCGACGGCGTCAAGGTGTCCACGACGCCCGAGACCTCCTACCTGAAGATCGTGAACAACGCCCGTGCGGGCTCGGCCACCGACGTCCTCATCGAACGCAGGCACGGCACCAGGACCGTGGTCATCACCGGCACGGTCGCGTCCTCGTACAGCGAATATGTCTCGGTGGACGACCCGGCCGCCTACGCCGCGACCCTGTTCCGCGACGCGCTGGACAAGCGGGGCGTGCGGGTGCTGGGCAAGACCGTGGCCGGAGCGGCCCCCGAGGGCGCCGCGGAGCTGGCGAGGAAGGAGTCGATGCCGCTGAGCGAGCTGCTCGTGCCGTTCATGAAGCTGAGCAACAACATCCACGCCGAGATCCTCACCAAGGCCATGGGCCGCAAGGTCGCCGGCCAGGGCACCTGGACGGCGGGGCTCAAGGCGAGCTCCGACTTCGCCCGCGCCAACGGCGTGCAGGTGCTCAACCTGCGCGACGGCTCCGGCCTGTCGCGCCGCGACGGCATCACCCCCGCCTCGATCGCGCAACTGCTCATCGGCGTGCGCGACGAGCCCTGGTATCAGACCTGGTACGACTCGCTGCCGGTCGCGGGCGACGCCGACCGGCTCGTCGGCGGCACGCTGCGCAGCCGGATGCGGAACACCCCGGCGGCCGGCAACGTGCGCGCCAAGACGGGGTCGCTGACCGGCGTCACCGCGCTCTCGGGGTACGTGACGAGCGCCGACGGGGAGCCGCTGGTGTTCTCCATCATGCTGAACCAGTATCTGTCGTCCGCGCCCAGGGACATCGAGGACAAGATCGCGGTCCGGCTGGCGCAGTTCTCCAGGACCGCGCCCGTGGACGCCGCGGTCCAGCTCAAGTCGGCCACCCAGGAAGGACCCGACCTGGAGTGCTCGTGGCTCAAGCCCGTGCAGTGCTAGCACGACGGCTTCGCTGACCGGGTGCGCCTCACGGGGCGCACCCGGATTTTTTTCCACCTGACGCGTGAAGATGGGACCGGGTTTACCGAGGTCACACGGCTAATTGTTACGATTGCGACACATGGAGCTCAAGATATAGACGCGTTTTTCAGGACATGACGGACGTAGACGGGCCAGAATGCGGTCTCGACGCAGCGTCTCACCTCATCGGAGGACAGCAATGCGCAGACGGCTCCAGGCACTGGCCTGCCTCGGAAGTCTCGCGGCGGTGAGCATCCCCGCGTCGAGCCCCGCCTCCGCGCAGCCGCCCCAGATGGCCCAGGCGTCCCAGATGGCCCAGGCGTCCCAGGCGCGGATGGCCCAGACGCAGATGGCCCAGGCGGTGCGGATCGCCCGGAGCCTGCGCATCACGGAGGCCGCGAAGTCCGCCGGCGCGGCGGAGGCGGCGTGCCGCGTCCTGGTCGCCAGGCCGGTCGTGGACGCCGGCGGGATGCTCAGGGCCGCGGCCACGCGGACCGGGTGCGACGACCCCGCCCGGCTCCGCGTACGGATCAAGCAGGTCGTCACCGGCCCCGACCGCACCCTGAAGAGCGGCTCCCGGGTGGTGCGGAACGGCAGCGTCTCGCTCAGGCTGCGCTGCTCCGCCGCCCCGCGCCGCTACTACGTCACGGCCCTGGACTACACGGGCGGCTCCGGCTCCTCACGCACGGTGTCGCTGTCCTGCGGCGGATCGGCCAGAACCGGCCAGGGCGCCTCGACCGCCGAGTCCGAGGTCGTCAGGCTCACCAACCAGGCCCGCGCCCGCAACGGCTGCCGGCCGCTGACCCACGACGCCCAACTGCGCAGGGCGGCCGAGAGGCACTCGGCGGACATGGCGACCCGAGGCTACTTCGACCACACCGGCAGGAACGGCAGCTCCGCGGGCGACCGCATCCGCGCCGCCGGATTCGCCCCGATCCGCGCCTGGGGCGAGAACATCGCCATGGGCCAGAGGACCGCCGCCCAGGTGGTGCAGGGCTGGCTCGACAGCCCCGGACACCGGCAGAACATCATGAACTGTTCCTTCACCCACATCGGCGTCGGCCACCACTCCAGAGGCCCCCACTGGACCCAGGTCTTCGCCACCCGCTGAGGACCCAGCGGAGAGGTGCTCCGCAGGAACTCCGGTGAAGGAACGTGGAGGACCACCGGGGAGAAGGTCCCGTAAAACGGTGGCGGGGCCCACCTCGTCGCCGAGATGGGCCCCGCAGTGCTCCCGCTCAGCCTGAGCGGCGGGCCGTGAGGATGTCGAGGACGTCGTTCAGGATGTCGACATCGACGAGGTCGTTGTCGGAACCGTTGTTGGTCCACTCGCCGTCCTGCGACCTGTGGTACCTGATGCCGTCGCCCTCTCCATCGTCGTGGTACGTGCTGAGCAGTACCGGCGCGGTGCTGTAGCCCTGGGCGAGCGCGGGAGCGCCACCCAGCATGACCATCCCGCCGATCAGGCCGGTAAGGACAAGTCCCGTCTTGTACATCGGATCTCCTCTGTTACCTCTTGACTACTCTCCGTGGTAGCGGTCCAAGTCTCCCCGATGGCCAGACCGAGCACACGCGGGATTCCCTTCTTTGACGCGGGCGGGAGTGTCTCTTAAGGGAACCTCGACGAAGGCGGGGGCGGTCATGGCGGTCCGTGTACCGCCGCACGGTGCCGGCGTGGCACCGCGGCCGGTGATCCTGACCAGCGCCGACTCTGGCGAACGCCGCAAACGACGCGGCCCCCGCGGGGGGCGGCAGGCCCCCCGGGGGGGGGGGGGGGGGGGGGGGGGGGGGGCGGCCCCCGCCCCCCCCACGCCCGGGAAGCTCAGGCCTTGAGCCAGCTCATCATCGGGCGGAGCTCGGCGCCGGTCTTCTCGATCGGGTCGTTCTCCAGCTCCTCACGGTGGCGCTGGAACTCCTTCTGGCCGCCGTCGAACTCGTCCACCAGCTCGCGGGCGAACCTGCCGTCCTGGATCTCGGCGAGGATCTCGCGCATCGCGCGGCGGGTCTCGTCGGTGATGACGCGCGGGCCGCGGGTGTAGCCGCCGTACTCGGCGGTGTCGGACACCGACCAGTACATCTTCGAGATGCCGCCCTCGTACATGAGGTCGACGATGAGCTTCATCTCGTGCAGGCACTCGAAGTAGGCGACCTCCGGCTGGTAGCCGGCCTCGATGAGGGTCTCGAAGCCGGCCTTGATCAGCTCGGAGACGCCGCCGCACAGCACGGCCTGCTCGCCGAACAGGTCGGTCTCGGTCTCCTCGGTGAACGTGGTCCTGAGCGCGCCGGCACGGGTGCCGCCGATGCCCTTGGCGTACGAGAGCGCCAGGGCGAGGGCGTTGCCGGAGGCGTCCTTCTCGACGGCCACGAGGCAGGGCACGCCGCGTCCCGCCTCGAACTGGCGGCGCACCAGGTGGCCGGGCCCCTTGGGGGCGACCATGCACACGTCGACGCCCTCGGGCGCCTCGATGAGGCCGTAGCGGATGTTGAGCCCGTGGCCGAAGAAGAGCGCGTCGCCCTCCTTGAGGTTCGGCGCGACGTGCTCGGCGTACAGGTGACGCTGGACGTGGTCCGGCGCGAGGATCATGGTGAGGTCGGCCTCCTTGACCGCCTCGGCCGGGGTGACCACCCGCAGCCCGTCGTTCTCGGCCTTCTCGCGGCTCTTGGAGCCCTCGGGGAGGCCGACCCGCACGTCCACGCCGGAGTCACGCAGGGAGAGCGCGTGGGCGTGGCCCTGGCTGCCGTACCCCAGCACGGCCACACGGCGCCCCTGGATGATCGACAGGTCGGCCTGGTCGTCGTAGAAGATCTCGGTCACGTGCGAAAAACCTTTCAGGCGGTACGGTCCAGTGCCCTGAGGGACCGGTCAGTGATGGAACGGGCGCCGCGGCCGATGGCCACCATGCCCGACTGGACGAGCTCTTTGATCCCGAACGGTTCGAGCACCTTGACGAAGGCGTCGAGCTTGTCGGGGGTGCCGGTGACCTCGATGGTCACGGCGTCGGCCGCGACGTCGATGCAGCGGGCACGGAAGAGCTGGACGAGCTCCAGGACGTGCGAGCGGCTGTCGGCGTCGGCCTTGACCTTGATCAGCGTCAGCTCGCGCTGCACCGACTGGGACGGGTCGAGCTCCACGATCTTGAGCACGTTCACCAGCTTGTTGAGCTGTTTGGTGACCTGCTCCAGCGGCAGCTGGTCGACGCTGACGACGATCGTCATGCGGGAGATGTCGTCGTGCTCGGTGGGGCCGACGGCCAGCGAGTCGATGTTGAAACCGCGCCGGCTGAACAGCGCGGACACCCGCGCCAGGACACCCGGCTTGTTCTCCACGAGCACGGACAGCGTGTGTCTGCTCATTCCTCGTTCTCCCACGTAGGCGCCATGTCACGGGCGATCTTGATGTCGTCGTTGCTCGTCCCGGCCGCGACCATGGGCCAGACCATGGCGTCCTGGTGGACGACGAAGTCGATCACCACCGGGACGTCGTTGATCTCCATGGCCTTCTTGATGGTCGCGTCGACGTCCTCGGGACGCTCACATCTCAGGCCAACACAACCATAGGCCTCCGCCAGCTTGACGAAGTCGGGGATCCGGCGCGTCGCCTGCAGGTCGGTGTTGGAGTAGCGCTGGTCGTAGAAGAGGGTCTGCCACTGGCGGACCATGCCGAGGTTGCCGTTGTTGATGACGGCGATCTTGATCGGCACCCCTTCCAGCGCGCACGTGGCCAGCTCCTGGTTGGTCATCTGGAAGCAGCCGTCGCCGTCGATGGCCCACACCACGGCGTCGGGGACGCCCATCTTGGCGCCCATCGCCGCCGGGACGGCGAAGCCCATGGTGCCGGCGCCGCCGGAGTTGATGAACGCGCCGGGACGCTCGTGCGCGATGAACTGGGCGGCCCACATCTGGTGCTGGCCGACCCCGGCCACGTAGTAGGCGTCGGGCCCGGCGATGGCGCTCAGCCGCCGCATCACGTACTGCGGGGCCAGCGAGCCGTCGTCGAACTCGTCGTAGCCGAGCGGGTAGGTCTCCTTGTAGCCGTTGAGCATCGTCCACCAGTCGGCGTAGTCGCCCTGCTGGCCGGACGCCTCCACGGCGGCGGTCAGGTCGCCGATGACCTCCTTGCAGTCACCCACGATCGGCACGTCGGCGTGGCGGTTCTTGGAGATCTCCGCGGGGTCGATGTCGGCGTGCACGATCTTGGCGTACGGGGCGAAGGTGGAGAGCTGACCGGTGACCCGGTCGTCGAAGCGGACGCCGAGGCCGATGATCAGGTCGGCCTGCTGCAGGGCGCCCACCGCGGCGACCGTGCCGTGCATGCCGGGCATGCCGAGGTGCTGCGGGTGGCTGTCGGGGAACGTGCCGCGCGCCATCAGCGTGGTGACCACCGGGATGCCGGTCACCTCTGCCAGGCGGTACAGCTCCTCGGAGGCGCGGGCCTTGTGCACGCCGCCGCCGACGTAGAGCACCGGCCGCCGCGACTCGGCCATCAGCTTGGCCGCCTCGCGGATCTGCTTGGAGTGCGGCCGGGTGACCGGGCGGTAGCCGGGCAGCTGCATGACCGGCGGCCAGGTGAACGTGGTCTCGGACTGCAGCGCGTCCTTGGAGATGTCGACCAGCACGGGCCCGGGGCGGCCGGTGGCGGCGATGTGGAACGCCTCGGCGATCGTCCGCGCGATGTCGTCCGCGTCGGTGATCAGGAAGTTGTGCTTGGTGATCGGCATGGTGATGCCGGAGATGTCGGCCTCCTGGAAGGCGTCCGTCCCGATCGCCGCACTGGCCACCTGCCCGGTGATCGCCACGATCGGCACCGAGTCCATGTAGGCGTCGGCGATCGGGGTCACCAGGTTGGTCGCTCCCGGCCCGCTCGTCGCCATGCACACGCCGACCTTGCCGGTGGCCTGGGCGTATCCCTCGGCCGCGTGGCCGGCGCCCTGCTCGTGCCGTACGAGCACATGCCGGACCTTGGTCGAGTCGTACAGCGGATCGTAGGCGGGGAGGATGGCGCCGCCAGGGATCCCGAACACGGTGTCGACTCCCACGTGCTCCAGCGCCCTGACCAGGGCCTGTGCACCTGTCATCCGTTCGGTCATCGGCTCGTTCCTTGTGTGATCACACGTGAGGACATAAAAAATGCCCCTCCCCACGAGATGTGGGAGCGGGGCGGCGCGCAGGTCGGAGTGCTTCGCTAACGGCCTGCGCGCCGGCGAAGTACTACGAGAATCTCACTGCGAAGCATGGATTACACCATAGCCGCTACGAACGCCCTGGTGTCAACTTAGTGGGACACAGGTCTCACACGGTGAGACTGGTTCTCCGCAGCGAATCGACGCCCCTGGCCGCCATCGGCCGGGCCACGAGGAAGCCCTGACCGCGCGTGCAGCCCATCTCTCGCAGCAGGTCGAGCTGCTCCGGCCGCTCGATGCCCTCGGCCACCACGACGAGCCCGAGGTCGTGGCCGAGCCGCACGATGGTCCGGGTGAGCAGGGTCAGCGTGTCGTCCTGGCCGAGCCCGGACACGAACGACGGGTCGATCTTGATCATGTCGACCGGGAGCTGCCGCAGGAACGCCAGCGAGGCGTAACCGGTGCCGAAGTCGTCGATGGCCAGCCGCACCCCGAGAGCGCGCAGCTCGGACAGCCGTTTGACGGTCTCGTCGGCGTCCTCGACGAGCATCTCCTCGATCACCTCGAGGGTCAGCGCGGAGGCGGGCAGCCCGCTGTCGGCCAGCGCCTCCTCGACCGCCTGGACGAACCTGGGGGCGGTGATCTGGCGGGCGGACAGGTTGAGCGACAGCCCGATGTCCCACGACTCGGCCCGCCAGGCGGCCACCTCGCGGCACGCCTCGCGCAGGATCCACTCCCCCAGCGGCACGATGAGGCCGGTGTCCTCGGCCGGGCCGAGGAACTGGTCGGGCGGCACGAACGTGGAGCCCCGGCACCACCGCACCAGCGCCTCGACCGCGGTCACCCGGGAGGTCGCCAGGTCGACGACGGGCTGGTACTCGATCGCGAACTGGTGCTCGATCAACGCCCGCTGCAGGTCGGCGGCGAGCTCCAGCCTGCGGACCACGTCGGCGTGCATCTGCGCGGCGAACACCTCGACCCGGCGCCCGCCGAGCTCCTTGGCCCGCGCCATGGCGACGTCGGCGTTGCGGATCAGGTCGCCGGCGGGCACGTCGTCCTCGGCGAAGGCGACCCCGACGCTGCCGGTGAGCGCCACGTCGCGGTCGGCCACCCGGAACGGCTCCTGCGAGACCGCCCGCAGCAGCCGCTCGGCCAGATCGACGGCGAGCTGCGCGTCGCCGCCGGTCTCGATGAGCAGCGCGAACTCGTCGCCGCCCCACCGGGCGAGCGTGTCGTCGGGGCGCACCGCGCCGCGCAGCCTGCGGGCGGCCTGGCCGAGGAGGTGGTCGCCGCTGGCGTGGCCGACGGAGTCGTTGACGGAGGTGAACCCGTCGAGATCGAGGAAGATCACCGCGACGTGCCCCGAGCCGCCGAGCATCTCGCGGGTGCGCTCCTCGAAGTAGGCGCGGTTGGGCAGGCCGGTGACGCCGTCGTGGAAGGTCAGGTGAGCGACCTGGTTGCGCAGGGCCTCCTCGTCGCTGATGTCGCGGGTGGTCACCAGGATCTGGTCCTCGCCGGTGGCGTGGCGGGTGGCGACGGACTCGGTGGGCCGCCAGGTGCCGTCGGCGGCGCGCACCCGGCAGGCGATGAGGCAGGCGCCGGGGGCGGGCTCGTCCTCGTCGTCGAGGCCCATCGCGCGCAGCGACGACTGGATCTGCGGCACGTCCTCGGGGTGGATGTAGTCGAAGATCGAGCCGCCGACGATCTGCTCAGGGCGGTAGCCGTAGGTCTCCTCCACCCCGGCGCCGATCTCGTGCACGGTGCCGTCATGGTCGCAGATGAGCACCACGTCGCCGGTGCTCTCGGCCAGGTCGCGCAGTTGCCGCTCGCCGCGCGAGAGCAGCGTGCGCAGCCGCAGGTTGACGCCGGCCAGCACGAACAGGCGCAGCAGCAGGAGCAGCACCATCGAGGCGGCGATCACCACGACGCCGGCGACGGGCGGCTCCTGTCCCCCGCTCGACAGGTGGATGACCATGGTCACCGTGGCCACGCCGACCAGTGCCAGCGGCAGCAGCGCGACGAGGCTGCCCATGACCGGCCAGGCCGCGACCTCACGCGGCCGGGCCCACGGGACGGCGCTCAGCAGCAGGAAGGCCGCGGGGGCGAGCGCCAGGCTCCAGCCGGGCTGTCCGCCGCCGTCGAGCCTGGCCACCGCGCCGGCCATGGTGAAGGTCGTGGTGGCCACGAGCACGCACAGGCCCGCCGCCCCGAGCGGCAGCGCCACCGCCCGTCCGGTGACGATGGACGGCACGACCGTGCACGTCACGAGCAGCGCGAGCATGGGCGGCAGCATCGAGAAGGTGAACAGCGCCGGGTCGGCGGTGGCGTCGTAGACGTGGCGCAGCGCGACGACCCACCCGATGAGGAACAGCGCCGCGGCGCACAGGTAGGAGTCGGTGACGTGGCGGAGCACGACGAGGGCGGGCGGGCGGCGCCCGCCGGCGATGAGCGCGCCGCCGCCGATCAGGACGGTGCCGAGCAGCACGAGCAGGTCGGCGAAGCTGACCATCAGGCTGGAGCTGTCGGTGAGCGGGCGCCCGGCCACGCCGACGGCCCAGAAGGCGGCGCCGCCGCCCATCCAGCGCAGGCCGCGCGCCATGGACCGGCGCTCGCCCGTCCGCCTGGAGGCGAGCAGCAGCGACGCGGCGGCGAGCATGGCCGCGCAGAACCCGGCGATCGCGCCGATGGGGAGGGCCGGGCCGCCCGCAAGGAGCGCAGCCGCGACCCCGGCCGCGCCGATCGCCGCTCCGGCGGTCAGCGATGCCCGTGGATCACGCCAGCGGATCACAGTCGTTGCCATCCCGTCCTCGAAACCTGCTCCCGTGGCCGCCGAATCCCGGCGCGTCCACATCGCCAGTGTGTGCGGTCACGGGTGCGCGGGTGGTGACAACGCCGATGTCGTCACCGATCTGATAACCACACGGACCAATTGCCACCAATTTTTCCTTGACGAGGAGTCAGGAAACCTTGGATAGGAGCAACGGTACGCACCGAAGGTCACGACCCAGCCACAGCCCGGATTCTCCTCAGTACGCGTCGGTGATGACGTTGTCGAGCGGCTCGCCGCGGAGGTAACGCGTCATTTGCGCGTGGATGAGCTTGAGCATGCGCCGGCCGGAGGCGGGCGTGCTGCCCGCCACGTGCGGGGTGATCAGCACGCCGGGCGCGGTCCACAGGGGATGGTCCTCGGGCAGCGGCTCCGGCGCGGTCACGTCGAGGGCCGCCCGCAGCCTCCCCGCCTGCAGCTCGGCGACCAGGGCGCCGGTGTCGACCACCGTGCCCCTGGCGGCGTTGACCAGCACGGCGCCGTCCTTCATGCGCGCCAGGAAGGCGGCGTCGACCAGGCCGGTGGTCGCCGGGGTGGAGGGCACGAGCAGCACGACCACGTCGGCGGAGGGCAGCAGGCCGGCCAGCTCGTCCATGCCGTGGACCGGCCCGTACTCGGTGTCGCGGGCGGTTCTGGCCACCCGTACGATCTCCACCTCGAAACCGGCCAGGCGGCGCTCCAGCGCGGCGCCGATGGAGCCGTAGCCGATGATCAGCACGGTGGAGTCGGCGAGCACGCCGGTCTGGCGGTAGGTCCACGCCCCGCGCCGCTGGGCCTCGGCGAACGCGGGGAACTCGCGGACGACCGCGATCATCGCCCCGGCCGCCCACTCGGCGGTGCCGGCGTCGTGCACGCCGCGCGCGTTGCACAGCACGACGCCCTCGGGCAGGTGGGGCCGGTAGGCGTCCACGCCGGCGGTGACGGTCTGGAGCAGGCGCAGCGAACGCATGCGGGCCAGGACCCCGGGCACGTCGGGGACGAGCACGAGAGGCGGGACCCAGACCTCGACGTCCTCGATCCCGGCGGGCTCCGGCGCCTCGCGGTGGAACACCGCGCACTCGACGCCGGGCAGTTCGGACAGGACTTCGGCGACGGCGTCGGAGGGCACCCAGATCTTCATGCGGGAAACCTTAAGGGTCGGGGGACAGTATGGAACACATGAGGCGCATCTGGATGATCATGTTGCTGGCGGGGCTGACCGCCTGTTCCGGCGCGGGCGGGGTGGCGACGACGCCCACGGCCTCCGTCGTTCCCGAGCGGTCCCCCGGCGAGCCGATAACGGTGGCGGAGAACCTCGAGGTGCCGTGGTCGATCGCGTTCCTGCCCGGCGGCGACGCGCTGGTGACCGAGCGCGACACCGGCCGGCTGGTCCGCCTGGACGGCCTCGGCGGGGTCACCGAGGTGGCCAGGATCAACGGGGTGGTCCCCGACGGCGAGGGCGGGCTGATGGGCCTGGCGGTCAAGGACGACCGGCTGTTCGTGTACTACACGGCCGCCGACGACAACCGGATCGTGCGCTACCGGTTCGACGGCGCCACGCTGTCGGATCCCCAGGTCATCGTCAAGGGCATCCCGAAGGGGGGCATCCACAACGGCGGCAGGCTGGCCTTCGGCCCCGACGGCCATCTGTACGCGAGCACCGGCGAGATCGGCGACCGGGAGCTCGCGCAGCGGCGCGACTCACTGGCGGGCAAGATCCTGCGGATGACCCCCGACGGCGAGCCCGCCCCGGGCAACCCGTTCGGCACGCTCGTCTACAGCCTCGGCCACCGCAACGTGCAGGGACTCGCCTGGGACGAGCGGGGCAGGCTGTACGCGTCCGAGTTCGGCGCCAACGCCTTCGACGAGGTCAACCTGATCAAGCCGGGCGGCAACTACGGCTGGCCCGAGGTCGAGGGCCGGGGCGACGACCCGGAGTTCGAGAACCCGATCGTCACCTGGGACACCTCCGAGGCGTCACCGTCCGGGCTGGCCTACGCGAACGGCTCGCTGTGGATGGGCGCGCTGCGCGGCGAGCGCCTGTGGCAGATCCCGCTGGCCGAGGACGGCGCTCCCGGCAGGCCCGTCGCCCACTACTCCGGCGTCTACGGCAGGCTGCGCGCGGTCGCCCAGAGCCCCGGCGGCGAGCTCTGGGTGGGCACGAGCAACAGGGACGGCAGGGGCGACGTGCGGGACGGCGACGACCGGATCATCTCCGTGACGCCGTGACCGGTCAGCCTCCGGCCGTGCAGACGACCTCGGCCCGCGGGCGGTACTTCGTGGTCAGCTTCTTGTCGCGCTTGACCACCTCGCCGTCCTCGTAGAAGACCCGGGTGACGTCGATGGTGAAGCCCTGCTGGCCCGCCACGGGCTGGCAGTCGGCGGCGTCGCTGGTCTCACGGCGGAAGGGGGTGAAGTCCCGCTTCTCCGACTCGACCGCCTCGATCTTCTCGTACCTCTTGGTGCTGTAGAGGGTGACGGTGACCGACGTGCCGGTGGACGACGCCTTGATCAGCACGCCGTGGTCGGAGTCGTTGCGCCACTTCAGGTCGTGGTCCGGGTAGAGCAGCGCGGCGTCGCGGCCGGCCGGGAAGCGGGAGGAGTGGTAGTCCATCGGCGTGTGCGCGACGTCGACGAAGCCGCCGAAGAAGACGGCGTTGTAGAGGGTGGTGGCGAGCTGGGAGACGCCGCCGCCCATGATCGTGATCAGGCGGCCGCCGACGACCTGCGGCGCGGGCACGTACCCGCCCTCGGCGGTGCGCTCGCCGATCACGTCGTTGAGCGAGAACGTCTGGCCGGGCCTGACCAGGTGGCCGTCCAGGTCCGCGGCCATCTGCCGGATGTTGGTGACCCGTGGCTGGCAGCAGTCGAACTCGGAGGTGAACGAGCCCACGGCCTCCTTGATGCCGAGCCCGCTCACCTCCTCGGTGGTGACGTCGGGCGGCGCGGCCGACAGGGTGACCGGGAGGACCCGCTCGCCGCCGCGCCGCAGCAGGGCGACCAGGTCGCGGCTGAGGCGCCTCTCGTCGACGCCGCGTCCGGCGCGGGAGGGGATGAGCTGGGGCCGGCCGTCGACGATCTCGTACGTGGCGTCGCGGGGCGCCTGGGCGGCGTCCACCAGGACGGCCTCCACCGGGCGGAGCGCCCGGGCGGCGTCGAACTCGGGCGTCAGCGCGCCGTCGCCGTCGGGGTCGGCGACGAAGGTCAGGCTGGCCGCGATGGCCTCCGGGGCGAGCTGGGCCTGCTTGCCGTCGAGGGTCAGCGTGATCGGGCCCTGGACGGCGCGGACGGCCTGGGTCCTGGCCCGGTTCACGGCCTCCCGGGTGGTGGCGGGCTCGGCC
The DNA here is from genome assembly GCF_027620315.1 of Nonomuraea corallina. Classification (GTDB taxonomy): domain Bacteria; phylum Actinomycetota; class Actinomycetes; order Streptosporangiales; family Streptosporangiaceae; genus Nonomuraea; species Nonomuraea corallina. The sequence continues at coordinate 6,495 of NZ_JAPNNL010000111.1, read as the reverse complement.
GGCTGGAGCGACAGTGACGCCCTGCCGGCGCCGGTGAGGAAGGCGTCACTGATCGCCTTGACGGCTTCGCCCCGGTCGAGCAGGGCGCCGCCGCGCGGCTGGGTGACGACGGGCCGCAGGCCCTTGAAGGTCACCTTGCCCTCCACCGGCGGCTGGTCGACGGTCTCGGCCAGCCCTTCGACGGTCCTGGAGAGCTGGGAGGCGTCGACCGTGACCTTGGGCTCCAGCTCGGTGGTGCCGGTCAGCCCGCGCCACACCTCGACGGGGCTGGGGAAGCCGCTGGGCACCTGGTTGATCGTGCTGACCACGTCCAGCTCCAGGCCCGCCTCGTCGGGCTGGATGGTGTCCTCGTAGTCGCCGACGCGCACCACGACGGGCTTGCTGAGGTCGGCCGCCAGTTCGTGGCGGAGCTTTTCGGCCGCCTGGGTGACGGTCAGGCCGCCGATGTCGACGCCGGCGACGCGGGTGCCGCGCAGCACCGAGCCGGACATGAGCACGGCCGGCACCAGGTAGGCGAGCAGGACGAAGAGGAGCACCAGCACGCCGACGGCGGGCAGCAGCCGGCGGCGTCGGGACGGCTCGCCGTCGGTGAAGGAGGGCGGCGGTGACGGATCGGTGAAGGCCGGCGAGGGGTCCTCCCGGACCGGCCACGGCTGTGACTCGGGCGCCGCCGGCGGCAGCGCGCTGCCCGCGGGCGGGTGGCCGGCGGGCCGCGTCTCCTGGCGGCCGGTCGTGGGACCGAAGATGTCCCTGGACACACCGGGAGGAAGGCCCTCGATCCTGGGTTTGCGTGAGGTGGCGCGCTGGGGTAACGGCACCGAGGCGAACGGGTCGGTCGGCGATTCGATCGGTCCGGCGTTACGCACGCCTCAATCTCCTCCCGCTCCGCAGCCACTCCTCAGGAAACAGTAAGGCACGCGGGTCCGGATATGTCACGGGATAAGGCTACGGAAGTGTGTCAGCCGATCCAGCGGAATCGGTGTTCCGGCCTGCCCGCCGTCCCGTACCTCGGCCGCAGCTCCACCCGGCCCGTCCCGCAGAGGTACTCCAGATAGCGGCGGGCGCTCACCCGCGACAGCCCCGTCAGCGCGGCCGTCTCCACGGCCGACAGGTCGCGGCCGGCCTCCCGCAACGCCTGGGCGACCAGCGCGCAGGTCGCCGGCGACAGGCCCTTGGGCAGGGTACGCGGGACGCCGGAGACGCCGAACAGCCGGTCCACGTCGTCCTGACGGGCCTCCGGGCCGATGGCGCTCAGCTGCCTGCGGGTGTGGGCGTACTGCTGGAGCCGCTCGGTGAGAGCGGCGGCGGCGAACGGCTTGATCAGGTAGTTGACCGCCCCGCCGCGCATGGCCTCCCTGACCGTCGGCACGTCGCGGGCGGCGCTGATGACGAGCACGTCGACGCCGCTGAGCGCCTTCAGCACCGCCAGACCCGACATGTCGGGCAGGTAGATGTCGAGCAGGACGAGGTCGGGTCTGACCTCGTCCGCGGCGGCGATCGCGGCGGCCCCGCTATGGGCGGTGGCCACCACCTCGAACCCGGGCACCCTGGAGACATAGCCGCCGTGGATGCGGGCCACCATGAAGTCGTCGTCCACGACCAGGACCCGGATGTCGCTCACGTCGCCGCCTCGGCGGGCAGCAGGGCGGTGAACACCGCACCGCCGGAGTTGCGCACCTTCACCCAGCCGCCGCGGCGCAGGCACGCCTGCCGGGTGAGCGCCAGCCCGAGCCCGCGCGGCCCGGAACGGGCCGCCTTGGTGGTGAACCCCTCCCTGAAGACCTCCTCCACCAGCTCGGGCGTGATCCCGGGCCCCGAGTCGCGCACCCGCACGCGCAGCCCGCCGGCGTCGGCCACGACCGAGACCTCGATCGTGCCGCCGCCGCCGTCGAGCGCGTCGATGGCGTTGGCCACCAGGTTGCCGACGACCAGGACGGCGTCCTGCGGGTCGCCGAGCACCCCTTCGGGCACCGCGGAGTCGTCGGCCAGCACCAGGCGGGCGCCGCGCTCGGCCGCCTCGGCCGACTTGGCCAGCAGCAGCGCGGCCAGCGTGGGATCGCCGATCCGCTCGCGCAGCTCACCGGCCCGCACGCCGGGCGTCGTGCTGGTGATGAACGCGATGGCCGCGTCGTGCTCGCCCAGCTCCAGCAGCCCGACCACGGTGTGCATCCGGTTGGCGAACTCGTGCGCCTGTGCCCGCAGCGCCTCCGTCGCGCTGCTGGTCGACTCCAGCTCGCGGGCCAGCCGGACCAGCTCCGTGCGGTCGCGCAGGGTGATCACCCAGCCGCTCTGCCGGCCGCGTACGGACACCGGGGTGCGGTTGAGCACCAACACCCGGTCGCCGTGCAGGACCACCCGGTCCTCGCCCTGGTCGGCGCCGCCGAGCACGTCGCGCATGCGGGCGGAGACCGGCATCCTGGTCAGGTCGTCGCCGACGTCGCCGAGCAGCTCGCGGGCGGCGTCGTTGACCAGCGTCACGCGGCCTTCGAGGTCGAGCGCGAGCACACCCTCCTTGACGCCGTGCAGCACGCCCTCGCGCTGCTCCAGCAGGGTGGCGATCTCCCGAGGCTCAAGCCCGAACGTCTGCCTGCGCACCCTGGCCGTGATCAGGGCGGCCGCGGCGAGCCCCGCCACGAGCACGGCCACCGCGGTCCACAGCAGCGGCGGCAGCCCGGCCGCCACCTCGCCGATGACCGTGGTCTCCAGCACGCCGACCGAGACCAGGCCGATGACGTCGCCGTACTCGTCGCGGACCGGGGTCTTGCCCCGCACCGTGGTGCCGATGGTGCCCTTCTGCGTGCCGACCCAGTCGTCGCCGGTGGTGAGCACGTAGCTGCCGTCGGTCGACAGCCGGTGGCGGATGAGCGAGGCGTTGGGGTGGGCGTAACGGACCTGGTCGGCGTTGGCGATCACCACGTAGTCGGCGCCGGTGGTCTCCTGCACGCTCAGCGCGAGCGGCTGCAGCACGCTCTCCGGACGCCGCAGCTTGAACGCCTCGCGCACCTGCGGCAGGGCCGCGACCGACTGGGCGATGGCCAGGGCGCGCTGCTCGTAGCGGGAGTCGTACTGGGTGCGGGTGTGCTGTGCCCACACAGCGGCGGTGCTGCCGACGGCGAGCAGCACGATCGCCGTCTGGAGCGCGAACAGCTGGGTGCCGAGTCTCACGCAGCACATGCAAACAGTGCCAGGTCACGGCCCGGTTGCGACCGATACGACCACTACGAACGCTACCTGCGCAGTCTCGACGCGGCGGCTCCCGGCCCGCACGATCCAGGGTCCAGAGATGTGAGAACCCCCCTGGAGTGATTCATGCGTATGCGCGTCCTCGCCGCTCTCGCGGCGTTCTCCCTTGCCGCGCTGACCGGCTGCGGCGGCAGCGGCGGCGCAGGCGGCGGCACCAGCACCCTGCGCATCATGGCCCCGGCCTCGCCCGGTGGCGGCTGGGACCAGACGTCCCGCACCGCGGAGCAGGCGTTGAAGTCCGTGATGCCGGACCGCGGGGTCGAGGTCTTCAACGTCCCCGGCGCCGGCGGCACGATCGGGCTGGCCCAGCTCGCCGGCGAGAAGGGCAACGGCAACCTGCTGATGACGATGGGCCTGGTCATGGTCGGCGCCATCGAGCAGAACAAGTCCAAGGTCACGCTCGCGGAGACGACCCCGATCGCCAAGCTGACCGAGGAGTACGAGATCGTCGTCGTTCCGGCGCAGTCCCCGCTCACCTCGCTGCAGGACCTGGTGGCCGCCTGGAAGGCGGACCCGGCGAAGGTGTCGGTCGCGGGCGGCTCGGCCGGCGGCACCGACCACATCGTGGCCGGGCTCATGGCCAAGGCCGCGGGCGTCGACCCCAAGCAGGTCAACTACATCGCGCACTCCGGCGGCGGCGAGGCGCTCAACGCGCTGCTCGGCGGCAAGGTGACGATCGGCGTCTCGGGCGTCGGCGAGTTCGCCGAGCACGTCAAGTCCGGCAAGCTGCGGGCGCTCGGCGTCACCTCCGGCGAGCGGCTGCCCGAACTGGACGCGCCCACACTCAAGGAGGGCGGCCTGGACGTGGAGCTGGCCAACTGGCGCGGTTTCGTGGCCCCCGGCGGGCTCGCCGACGCCGACAAGAAGGCGCTGACGGACCTGGTGACCACGATGCACGCCTCGCAGCCCTGGAAGGACGCGGTGGCCAAGAACGGCTGGATCGACTCGTTCATGACCGGCCAGGAGTTCGCCGACTACCTGAGGTCCGAGGAGACCCGGGTCAAGGGCATCATCGCCGAGATGGGGCTCGTGTCCTGATGTCCTCTCCCGAGGAGGCCACGGACAAGCGTGGCAGGTGGCGGCCCGAGCTGGGGCTGGCGCTCGTGGTGCTGGGCCTCGGCGTGTTCGTCGTCGTGGGCACGCTCGACGTGTCGGCCGCGGCCTCCCGGCTCGGGCCGGGGCCGCGGTTCTTCCCCATGCTGGTCGGCGGCGCGATGATCCTGATCGGCCTGTTCTACGTGGCCGACGTGCTGCGCGGCGGGCACGGCGACCCGGAGGAGAGCGAGGACGTGGACGCCGCCGCGCCCGCCGACTGGCGCGGCGTCGGCCTGGTCAGCGGTGTCTTCCTGGCCTTCACGGCGGTGCTGGACGTGCTCGGCTGGGTTATCGCGGGAAGCCTGCTGTTCTTCGGCCTGTCGGTGGCGCTCGGCGCCGAGCACAGGCTCCGCGCCGCCGTCATCGCGGTGGTGCTCGCGACCGGCACGTACCTGGTGTTCGTCAAAGGGCTGGGCGTCACGCTGCCCGCCGGGCTGCTGTCGGGGGTGATCTGAATGGAGTCCCTGGGGCTGCTGCTCGACGGGTTCGCCGCCGCGCTCACGCCGGTCAACCTGCTGTACGCGCTCGTCGGCGTCACACTCGGCACCCTGGTCGGCGTGCTGCCCGGCATCGGGCCCGCGATGACCGTGGCCCTGCTGCTGCCGATCACCTTCACCGTGCCGCCGGCCAGCGCGTTCATCATGTTCGCCGGCATCTACTACGGCGGCATGTACGGCGGCTCGACCACCTCCATCCTGCTCAACACGCCCGGCGAGTCCTCCTCCATGATCACCGCGCTGGAGGGCAACAAGATGGCCAGGCGCGGGCGGGCCGCGCAGGCGCTGGCCACCGCCGCCATCGGCTCGTTCGTGGCGGGCACCATCGCCACCGCGCTGCTGGTGTTCGCGGCGCCGGTCGTGGTCGACTTCGCCATCTCCTTCGGCCCCGAGGACTACTTCGCGCTGGCGGTCCTGGCCTTCACCGCGGTGTCGTCGGTGCTGTCCCGGTCGGTCGTGCGCGGGCTGGCCTCGCTCGGGCTGGGCCTGGCGATCGGGCTCGTCGGCATCGACCAGCAGACCGGGCAGGCCCGGCTCACGCTGGGCATCCCGCAGCTCCTCGACGGCATCGACGTCGTCATCGTGGCGGTCGGGCTCTTCGCGGTGGGCGAGGCGCTGTACGTGGCCTCCCGGCTGCGGCACGCCCCGCCGGACGTGGTGCCGGTGGGCAGGGCCTGGATGGGCCGCTCCGACTGGGGGCGGTCGTGGCGGCCGTGGCTGCGCGGCACCGCGCTCGGCTTCCCGTTCGGCGCGCTGCCGGGCGGCGGCGCCGAGATCCCCACGTTCCTGTCGTACGCGGCCGAGAAGAAGCTGGCGCGCGGGGTGGCGCGGGAGGAGTACGGCAAGGGCGCGATCGAGGGCGTGGCCGGGCCGGAGGCCGCCAACAACGCCTCGGCCGCGGGCACGCTCGTGCCGCTGCTCACGCTCGGGCTGCCGACCTCCGCCACCGCCGCGATCATGCTGGCGGCCTTCCAGCAGTACGGGCTGCAGCCCGGGCCGCAGCTCTTCGACCACAACCCGGCCCTGGTGTGGGCCATGATCGCGTCGCTGTTCATCGGCAACACCATGCTGCTCGTGCTCAACCTGCCGCTCGCCCCGCTCTGGGCCAAGCTGCTGCGGATCCCGCGCCCGTACCTCTACGCCGGGATCATCATGTTCGCCGCGCTCGGCGTCTACGCGCTGAACGCCAGCGCGGTGGACCTCGTGGTGCTGTTCCTGCTGGGTCTGCTCGGGTTCGCCATGCGGCGGTTCGGGCTGCCGATCGCGCCGGCGGTGATCGGCATGATCCTCGGGCCGATGGCGGAGATCCAGCTCCGCCGGGCGCTGGCCATCGGCGCCGGCGACGTGACGGTGCTGGTGCGCAGCCCGGTCGCGGCGGCGCTGCTCGTGCTGGCGCTGCTGGCCCTGCTGACGCCGCTGCTCCGCCGTTACCTGGCCCGGCGGCGGCTGCCGCCGCTGCCGGTCTCGCGGGAGGATTGACCATCCCGGCCCCGGGGACGCCCCGGGGCCGAGCCGCTTGAGACCGGCCGCGTCAGACCGACCGCGTCAGACCGGCCGCGTCAGGCCGACCGCGTCAGACCGACCGCGTCAGACCGACCGCGTCAGACCGACCGCTTGAGGCCGGCCGGGTCACGTCGTCGGAGCGGTCTGGTGGGCCGCC
>NZ_JAPNNL010000110.1 GCF_027620315.1 Nonomuraea corallina | reverse complement strand
CATCGTGCTGCACGCCTCCATCGCGGCGGCGTCGGCGGGCGGCGCGATCGGCTCCCTCGTGGTCATCCTCACGTTGGTGAGACGGGTCCGGCGCGCGCACAATGACCAGGACGCATGATCCGTCCCGTTGAGGGGACGAATGACACAGAGCCGAGCTTGGGAACGAGGCGGTGGTGAAGGCACGTAGGTCCACGACAGGCCTGCCGCGCGCCGGAGGGAACGCCACGCCGGGACGGAGGAACCCGCTCGGCGCCAGCACCGGCCGCAGGTCGCGCGTGCGCGACCGGCCGTCGGCGACCGGCCGCGCCGGGGGCTGGTCCGGGAGACCGGCGCGCGACCGCGCCCGGATCGACGAAGTGCAGCAGGGGGTCCGCTACCGGCGCGTGTTCGTGACGCTGGTCGGGATGATCGTCGCCCTCTCGGCCGTCGTCGTGCTGGTCGGCACCGTGGGCCTGTTCAGGGAGACGCGCTCCCGGCCGCTGACCGCCGAGGAGCAGAACCGCTACAAGCAGGAGGAGATCGCCCGGCGCTGGCAGGCGTGGCCGAGCACCGGGATCTTCCCCGAGGAGCTGAAGTACCTCGGTCTCGACCGCGCCCAGCAGTACGCCAGACGGGTCGGCATCGCCCCCGAGGCGCGCTGCCGCGACGCCGTGGACCCGGCCGTCGGCGCCGTCCTGACCGAGCACGGGTGCGTCAGCATGCTGCGCGCCACGTACGTCGACCAGACCTCCACCTTCGTCTTCACCGTCGGCGTGGCCGTGCTGGAGGACGAGGAGGCGCGGGCCTCGGCCGGCGGGGACCTCGCCCAGGACGACCGGGTCGGCGTGCTGCCCGTCGCCTTCCCCGGCACCGTGACCGAGCGCTTCGGCGTCCAGCAGCGTCAGCGCACCGGCTGGGTCGGCGCCGGGCCCTACCTCGTCTTCACCACCGGCGGCTACGCCGACGGCCGCACCCGCGCCGCGATCGGGCCGGAGGAGAGCCTGCACAGCGAGCTGTGGCCGGCCGCCAGGTCCATCGGCAACCAGGTCGCCTACTTCCTGGCCGACCCGCCCAAGGTCCCGCCGTGCACCCAGGGGAACGTGTGCTAGCCGCCGTGCGCGCGCTGACCGCCGCCCTGCTCGTGCTGCAGACCCCCGCGCAGGCGCCCATCCGCGAACAGCAGCAGTGGGTGCTCGACGCGCTCAACGTCGAGCAGGCGTGGCGGACGACCAAGGGCGCCGGCGTCACCGTGGCCGTCATCGACAGCGCGGTGGACCCCGGCGCCAAGGAGCTGCGCGGCCGCGTCACCGTCGGCCCCGACATGAGCTCCGGCGCGGTGCGCCGCGAGGTGACCCCGGGCGCGCACGGCACCGCGATGGCCGGGCTCATCGCCGCCTCCGGCGCGGACGGCGGCTACGTCGGCGTCGCGCCCGAGTCCCGCGTGCTGTCCCTGCCGCTGGCGGTGTCGGAGGACCCCGACCGGGTGGACCCGCCGCTGGCCGAGGACCGCGCGGTGATCGAGAGCCCGCTCGCCCGCGCCCTGCGCTACGCGGTCGGCCAGGGCGCGCAGGTGGTCAGCATGTCCATCGGCACGTACGGGGCGCACCGGTCCGAGCGGGAGGCGGTCTCGTACGCGCTCGGCAAGGGCGTGGTGCTGGTCGCGGCCGTGGGCAACGACGGGCAGACGGAGTACGCCAGGGAGAACGGCACCTCCTACTGGAGCTTCCCCGCCGGGTACCCCGGTGTGATCGGCGTCGCGGCCGTGGACGAGCGGAGCAAGGTGGCCCCGTACAGCAGCGACAACCTGTCGGTGCTGGTCGCCGCGCCGGGGTCCGGGGTTCCCGTGATGAAGCGCGGCCGCGGTTACGGCACGTCGGAGGGCACCAGCGCGGCCGCGGCGCTGGTGGCGGGCGTCGCCGCCCTCGTCAAGGCGCGCCATCCCGGCCTGCGGCCCGACCAGGTGGCCCAGGCGCTGGCGGCGGGGGCCAAGGGCAGGCCGGCCGCCGGGTACGACGAGCGGACCGGCTTCGGCGTGGTCGACGCGGGCGCCGCGCTGAACGCCGCGGCCGGGCTCGCCGGGCAGCGGCGCAGCATCCCCGTACCGAGTGACCAGCACTTCGGGCAGGGCGAGGACTCCCCGCCGCCGTCGGCCCCGGGACCGGACCCGTGGCGGCTCTGGCTGTACGGACTCGGGGTTCTGGTGGCGCTTGTGCTGTTCTGTGGCGGGATCATGGTTCTCCACCAACGCAGACAGTGAAGATCCGCTAAGGTCGCGCCTCATGGGATACGAGCTGCGCGTGGTTCGTGAGTCGCCCATCGCCCTCGCGGACCTGGTGAAGGCGGTCGAGGCGGCGGGGTTCGGGCTGCGCGGGTCCGACGAGATCGTCGCCAGGCACGGCGACGGCGACCACGCCGTGGGGGCGTGGCGCGGCCAGGTGGTCGGGGAGCCCGGCTCCGACTGGCAGGTGGCGCAGCTGGTGCGGCTGTCGGGCGCGCTCGGCGCCCGGCTCGTCGGCGAGGACGGCGAGGTCTACGCGCTGCGCGACGGCGTGGTGGAGGTGCTGGCCGACGGCACGGCGCTGGCGATCGGCGCGTTCGACGAGATGCTCGCCGCGGGGCCGGCCGCGTGGACTCCCTGACCCCGTACGCCGAGCGGGTGCTCGACCTCGTCGAGCGGATCCCGCCCGGCCGGGTGATGTCCTACGGCGACGTCGCCGAGTATCTCGGCGAGGGCGGACCGCGCCAGGTCGGCCGGGTGATGTCCACCTGGGGCGGCGGCGTGCCCTGGTGGCGCGTGGTGCACGCCGACGGCACCGGCGCCCCCGGGCACGAGGCCCGCTGCCTGTCCCACTGGCGCGAGGAGGGCACCCCGCTGCGCGGCGAACGGGCCGACATGCGCCGCGCGCGCTGGGACGGGCGTTCAGCGGATTCACAGGAAGCACACTGACCTGCCTCTTCGCGAACAGCGCGAATTGGCTACATGTGACTCCTATTACCATAGGCAGAACATAGACGGCGGCCTGAAAGGCGGTGCCTACCCGATGGCTAACGGCGTAACAGCCCAGAGCCCGGGCGGCGAAGCGGTCCCCGACCGCCTCAAGGCTGTCCAGGACCTCTGCGACCGCGGTGAGCCGCTCGCCGACGTCATGACCCTGGTCGGGCCCGGCGGACGCGACCCGGTCTTCGACGCCGAGGTGCTCAGCGGGCCGCTGGGCGCGCGGATGGACCTGGCGGTCAAGCGCGGCCCCGCGACGCGGCGCGAACTCCTCGCCCTCGTGCGCCCGTACCTCGCCGGGGTGGATCCGAAGGTCAAGCGCGAGCTGCCGGTGGCCCGCCGTCTCATGTGCCACCTCATCGAGACCCGTTCCGACGAGGAACTGGCCGAGGGCGAGACCCTGGCCGAGGTCGTGGCGGCCGCCGCCGAGCCGTCCAGGCGCATCCGCAAGGGCCTGCGCTGGTACGCCGACCTGCCGTTCAAGGACGAGCTGCCGGCCGCGCTGTACCGGCTGCGCAAGGCCGACCTGGTGCCCGTCACGCACATCGACGACATCGTCTGGGACGGCGGCAGGCTGCGCATCTCCGGCTACGCCTACCTGGCCGGGCTGTCCGTCCGCAGCCGCCGCTTCAACTGGGCGACGGTGGTGCTGCGCGGCCCGCGCTGGCTGCCGCCGGTGCGCCTGCGCACCCGGCGCGTGCTCGCCCCCGAGGCCACCCACGGCGCCCGCGAGGTCGGCTGCAACTACGACTGGTCCGGCTTCACGGCCGAGCTCAACCCGTTCGCGCTGCGCTGGCGCGGCGCGGCCCGGGGCGTGGTCTCCGCGGTGCGCCGCCGGCTGCGCCGCCGCCCGGCCGTGGCCGACACCACCACGTGGCGGGCCGAGATCGTGTTCTGGAGCCGCGGCGCCCGGGCCACCGGCCTGCTGCGCGGCTACGGCGTCGGGCGCAGCGAGCGGCCCGCCGGACGTCAGCTCAGGCCCGGCTGGTGGGTCCGGCCGGTGTGGACCTCCGACCGCGCGCTCCAGGTGGCCTTCCAGCCCAACCGGGCCGAGCTCACCGGCGTCACCGTGGACGACGAGCACCTGAAGCTGAGGATCGCCATGCCCGGCCGGGTGGTGACCAAGGGTCACGCCAGGCTCGGCGGCCACCGGATCGCCGCCGACTTCACGCCCAAGGGCTCGGCCACCGAGGTGACGCTCGACCTGGCCGTGCCGACGCTGCTGCAGGAGAAGGACGGCCGCCGGCTCTGGGTCGAGCCGAAGGGGGACCCGGCCGCCACGGTCATGCTGGGCGACCTGGGGGAGACCCGGTTCACCAGCGGCGACCGCGAGATCACCGTGCTGGGCGACCGGCGCGACCGCGTGATCGTCTCCGCCCACCGCATCCGGCCCGTCATCGTCTCGGCCGGGTGGGAGGGCACCACGCTGGTCCTGCGCGGCAGCTACCCCGACGCCGCCGGGCCGCGCGCCCTCTCGCTGCGCCACCGCTCCGGGCTGTCCTACCAGCTGCCGATGGAGCGCACCGGCGAGCGGTTCGAGGTGCGGTTCGAGCCCGGCGCGATGGACCGCTTCGGCGAGCCCGTGCCGCTGGCCTCCGGCACCTGGAACCTGTCCATGCGGCACCCGTCCGGTGAGATCGTCCCGGTGCGGATGGACCACGCCGCGCTGGAGGGCCTGGACGAGACCCCGCGCACGGCCGGCGGCCACTGCTTCCGCTTCGTGTCCACCCGCTTCGACGTGCCGGTGGTGCTGTCGGAGGAGGACCGGCCGGCCAACGAGAAGGGCCTGGCGGGCACCCACGTGCTGCGCAAGGTCTTCTACCCGCAGCAGCGCACCGAGCCGCTCGGCGACGCCACCGTCTACGTGGTCAACGAGGGCCGGCTGTACGCCGACAGCGTCCGCGCGATCTACGAGGAGCGGCTGCGCCGCGGCGACGACCGTGAGCACATCTGGATCGTCAAGGACGGCGCGTTCACGCCGCCCGGCCCCGCCACCGTCGTGCGCACCGGCAGCCGCGAGCACAAGGCGGCGCTGGCCAGGTCCCGCTACATCGTGACGAACTCGTTCCTGCCCGTCTGGTTCCGCTCCCGCGAGGGCCAGGTGGTGCTGCAGACCTGGCACGGCACCCCGGTCAAGCACATCGGCAACGACCAGCCGCACATGCGGCGCGACCCGAGGCCGCCCGTCTGGCACCGCCAGGCCGCCGAGGTGCGCGGCTGGGACGTGCTGCTGTCGCAGTCGCCGTGGGCCACGCCCGTGCTGCGCAAGGCGTTCGGCTACCAGGGCGAGGTGCTGGAGAGCGGGCTGCCCCGCAACGACGTGCTGACCGCTCCCGACCGCGAGGAACTGGCGGCCAAGGTGCGCCGGCGCCTCGGGCTGGCCGAGGGCAAGCGGGTGGTCCTGTACGCGCCCACGTGGCGCGACTACGACCGCAAGAACGCCATGGTCAAGCTCGACCTGGCGAAGGCGCGGGAGGCGCTGGGCGCGGACCACGAGCTGCTGGTCCGGGGTCACCCGATGCAGGCGGTGCCCGCCGTTCCCGACATCGCTCACGACGTCACGACTTATCCGGATATTGCGGATCTGCTGTTGGTGGCGGACGTCCTGGTGACCGACTACTCGTCCGTCATGGTGGACTTCGCCGTGACCGGCAGGCCGATCGTGCTGTACGGCTACGACCTGGCCAAGTACGCGACCAAGCGCGGCCTCTACCTGGACCTGCCCGAGATCGCGCCGGGGCCGGTGCTGTCCACCTCGGCCGAGGTGGTCGACGCGCTGCGGTCGATCGACGAGGTGGCGGCGGCGCACGCCGACCGCTACGACGCCTTCCGCGCCACGTTCGCGCCCCGCGACGACGGCAAGGCCACCGCCCGCGTCGTGGACCACATCTTCTCCTGATCCTGCGTTCTCCCGCCCGGCGTGTCGGGCGGGAAAACCCAGATTTGCCCCGATACCCTGGTCGATCGCTCGGGAGACCGGTCAATCCGGCACGATCTACCCCTGTGGTCTGATGGAATCTAGGGTTGTGAGTGGTCAGGGCTGGCGACTGGTGCGCCGTGGCAACGGGGGGCCCGTTGAGCCTCCTGTGCTGGACGGGCACCAGCGCGCGGTGGTGGACCACCCGGGCGGCCCGCTGCTGGTCCTGGCCGGGCCGGGCACCGGCAAGACCACCACGATCGTCGAGAGCGTGGTCGACCGGATCGAGCGCCGGGGCGCCGACCCCGAGCGGGTGCTGATCCTCACCTTCAGCCGCAAGGCGGCCGGCGAGCTGCGCCAGCGCGTCACCGCCCGGCTGCGCCGCACCACCCGCACGCCGGTGGCCATGACCTTCCACTCCTACGCCTACGCGCTGCTGCGCCGCGAGGCGGTGCTGTCAGGCGAGCCGCCGCCCCGGCTGCTCACAGGGCCCGAACAACTGCTGGAGGTGCGGCGGCTGCTCCACGGCGAGCTGGAGGACGGCGCCCTCGACTGGCCGGACGACCTGCGCGAACCGCTCAGGACCCGGGGGTTCGCCGAGGAGCTGCGCGACTTCCTGTCCCGCGCCGCCGAACGCGGGCTCGACGGCGAGCGGCTCCAGGAGCTCGGCAGGCAGCACGGGCGCGCCGACTGGGTGGCCGTGGGCCGCTTCGCCGACCGCTACGAGAACCGCTTCGACCTCGACCCCGAGCCGACCCTCGACTACGCCGAGCTGATCGCCGAGGCCGGCAGGCTGCTCGCCGAGCCCGAGGTGCGGGCGCGGGAGCGGGCCGCCGTCGACGCCGTGTTCGTGGACGAGTACCAGGACACCGACCCGGCCCAGGAGTTCCTGCTCCAGCAGCTCGCCGGCGACGGGCGCGACCTGGTCGCGGTCGGCGACCCGGACCAGTCCGTCTACGGCTTCCGCGGCGCCGACGTGCACGGCATCCTGCGCTTCCCGCAGCGCTTCCGTACGCTCGACGGGCGCGACGCGCCGGTCCTGGCGCTGCGCGTGTGCCGCCGAGCGGGCGCCGACCTGCTGACCGCGTCCCGGCGGGTGGCCGCCCGGCTGCCGGCCGCGCCGATGCCCGACGAGCGCGGCACCCGTGGCCACCGCGACCTGACGCCGCTGCCCGACGCGCCGCCGGGCGAGGTGCGCGTGCTGCTGGCCGACAGCACCAGCCAGGAGGCGGCGGTGGTGGCCGACACGCTGCGCCGCGCCCACCTGGTCGACGGGGTGCCCTGGCACCGGATGGCGGTGCTGGTGCGCTCCGCCAAGCGCCAGGTGCCGCTGCTGCGCCGGGCGCTGGTCAACGCCGGCGTGCCCACGATGATCGCCGGCGACGAGGTGCCGATCGCCCAGGAGCCCGGCGTCCGTCCCCTGCTGACCCTGCTCAGGGTCGCGATCGACCCGGCGGAGCTGGACGAGAACGTCGCGGAGGAGCTGCTGACCGGGCCGCTCGGCGGCACCGACATGATCGGCGTGCGCCGCCTCCGCCGCGCGCTCAAGATCGCCGACAACGAGGTCGCCGCCGACCCCCCAGAACTGCCGTACGTGCCGCGCTCGTCCGGCGAGCTGCTCGTCGCCGCGATCAGGGACCCCCGCGAGCTCGTACGGATCGAGCCGCACGTCGCCGTGCCCGCCGAGCGCGTCGCCAGGCTGCTGACCACCGCCCGCGCCGCGCTCGACGAGCAGGGGAGCGCCGAAGAGGTGCTGTGGGCCGTCTGGCAGGCCAGCGGGCTGGCCGCGAGGTGGTCCGACACGAGCCTGACCGGCGGCACCCGCGGCGCCCAGGCCGACCGGGACCTCGACGCGGTCGTGGCGCTGTTCGACCAGGCGGCCCGGTTCGTCGACCGGATGCCCAAGGCGGGGCCCGAGGTGTTCCTGGACGACCTGGCCTCCCAGGAGATCCCCGGCGACACGCTGTCCGAACGCGCCCCCGACGGCGACGCCGTGCGCGTGCTGACCGCCCACCGGGCCAAGGGGCTGGAGTGGGACGTGGTGGTGGTGACGGGCGTGCAGGAGGCCGTCTGGCCCGACCTGCGGCTGCGCGGCACCCTGCTGGGCGTGGACGACCTCGTCGAGGTGGTCGAGGGCGGCCGGCCGAACGCCGCCTCGCTCGCCTCCAAGCTGCTGGCCGAGGAGCGGCGGCTGTTCTACGTGGCCGCCACCCGCGCCCGCCACCGGCTCGTCGTCACCGCCGTCGGCGGCGAGGACACCGACGAGCGGCCGTCCAGGTTCCTGTCGGAGCTGATGCCGGGCGCCGTCGAGGAGGCCGGGGCCGGCGACCGGTCGCGCTGGCTCAGCATGCCCGCGCTCGTGGCCGACCTGCGCAGCGCGGTCACCGACCCCACCAAACCGGCCGGGATGCGCAGGAACGCGGCCAGGCAGCTCGCCAGGCTCGCCGCCGCGGGCGTCTCCGGCGCCCACCCCAACGACTGGTACGCGCTCACCCCGATCTCCGACGACCGGCCGTTGAGCTGGCCCGACGACGTCGTCACCATCTCCCCTTCCGCCGTGGAGAGCTTCACCAAGTGCGGCCTGCGCTGGCTGCTGGAGACGGCCGTCGGCGCCGCCGGCACCAGCAGCGCGCAGGGCCTCGGCAACGTCATCCACGCGCTGGCCGTGCTCGCCGCCACCGGCCTGCCCGACGAGAACATGCTCGGCAAGCGCCTCGACGACGTCTGGAAGGAGCTCGACTTCGGCGGCGCCTGGTTCAACCGCAAGCAGCGCCAGGTGGCCGAGCAGATGATCGGCAAGTTCCTGCGCTGGCAGCGGGAGAACGGCCGCGACCTGGTCGCCCTGGAGGAGTCGTTCGTGGCCACCATCGCCGAAGGCGTCCAGATCAAGGGCCGGGTCGACCGGCTGGAGCGGGACGAGGACGGCCGTGCGGTGATCATCGACCTCAAGACCGGCGGCGCCAAGCCCAAGCCCGGCGAGCTCGACCGCCACCCGCAGCTCGGCGTCTACCAGCTCGCCGCGCTGCTGGGCGCGTTCGCCAGGCACGGCATGGACGAGCCGGGCGGCGCCGCGCTCGTCCAGCTCGGCAAGGCCGCCGGCAAGAACGACGCGATCGAGCAGAAGCAGGGCGCGCTCGCCGACGACCAGAACCCCGGCTGGGCCGCTGACCTGGTCGACACCGTCGCGATCGGCATGTCCGGCCCCGTCTTCCAGGCCAGGGCGAACGACGGCTGCCGCACCTGCGCCGCCAGGTCGAGCTGCCCCGTGAACGACAGCGGGGGACAGGTGTGCTGAACCCGGTCGAACTGGCCGACAAGCTCGGCATCCTGCCGCCCACCCCCGAACAGGCCGCCGTCATCGAGGCTCCGCTGGAGCCGATGGTCGTCATGGCGGGAGCGGGCTCGGGCAAGAGCGAGACCATGGCCGGCCGCGTCGTCTGGCTGGTCGCCAACGGCCTCGTCAAGCCCGCGAACGTGCTCGGCCTCACCTTCACCCGCAAGGCCGCCGCCGAGCTGGCCGCCCGCGTCAGGGAACGGCTCTCCGGGCTGGTCGAGGCCGGCCTGGCCGAGCCCGAGCTGCTGCATGACGAGCCGGCCGTCTCCACCTACCACGCCTACGCCTCGCGCCTGGTCACCGACCACGCGCTGCGCGAGGCGCTGGAGCCCACCATGCGGCTGGTCACCCCGGCCGTCTCCTGGCAGCTCGCCTCGCGGGTCGTCGCCCTGTACGACGGGCCGATGGACAAGGTCGAGCTGGGCCCCGCCTCGGTCACCGCCGCCGTCCTGGAGCTCGCCGGCGAGCTGTCGGAGCACCTGCGCGGGCCCGAGGACGTGCGCCGGATCGGCGCCTGGCTCCACGAGCGGCACGCCGCGCTGCCCGGCCGCGTCACCAAGGCGCAGGGCAGGCCGCTCGCCGTGCACGCCGCCAGGGAGCAGCTGCTGCCGCTCGTCGAGGCGTACGAGCGGCTCAAGCGCAGGCGCGAGGTCATCGACTACGGCGACCAGATGGCGCTGGCGGCGCGGATCGCCGCCAACCACAAGGAGGTCGGCGAGATCGAGCGCTCCCGCTTCGCGGTGGTGCTGCTCGACGAGTACCAGGACACCAGTCACGCCCAGCTCGTGCTGCTGCGCTCGCTGTTCGGCGGCGGCCACCCGGTCACCGCCGTCGGCGACCCGTGCCAGTCCATCTACGGCTGGCGCGGCGCCTCGGCCGGCAACCTGCGCCGTTTCCCCGCCGACTTCCGCACCGCCTCCGGCGACCCGGCCCCGGCGCGCCGGCTCAGCGTCAGCTTCCGCAACGGCGACCGGGTGCTCGACGTCGCCGCCCGGGTCCAGCTCCCGCTGCGGATGGAGGCCCGCGAGGTGCCCGTGCTCGTGCCCGGGCCCAACCGGGTGGACCGGGGCCGCGTCACCTGCGCCTTCCACGAGACCGCCGGGGACGAGGCGGCGTGGATCGCCGGGATGATCGGCAAGATGCTCGGCCAGGAGGTCGCGCCCGACGGGCTGCCCTGGGGCGAACGGGAGCGCAAGAAGACCCTCGCCATCCAGCCGCAGGACGTCGCCATCCTGGCCCGCAAGCGCTCGCAGTTCCCCGCCCTGCGCAAGGCGCTGGAGGACCGCGACATCCCGGTCGAGGTGGTCGGTCTCGGCGGCCTGCTCACCGTGCCGGAGGTGAGCGACATCGTGGCCACCCTGCGCGTGCTCTACGACGCGACCGCGGGCGACGCGCTGGCCCGGCTGCTGGCCGGGCCGCGCTGGCGCATCGGCCCCGCCGACCTGCGGGCGCTCGGCGACCGCGCCCGCGAGCTGGTCCGCCAGTCCCGCGAGAGCCGCCACGAGGACGACCCGCTGGAGCAGGCCGTCGCCGACCTGGCCGACGAGCAGGGCAGCCTCATCGACGCGCTGGACGAACTGCCCGACAGGGAGGAGTGGCTGGCGTCGTTCTCGCCCCTGGCCGCCACCCGGCTGGTCGCGTTCGCGCACGAGCTGCGCCAGCTCCGCGCGCACGCCGCGCAGCCGCTGCCCGACCTGATCAGCGAGGTGGAGCGGCGGCTCGGCCTGGACATCGAGGTGGCGGCGCGCAGCGGCACGGCGAGCGCGTTCGCCGCCAGGGCGGACCTGGACGCGTTCCTGGACGCGGCCTCCCGGTTCGCCGGCGACGCCGAGGACCCGACGCTCGGCGCGTTCCTCGCCTACCTGGAGGCCGCCGAGAGCGAGGAGTTCGGGCTGGAAGGCGGCAGGGTCGGCGAGAGCAACAGCGTCAAGCTGATGACCGTGCACGCCTCCAAGGGCCTGGAGTGGCCGGTCGTGGTCGTGCCCGGCCTGTCGCAACTGGCCAACTCCTCGGGCGCGATCACCACGGGCAGCGTCTTCCCCGCCACGCCGGTCGTCAACGGCCGCTGGACGGAGAACCCGCGCAAGCTGCCCTACCCGCTGCGCGGCGACGCCGCCGACCTGCCGCGGCTGCCGGGCCTCGGCAAGGAGGACCTGGCCGTCTTCGACGAGCTCTGCCGCGCCAGGGACCTCATGGAGGAGCGGCGGCTGGCGTACGTGGCCGTCACCCGCGCCCACTACCACCTGATCGCCTCCGGCTACCGGTGGGGCACCGCGTCCAAGCCGCTCGCGCCGTCGGACTTCCTGCTGGAGATCCGCGACACCGCCGACCGGGTCGCGGTCTGGGCCTCCGACCTCGAACCCGGCGCCGCCAACCCGCTGCTGGCCGAGCCGCCCCAGGCCCTCTGGCCGGTGGAGCCCGCCGGTCTGCGGTACGAGTCCGTCCTCGACGGCGCCCGGCTGGTGGAGGACGCGCTCGCGGGCGGCCTCGACCCCGCCGAACACGAGGAGGAGGCGCTCCGCTCCTTCGAGGAGGAGCGCGTCGCGGCCTGGGAGCGCGACACCGACCTGCTGCTGCGCGAACGCGAGCTGCATCGGCGGCCCGACTCCACCACCGTCGAGCTGCCCGCCAGGCTGACCGTCTCCTCCCTGGTCACGCTGGCGGCCGACCCGCGCGAGCTGGCCCGCCGGATCCGCCGCCCGGTCCCGATCAAACCCGCCCCGCTGGCCCGCCGCGGCACCTCCTTCCACAGGTGGCTGGAGACCCGGTGGGACCAGCAGCGGCTCATCGACGACTTCGAGCTCGGCCTGGACGCCGAACCGGAGGAGGCCGACGTGCGGCTGGCGGAGCTGCGCGAGCGGTTCGAGGAGAGCGAGTGGGCCGATCGGCGGCCGGTCGACATGGAGGTCCCGTTCGAGACCATGATCGCCGATCGGCTGGTGCGCGGCCGCATGGACGCCGTGTTCGAGCTGCCCGGCGGCCGCTACGAGGTCGTCGACTGGAAGACCGGACGCCCGCCCCAGGGCAAGGCGGCCCGCGCCGCGTCGGTCCAGCTCGCCGCCTACCGGCTGGCCTGGTCCCACCTGGCCGGCGTGCCGCTGGAGCGGGTGGGCGCGGCCTTCCACTACGTGCGGGCCAACCGCACCGTCCGGCCGGTGGACCTCCTCGACGCCGACGGCCTCGTCGCCCTCATCGAGGCGGTGCCCGCCGAGTCCCCTTCCGGGATCTTCCCGGAGCGGCCATAGGATGACAGCGGATTCGGAAGGGTGGGCCCGTGGAAACGCGTGCGGAAGAGCAACTCATCGGACCGCTGCTCCTCGCCCGGGGCACCGTCGACAGGTCGGCGGCACGCAGGGCCAACACCGCCTGGCTCGAACAGGCCTGGAACGACCCCTCGACCCGGGTGCTCGTCATCGACAGCGGCCGCACGCTCGTCGAACGCGCCGGCGACGAGGTGCGGGCGGTGCTCTACACCCCGGCCGAGGCGCCGCCGGGTGAGCGCTTCCTGCTCGGCGTCGCCGACGGCGTCACCTACTTCGCCGTGGCGGCCCCGCTGCCCGGCGGCTCGGCGGGCGACGTCAACGGCCGCGTCACCGTGCCGATGAGCCCGCAGGACGCCGCCGAAGGCCGTCCGGTGCCGGCCGGGCTGCGCCAGGTGGGCGGCCTGCTCGGTGACCGCGACGCCGGTCTCCTGGTCTACGCCGTGGCGCTGGAGGCCTGGCACGGCGCGCACCAGTTCTGCCCGCGCTGCGGCGCGCGCACGACCGTCGAGGCGAGCGGCCACATCCGCGTCTGCCCCCGCGACGGCAGCCAGCACTTCCCCCGCGTCGACCCGGCGGTCATCATGCTGATCCGCGACCCCGACGACCGCTGCCTCCTGGCCCGCGGCCCGCAGTGGCCGGAGGGCCGGCTGTCGATCCTGGCCGGGTTCGTCGAGCCGGGCGAGTCGCTGGAGGCCGCCGTCATCCGGGAGGTGGCCGAGGAGGTCGGCATCGTCGTGGCCGACCCGCGCTACCTCGGCAGCCAGCCGTGGCCCTTCCCGCGCAGCCTCATGCTCGGCTTCTTCGCCAACGCCCTGTCCACCGACCTCGTCCCCGACGCCGAGGAGATCGCCGAGGCCCGCTGGTTCTCCCGGGAAGACCTGGCCCGCGCGCTCCGGACCGGCGACGTCCGCCTCCCGCCCCCGGTCTCCATCGCCCGCCGGCTCATAGAGACCTGGTACGGCAGCCCGCTCACGGGTGACTGGTAGGCCATGTTCACTTAGTGTGAAAACCAAGCCACGGTAAGTGACTGAAGGGCTACGCTCATGCACATGAACGAAACCCAGGTCCAGGAGATCTTGGACATCGAGCGCCAGAAGCTGGCCATCCACGTCGCCGCCGCCGAGATGCGCATGGACGACAAGGACCGGGCCTCCGAGCAGCGCATGATCGAAGCGATCACCAACGTCGTCACCGACGCGGTCGTCACCCTCAAGGCCGAGATGTCCCTCATGCGCGACGAGCTGCGAGGCGAGATCCAGGACGTCCGCGCCGAGCTCAAGGCCGACATCCACGGGCTGCGCGCGGAGCTGAAGGAGGAGATCCAGAGCGTCCGTACGGAGCTGAAGGAGGAGATCCAGAGCGTCCGTACGGAGCTGAAGGAGGAGATCCAGAGCGTGCGCACAGAGCTCAAGGGCGATATCGCCCGGCTGGAGCGCAAGCTCGACAACCACACACACTGATGAGACCTGGGTGACCTAAACACCCAGGTCTCGGTGGCGATGCTAGCCAAGTCTCGAGCCCTCCGGCGGCGAAGCCGGGGGCTCGAGCATCTTTCAGGCCGCTTCCAGGAGAGCCTTGACCTCGCGGGCGGACGGGTTGGTGCGGACGATGCGCCCCTGGGGGGTCTCGATGACCACCGTCGGCACCACCTGGTTGCCGCCGTTGACGCTCATGACGAACGCGGCCGCGTCGGGGTCGCGCTCGATGTCGACCTCGTCGAAGCTGATGCCCTCGCGGGCCAGCTGGGACTTGAGCCGCTTGCAGGGGCCGCACCACGTGGTGCTGTAGACCGTGAGCGCCATCTCTGGAGAATCCCTCCAAGGTCAGGGGAAAAGACAGGCGTCCGGTGCAACACCGCGCGCCGCCTGGTTAATCCCTCACCCGATGCGGGCGGTGATCCACGCCTGGACGCGCTCGGCCACGCCCGGCTCGCGGTAGAGGGCGGAGCTGTGCGACTGGCCCGGCATGGTGATGGTCTCGACGGGCACGCCGAGCTTGCCGAGGGACTGCTTGAGCAGTTCGCTCTGGGCCGGCGGCACGAACTCGTCCTGCGCGTGCACGGTGAGCATCGGGGCGTCCTTGCGGCTGGCGTGCCAGGAGACCTCCATGCTGGCCCACACCCGGGAGCACTTGCCCTTGGGGTGGCAGTCCCCGGCCAGCCGGACCGCCGCCCTGCGCAGCCGCAGCTTGTTGAGGTCGGTGGCCGCGGCCCCATCGGTGTAGGCGCGCAGCGGGGAGATGATCGGCGACAGCCCGACCACGCCCTTCAGCCCCTGCATGCCGTTGCCGAAGGTGCCGACGGCGGCGGCGATGTGGCCGCCGGCGGAGAACCCCACCACCACGTAGTTCTTCGCGTCGAAGGCCCACCGGTCGGCGTGGCGGCGGGCGGCGGCGATCGCGGCCAGCGCGTCGGTGCGCTGCGCGGGCCAGGCGGCGTGGGTCGACAGCCGGTAGTTGATGTTGAAGACGGTGTAGCCCAGATCGGCGAACGAGCGGGTGATCTGCGTCATGCCCCTCTTGTCGCCGCTGGACCACCAGCCGCCGTGGATGATGAAGACCCCGGGCCGTTGCATGCCGTCGGGGGTCCACCACACGTCCATCTGCTGGCGGTGGTGCTTGCCGTAGGAGATGGTCTCCTTGGACAGGCCGCCGATGCCGTCGGGGTCGGTCGTCATCGTCGCCGCGGGACCCGGCGTCGGATCCTGCGCCGCCTGCGCGCTCACCGGGGCAAGCGTCACAAAAGCGAGCGCGATCGCGCTCAAGGCAACCGCTGTGCGCACGGCCTTCCTTCCTCCCCCATCACCTGGACTGGCCCATTGTGGTGGAAGAGGCCGGTCGTTTGCATCTCGTTGGCAGTGAAACAGGTGACACCGCTGGTTGACAGAATGGCACCCGGACCGCCACCGACTGGGAGGATGGACAGGTGAGCAGCGTGGACGACGTGCTGTCCGGGCTCGATCCCGAGCAGCGTGAGGTGGCCGAGACCGTGCGCGGGCCGGTGTGCGTGCTGGCCGGCGCCGGCACGGGCAAGACCAGGGCCATCACCCACAGGATCGCGCACGCGGTGCGCGGCGGGGTGGTCGACGCGCGGAGCGTGCTCGCCGTGACGTTCACCACACGCGCGGCGGGGGAGCTGCGTCAGCGGCTGCGGCACCTGGGCGCCCCGGGGGTGCAGGCGCGCACGTTCCACGCCGCCGCGCTGCGGCAGCTCACCTACTTCTGGCCGCGGGTGATCGGCGGCACGCCGCCGTCGGTGATCGAGTCCAAGCTGCCGGTCCTGGTCGAAGCCTGCCGCGCCGTCAGAAGAAGCCCCGATCGCGCCGAGCTGCGCGACATCGCCGCCGAGGTCGAATGGGCCAAGGTCACCCAGATCGGGCCCGAGGACTACGTCGCCGCCGCCGCCAAGCACCATCGCACCCCTCCGATCCCCGCCGAGGAGGTGGCGCGGCTGTACGAGGCGTACGAGCGGATCCGGCGTGAGCGTCACCTGCTCGACTTCGAGACGATCCTGGAGCTGACCGCGGCGGTGATGACCGAGCACGCCGAGGTCGCCGCCCAGATCCGCCAGCAGTACCGTTACTTCGTCGTCGACGAGTACCAGGACGTCAACCCCCTGCAGAAGCTGCTGCTCGACACCTGGCTCGGCGGCCGGGACGACCTGTGCGTGGTCGGCGACCCCAACCAGACGATCTACTCCTTCACCGGCGCGACCCCGCGCTACCTGACCGGGTTCGCGGTCGAGTTCCCGAACGCCGCCGTCATCAAGCTGGTGCGCGACTACCGCTCCACCCCCCAGGTGGTCGACCTGGCCAACCTCGTCATCGCCAAGAGCAGGTCGCCGCACCGCCTGGAGCTCGTCGCGCAGCGTCCCGACGGGCCCAGGCCGGTGTTCGCCCACTACGACGACGAGCCCGCCGAGGCCGCCGGCGTCGCGCGCGGCATCCGCAAGCTGATGGAGCAGGGCGTCCCGTCCCGCGAGATCGCGGTGCTCTTCCGTACCAACTCGCAGTCCGAGGCCTACGAGGAGGCGCTGTCGAAGGCGGAGATCCCGTACGTGGTGCGCGGCGCCGACCGGTTCTTCGAGCGGGCCGAGGTGCGCCAGGCCGTCGTGCTGCTGCGGGGCGCGGCCCGCTCCCACTCGGGTGAGCCGCTGGCCGCCGAGGTGCACCACATCCTGGCCGGCGTCGGGCTGACCCCCGCGCCGCCCGGCGGCGGCAAGGCGCGCGAGAAGTGGGAGTCGCTCAAGGCGCTGGCCGACCTGGCGGAGGACCTGGCGGCGGAGGGCGCCGACCTGCCGGCGTTCGTGGCCGAGCTGGAGCGGCGCGCGGCCGAGCAGCACGCGCCGCCCGTCGAGGGCGTCACGCTCGCCTCCCTGCACGCCGCCAAGGGGCTGGAGTGGGACGCGGTCTTCCTCGTCGGGCTCACCGACGGCATGGTGCCGATCATCTACGCGGAGACGCCGGAGCAGATCGAGGAGGAGCGCCGGCTGCTGTACGTGGGCATCACCCGCGCCCGCCGCCATCTGTCCCTGTCGTGGGCGCTGGCCCGGTCGCCGGGCGGACGCAAGAGCCGCCGCCCGAGCCGGTTCCTCGACGGGCTGACGGGCCGCCCGTCCGCGCCCGCCAGGGTCGCCTCTCCCGCCCGCGAGCGCCGCGAGCCGGCGGCCCCGGTCAGCTGCCGGATCTGCGCCAAGACCCTGGTCGCGGCCGCCGAGCAGAAACTGGGCCGGTGCGCGACCTGCCCCGCCGACTACGACGAGGCGCTGCTGGAGAGCCTCAAGGCGTGGCGCACGGCCACGGCCAAGGAATCCAAGATCCCGCCGTACGTCGTGTTCACGGACGTGACGCTGCAGGCCATCGCCGAGCGGGTGCCGACGACCGAGCAGGAGCTGCTGTCGATCGCGGGCATCGGCCGGGTCAAGCTCGACCGCTACGGGGAGGCGGTGCTCGGCCTGTGCCGTGGCGGCGGACACTGAGCTCGTCCCACCGTCGCGTACGCTGTGCTGTCGTTTCGCGGCCCGGAGCGGAGCCATCGTAACCGCCGCGAAACCACGCAATGCCACTATGAGGGGGCGAGTCCGGGGGGTCTCGCGTTCCGACATGAAGGGGGATGGGTGAACGAGGCCCTGAAGGAAGTGCTCGACCTGCTCGACCTGGAGCAGATCGAGCACGACATGTTCCGCGGCCGGAGCCCCGAGGAGCGCATCCAGCGCGTCTTCGGCGGGCAGGTCGCCGCGCAGGCCCTCGTCGCCGCAGGCCGCACCGTGCCGTCCGGCAAGAACGTCCACTCGCTGCACGCCTACTTCATCCGCCCCGGCGACCCAGCCGTCCCGATCGTCTACGACGTCGAACGCGTCCGCGACGGTCGCTCGTTCAGCACCCGGCGGGTGGTGGCGATCCAGCACGGCAAGGCGATCTTCACGATGTCGGCCTCGTTCCACATCGAGGAGCCCGGCATCGAGCACCAGGCCTCGGCGATGCCGGCCGTGCCCGCCCCCGAGACCCTGCCGACCTTCCAGGAGCAGATCACCGCGCTCGTCGGCGAGGACCACGAGCAGCGCGAGTGGCTGGCCAGGCCGCGCCCGGTCGACGCCCGCTACGTCTCCCCGCTGGTCTGGGAGGCGCATCTCGATCCCGACCTGCGCAGCGCCGAGACCAACGTCTGGTTCCGCTTCGACGCCGACCTGCCCGACGACCCGCTGCTGCACGTCGTGCTGGGCGCCTACGCCTCCGACTACACCCTGGTCGACACGGTCCTGCTCGCGCACGGGCTGGCCTGGGGCACCAGCGACATCATGGGCGCCTCGCTCGACCACGCGATGTGGTTCCACCGGCCGTTCAGGGCCGACGAATGGCTGCTGTACGCGCAGGAGTCGCCGTGGGCCGGAGGGGCCCGGGGGCTGGCGCGCGGCGAGATGTTCAACGCCTCCGGTGAACTCGTGGTGTCCGTGGTTCAGGAGGCCATGATCCGCACGACATTGTCACGAAATCGCAGGTAGAAAATACGTTGCCCAACGCCGGGATCCCGGTTTAGGGTCATGCACAAGCGAGTCGGGCGGTTCCTGCCCGACGATCCCAGAGCGGAGGTGAGTCACAGTGATCAGCATCAACCCGCAGGCCACGCAGTGGCTCGTTTCCGCATGCCGTGACTCGGTGAGGCTCGTCGATGGGCCGGCCAGGCTGCGGCAGGACGAGTATGCCCGTCGCCAGGATTCCGTGTCGTACGCGCGCGCCCACGGTGGCGCCGCCGCTGCGAGCGCTCCTGTCTTCGGCGCCGCCGCTGCTCTGGGCATGCCCGCGCTCGTCCCGGGCGCCGAAGTGCCGACCCAGCCGATCGCCAAGCGTGGAGTGGGTCCGCAACCCTGGAGGGATGCTCCGGTCATAACCTGACCGGCACACAGCAGCCCCCAGGCCGCGGATCCGCAAACAGGATCCGCGGCCTCTTTGTTTGTCCGTGATCCCGATCACCCACGAGGTGTGTCCCGACCGAAACAAAAGGTTCGATCAAAGGAGAAAACTGATGGGGGCGAAGACGATCATGGACCTGATCGACGAAGCCGAGATCCCCTGTCGTACCGACCCTGACCTGTGGTTCGCCGAGTCGCCGGAGGACGTCGAGTTCGCCAAGGCGCTCTGCACCGGGTGCCCGATCCAGAAGACCTGCCTCGAGCGCGCGCTCGAAAGGGAGGAGCCCTGGGGCGTGTGGGGCGGCGAACTGATCCTCCGCGGCACCATCGTGCCCCGCAAGCGGCCTCGTGGCCGTCCGCGGAAGCACCCCGTCGCGGCCTGAACCACTGATCCTGCAACAACCACCAGAAAGAGGAAATCCGATGAGCCTGGTCCCGACGAGCGGCGACTTCTCGGCCCCGTATCTCTACCATGAACTGGTCAAAGACCGAATACGGACCCTCCACCGCGAGGCGGAGGAGCACCGCATGGCCGCCCGCATCACCCGCGTCCGCAAGGCGCGGCGCGACGTCCGGCGCGCCAACGAGCGCCTCAGCCGGGCGCTGAGCCTGGGGCTGTGATCGGGAGATCCTGCCGCCGGCGCAGGATCTCCCACCGAGAAGAAGACCCGCGTGGAACGACGGTTCCGCGCGGGTCTTCCGCGTTTCCCCTCGTGCGGCGTGCTGACCTCGTGCGGCGTGGCGACGCTCGTGTGGGCCGCCCACTCGTGCCGTGTTCGCGGCGGGCGCCGGCGGCTGATCGTTTTCAGCGGTGCAGGAAGGCGTCCGCGCTGCGTGCCGGGGTCAGATCGAGCCGGCGCAGCAACTGCGCGTTCAGCGCCACCACCACGGTCGAGGCCGACATGAGAAGCGCTCCGACACTCATCGGCAGCACGAACCCGATCGGCGCGAGCACCCCCGCCGCCAGGGGCACCGAGATCAGGTTGTAGCCGGCGGCCCACCACAGGTTCTGCTTCATCTTCCGATAGCCGGCCCGCGACAGCTCGATGACGGAGAGCACCGAGCGCGGATCCGAGGAGGCGAGGATGACTCCCGCCGAACCGATCGCGACGTCCGTGCCGGCGCCGATCGCGATGCCGACGTCGGCCTGGGCCAGGGCGGGGGCGTCGTTGACGCCGTCACCGACCATGGCCACCCTCTTGCCTTCGGCCTGCAGTTCGGCGACCTTGGCAGCCTTGTCCTCCGGCCGGACGCAGGCGAACACCCGGTCGACGCCGAGGTCGCGGGCGACGGTGTCGGCGACGGCCTGCGCGTCACCGGTGATCATCATGACCTGGGCTCCGGCGGCGTGCAGGGCGTCGACGGCGTCGCGGGACTCGGGCCGGATCTCGTCGGCCAGGCGGAGCGCGCCGATCACCCGGCCATCGGCCACGACGTGCAGGATGATCGCGCCCTCCGCGCGCCAGTCGCGGGCGACGGGAAGCTCGTCCAGGCCGTGGTCGTCAAGGAGGTACGGCCCGCCGACCTCGACCGCCGTGCCGTCCACGCGCGCGCTGACGCCGACCGCCGGGGAGGAGGAGAAGCCGGTGGCCGCAGGCACGTCCAGGCCGCGGGCCCGCGCCGCGCCCACCACGGCCCTGGCCAGGGGGTGCTCGCTGTCGCTCTCCGCCGCCGCGGCCAGGGCCAGCACCTCGTCCTCGTCGCGGCCGCTGACCGGCTCGATCCCGGTCACGGCCGGCTCACCCTTGGTCAGGGTGCCGGTCTTGTCGAACAGGACCGTGTCGACCGTACGCATCGACTCCAGCGCCAGCCGATCCTTGATCAATACGCCGCCGCGCGCGGCGCGCTCGGTGGCGATGGACACCACCAGCGGGATCGCCAGGCCGAGAGCGTGCGGACAGGCGATGACGAGCACGGTGATGGTCCGCACGACCGAGGCGTCCGGCATGCCGAGGAGCGTCCAGACGACGCCGGCGATCGCGGCCGACCCCAGCGCGAACCAGAACAACCACCTCGCCGCGGTGTCGGCGACGCGCTGAGCCCGCGACGAGGAGGCCTGGGCGTCGGCCACGAGCTTCCGGATGCCGGCCAGGGCGGTGTCCTCGCCGATGGCGGTGACCTCGACCCTGAGGCCGGAGTCGGTGGCCACGGTTCCGGCCACCACCTGATCGCCGAAGGAACGGCGGACGGGCCTGGACTCTCCAGTGATCATGGACTCGTTCATGCTCGCGGAACCGTCGACGATCTTCCCGTCGGCGGGCACCGAGGCGCCGGGACGGACGATCACGACGTCCCCCACCACCAGGTCGGACGGCGCGACCTTGACCACCTCGGTCCCCGCGACCTTCTCCGCCTCGTCAGGCAGCAGGGCCGCCAGGGAGTCCAGCGCCGAGCTGGTCTGAGCCAGGGAGCGCATCTCGATCCAGTGGCCCAGCAGCATGATGACCACCAGCAGGGCCAGCTCCCACCAGAAGTTCAGCCGGTGATCGAGCACGTGCAGGCTCGCGCCCCAGGAGGCGACGAACGCCACCGTGATGGCCAGGCCGATGAGCAGCATCATGCCCGGCTTGCGGGAACGGATCTCCGAGACCGCCCCCGTCAGGAACGGCCGGCCGCCCCACAGGTAGATGACGGTGCCCAGGGCCGGCGAGACCCACCGCACCCACGCCGCACGGGGGAGCTCATAGCCGACGAGATCGGCGAACATCTCGTTCAACCCCACGACCGGGACGGCCAGCGCCAGCATGATCCAGAACAGCCGCCGGAACCGCCCGACATGATCGCCACCATGGCCGCCACCATGATCGCTACCATGGCCGCCGCTGCCTGGGTGCGCTTGAGCGGTCCCGTCCCGTCGATGGCCGGACGCGCCGGATTCAGGAGCGTGCTGGTGTCCGTGGTGTGCGCTCACCCTCCGACTCTATGCCCCTGAGGGGTATCTCCTCGATGAACGGACGCGGGTCCGCTGGGAACGGAGCCTGGGCGGCAGTGGGGTCAGGCGGTGGCGAGGGCCTTGGCGTCAGTGTCGTCGGGGTCGTCGGAGAAGCCGGGAACCCACCGGATCACCTCGTCGCGGAAGCGGGCCGTGGTGCCCAACTGGCACAGGACGCCGATCCCGGCGAGGTGCACCCGGTGGATGAGCACGTACGAGGGAGGCAGGTTGAGCTGACGGACCACGTTGCCCGGCCGCAGGTCCGTCACCGAAGCCGCCTGCGTCTGCAGCCACTCGCGGCTGAAGGTGAACTCCTCCACGGCCGTCGGCTCGACGTAGGGCGCGAGGAAGGCGCGCAGCGCGTCGGGGTCGATCTCGATGCCGGGCCGGATGAACCCCTCCGCGCGCAGCCCGGCGATCACGGTGTCCATGTCGCCCTGGTTGAAGATGCGGGTGAGCTGGCCGAACGCCAGTGGGTAGCCGCCCCGGTTGACCGCGCCGAAGTCGAGAATCCCGAGCCTGCCGTCGGGCAGCATGCGGAAGTTGCCCGGATGGGGGTCGGCGTGCAGCATGCTGACCCTGGCGGGGGAGCAGAACAGGAAGCGCACGAACAGCAGCCCGGCCCGGTCGCGCTCCTCTTTCGTGCCCTCGGTGATCACGCGGGAGAGCGGCACGCCGTCCATCCACTCGGTGATCAGCACGGTCTCGTTGGCGGCGATGACGTCGGGCACGAGGAAGTCGGGGTCACCGTGGAACTCCAGCGCGAACGCGTGCTGCGCCTCGGCCTCGCGGAGGTAGTCGAGCTCCTCGGCGATCCGCTCGCGCAGCTCGGCGAGCACCGACTTGATGTCGAGACCCGGCATGAGCACCCCGAACAGCTTGCCGAGCCTGGCGAGCTGGGTGAAGTCGCCGAGCAGAGCCTTGCCGGCGCCGGGGTACTGGATCTTGACCGCGGCCTCGCGGCCGTCGTGCCACACGGCGCGGTGCACCTGGCCGATGGAGGCGGCGGCGGTCGGCTCGTCGTCGAACGACCGGAAGTGGTCACGCCAGTCGTCGCCGAGCTGCTCGGCCAGCACCTTGTGGACGGTGGCGACCGGCAGCGGGGGCGCGGCGTCCTGCAGCCTGGTGAGCGTGGCCCGGTAGGGGGCGACGATCTCGGCCGGCAGCGCGGCCTCGAAGATGGACAGCGCCTGGCCGAGTTTCATGGCGCCGCCCTTGAGCTCGCCCAGCACCTTGAAGATCTGCTCGGCGGTGCGCTGCTGGATCTCCTCGGCGACCACTTCGGCGGACTTGCCGCCGATGCGCTTGCCCAGCCCGAGCGCGGTGCGTCCGGCGAAACTGAGGGGCAGGGTGGCCAGTTTGGCGGAGCGCGTGACGGCACGGCGAGGAAGATCGCTCATCCTGATCTGCGGAGTCTCGGCAGAGACGCCGCTTCCCCCCTTCGACGGTCGTTGCCTACGCAGGTCACTCGCAGGCAGCTGACATGACCATTGTTAGCGGATATGGATTGTCTCGTATACAACGACATTGCGCGTGGATTGCCCAAGATCGGTAGCTCCAGCGTCGATCAGGCGATATGTCGGTTGTGCCGTTCATCACAGCCGAGGCGTGATTATCAAGGTAGTCGAGAGCGTGACCGGTCACCGCGGCGGCCACCGAGGCCGCCGCCGCGGCGTCGCAGGCGATCTCCCCGGGGGGATAGCCGCCGAGCCGGGCGGTGACGAGCGGCCAGCCCGGGTCGTGGTCCCGTCTGATCAAGTCCAGGCAGTGCAAACAGGCGGTCTGCCCAGGTATAACAAACGGACCCGCCAATCCATGCCCTTCGAAGGCGGATCCGAGCAGATGCGGGATGCGCAGCGCCATCAACTCGTTGACCAGCACCATGTCGAGCGGCCGCACCGGCGTGAGAATCACCAGGTCGGGCCGCTCGGTGCCGTCGCCCAGAAAAGGCCCGCCCGCCAGCACCTCCACCGCGGCGCGCGCCCCGGGCCGCCCCCAGCCCTCCGCCCTCTCGCCGGACCGCCCCGGCGCGTCGCCGGGGTCGGCCCGCCGCGCCGCGCCCGCCTCTCGCGTCATCCCGACCTCGGCCCACGTCAGCCCACCGGGCACCAGGTCACGGGGTCGCGCCGGCTCGGGATCGAACACCCGGATCCGGCCCACGCCCGCCGCCGCCAGGAGCGCGACCACCTGCGCCCCCACCCGCCCGGCGCCGTAGACCCGCACCCGCGAGTCCGCCCTGCGCCGCAGCGCCGCCCGCCCGGCCCCCGGCGCGGCCCCGGCCAGCGCCATCGCGTCGAGGTCGGGCCGCATCCGGTCGAGGGCGGC
Organism: Nonomuraea corallina; assembly: GCF_027620315.1. Taxonomy (GTDB): domain Bacteria; phylum Actinomycetota; class Actinomycetes; order Streptosporangiales; family Streptosporangiaceae; genus Nonomuraea; species Nonomuraea corallina. The sequence goes on along the minus strand of NZ_JAPNNL010000110.1, from coordinate 14 downwards.
CAGGGACAGCGGGA
>NZ_JAPNNL010000011.1 GCF_027620315.1 Nonomuraea corallina | reverse complement strand
CGGCGGCCTTTGTCACGGCGGCCTTTGTCACGGCGGCCTTTGTCACGGCGGCCTTTGTCACGGCAGCCGGACCGACAGGGCGTGCCGGAAGACGTCGAGAGGGTCGAAGCGGGCCTTCACCCGCTGCAGCCTCGGGTAGTTGTCCCGGAAGTACAGCCGGTGCCAGGGAACCCCGCTGCCGTTGAGGCCCGGGTCGGTGAAGTCGGCGTCGGCGTAGTTGACGAACGCCCCGCCGTGGCCGCGGTCCGGGTCGGGGACGCCGCCCGTCCCGGCGAACAGCTCGTGGTAGGTCTCCCGGATCCAGCTCAGGTGCACGTCGTCCTCGCGGGTGTCCCACCAGAACACCGACCCGTACGCCTTGAGCACCGCGTCGCGGTGGGCCATCGCCGTGTCGGCCGGTCCGACGGCGTTGATCGCGCCGCCGTGGGAGAGCAGGTAGAAGGCGGCCGCCGGGTTCCGGTACGACGACTCGTCGGTGAGCCTGCGGTAGAGCCCGGCGATCGTGTCCTCCGGCCACGACGAGCGCAGGAAGGCGGCCTTCGACTTGAAGCGTCCCCTCACCCCGGCGTACTCGTCGGGGACGAGCGTGGCGGCCAGGAACGGGCTGGTCGAGACCTCCGTCTCGGGCGTCGCCCGCACGGCGCGGCAGACCTCGGCGACGAACGCGGCGGCGACCTCCGGCCCGGCGCCGCCGTCCTCGGCAGCGGTCTCCAGGGTGATCGGCCCGCCGCCGGCGCGGGGCAGGGTCAGGCTGTTGTCGAGCAGGGCGCCCGGGGCGCCGGGCCCGCTGTTGCGCTCGTGCCAGAGGGAGAAGGCGCGCACGAGCGCGACGAAGCCGTCCTCGTCCAGGTCGGCCCACTGCCAGCGCAAGGTCCTCCTGGTCACCGCGGCGGGCGGCGCGGGCAGCGCCCCCTCGCTCAACGCCCCCTCGCTCAACGCCCCCTCGCTCAGCGCCCCCTCGCTCAACGCCCCCTCGCTCAGCGCCCCCTCGCTCAACGCCCCCTCGCTCAACGCCCGCTCGCTCAGCGCTCCCTCGCTCAGCACCCGCTCGCTCCCCGGCAAGCGGAACAGGAACCGGGTGACGACGCCGAACCCGCCCGCGCCGCCGCCGGTGCAGGCCCACCACAGGTCGCGGTGCGGGTCGTCCGGCTCTCTGGTCGCCCGTACGGCACGCGCCCGCCCGGAGTCGTCCACCACGACCATCTCCACGCCGTACAGGTGGTCGACCGACAGCCCGTGGCGGCGCGAGAGCGCGCCGCCCCCGCCGCCCGGCACGTGGCCGCCCACGCCGATCTCGGGGCAGCGGCCCGCGGGCACGGTGACGCCCCAGCGCAGGAACAGGGTCCGGTACATCGACCCCAGGGTCGCGCCCGGCTCCACCGCGAACGCCCCGGTCTCCGGGTCGAGGCCGACGGCCTTCATCTCCGACAGGTCCAGCACGGTCTGCGTCCCGGGGTGGTCGACGAGCGCCTCGAAGCAGTGCCCGCCGCTGCGCACGGCGAGCCGCTCGCCCGCGCCCACCGCCTCCTGCACCGCCCGCACCACCTGCGCGGTCTCACCGGGAAGGACGATCTTCGCGGGGCTCGCCGGGAACCGGGCGTTGATGCCGCGGCGGGCCAGATCCGGGTAGCGGGGGTCGGCCTTGTCGACGATCAGGTGGGTCATGTCACTCCTCGTGGCGGGCGCGCCGTCCGGGGTGGTCGGCGTACCAGCGGACGGTCTCGGCCAGCCCGGACGCGAAGCCGACCCGCGGCCGGTAGCCGAGGGCGCGCAGCTTGGCGTCGTCCAGGGAGTAGCGCCTGTCGTGGCCCTTGCGGTCCTCGACGTGCTCGACCATCTCCCAGCCGGCGCCGCACTCCGCCAGCAGGCGTCCGGTCAGCTCCAGGTTGGTCAGCTCGGCCGTGCCGGCGACGTGGTAGACCTCGCCCGGCCGGCCTTTCTCGGCGACCAGGCGGATCGCCGCGCAGTGGTCGCTGACGTGGATCCAGTCGCGCACGTTGCGGCCGTCGCCGTACAGCGGGACCTTGCGGCCGTCCAGCAGGCGGGAGACGAACAGCGGGATCATCTTCTCCGGGTACTGGCACGGCCCGTAGTTGTTGCCGCAGCGGGTGATGGACACGTCCAGGCCGTGGGTGACCGCGTAGGCGAGGGCGAGCAGGTCGCCGCCCGCCTTCGAGGCCGCGTACGGCGAGCGGGGGCGCAGCGGGGCGTCCTCGGTCCACGACCCGGCGTCGATCGAGCCGTACACCTCGTCGGTGGAGACCTGCACAACCTTCGGCACCGCGGCCTCCAGGCAGGCGTCGAGCAGCGTCTGGGTGCCCAGCACGTTGGTGCGCACGAACACGGCCGCGCCCTCGATCGAGCGGTCCACGTGCGACTCGGCGGCGAAGTTGACCACCAGGTCGTGCCCGGGGACCACCTCCTTCAGCAGTCCGGCGTCGCAGAGGTCGCCGTGCACGAACGTGTGCGGCACGCCCTCCAGGTTGGCCCGGTCGCCCGCGTAGGTGAGCTTGTCCAGCACGGTGATCTCGGCGTCGGGCAGGGACCGGGCGAAGTGCGAGCCGATGAAGCCGGCGCCGCCGGTGATCAGGATCCGCCTCATGAGCTCAGCTGGACCTGGCTGTGGTCGCCCAGCACCAGCCGGTGGGCGCGGGGCGTGTCGGGCGCGGGGGTGACCTGGACCTCGTGGCCGATCAGCGACGCCTCCACCCGGGAGACCCCGGTGATGGAGGCCCGGGGGAGCATGATCGAGTACTCGATCTCGCTGGCCACGACCGCGCAGTCGGGCGAGATCGAGGTGAACGGCCCGACGTAGCTGCCCGAGACCCGGGAGCCGGTGCCGATGATGGCGGGGCCGACGACCCGGGAGCGCTCGACGACCGCCCCCCGCTCGACCACGACCCGGCCGATCAGCTCGCTGTCGCCGTCGACCCGCCCGTCCACCCGGCTCTCCAGCGACTCCAGCACCAGGCGGTTGACCTCCAGCATGTCGGTCACGTTGCCGGTGTCCTTCCAGTAGCCGGAGATGGTGAGCGACTCCACCCGGCGGCCCTCCTCGATCAGCCACTGGATGGCGTCGCTGATCTCCAGTTCGCCGCGCGCCGAAGGCTTCAGGTCGGCGACCGCCTCGTGGATCTCCGGGGTGAACAGGAAGACGCCGACGAGCGCGAGGTCGCTCTTGGGGTGCTGCGGTTTCTCCTCCAGGCCGACCACCCGGCCGGTGTCGTCGAGCTGGGCGACGCCGAACTGCCGCGGGTCGTTGACCCGGGTGAGCATGATCTGGGCGGACGGACGGTCCCTGGCGAACCGGGCGACGATGTCGTCGATGCCGCCGACGATGAAGTTGTCGCCGAGGTACATGACGAAGTCGTCGTCCCCGAGGTAGTCGCGGGCGATCAGCACGGCGTGGGCGAGCCCGAGCGGTGCGCGCTGCCGCAGATAGGTCACCTCGAGACCGAACCGCGAGCCGTCGCCGACCGCGTCCTCGATCTCGGCATGGGTGTCGCCCACGATCATGCCGAGTTCCCGGATTCCGGCGGCGGCCAGCGCCTCCAGGCCGTAGAACAGCACGGGTTTGTTGGCGACCGGCACGAGTTGTTTGGCGGAGGTGTGTGTGATGGGGCGCAATCTGGTGCCCGAACCTCCGGCGAGCATGAGTCCCTTCACCTGAATAAGGATAAAAATCGCTGCCGTCGTGCGTAATGGGGCACATTCATCTCCATGCGTGAAGGAATCATATTGACGGATATTTCTGGATTGATTGCGGCCGGATGCTGACCGCGATGCGTGTCACGATGGCGTCATGGCCAACACGCCCGGGCGCATGCTGCGTCTGCTGTCTTTGCTCCAGCACAGCCGCTACTGGTCGGGAGCCGAGCTGTGCGAGCGGCTGGAGATCAGCCCCCGCACCCTGCGCCGCGACATCGACCGGCTGCGCGAGCTGGGCTACCCGGTGCACGCGACGCCGGGCGCGCACGGCGGCTACCAACTGGAGGCGGGCACGGCCATGCCGCCCCTGCTGCTCGACGGCGAGGAGGCGGTGGCCGTCGCGATCAGCCTGCGCACCGCGGCCGGCGGTTCGGTGGCCGGCATCGAGGAGACCTCCGTGCGCGCCCTGGCCAAGCTGGAACAGGTGCTCCCCGCCCACCTGCGCCGACGGGTGTCCACGCTGCAGGACTACACCGTGCCGATCACCGTGCCGGGCCCCGTCGCGGACCCCGAGTGCCTCATGGTGATCGCGCAGGCGTGCCGCGACCGGGAGCGGCTCCGGTTCGGGTACGCCACCCGCGACGGCGCCGGGAGCAGCCGCTTCGTCGAGCCGTACCGGCTGGTCCACGTCGCCAGGAAGTGGTACCTGATGGCCTGGGACCTCAGGCGGGACGACTGGCGCACCTTCCGGGTCGACCGGCTCTCGGCGCCCTACCCGACGGGGGAGCGCTTCAGCCCGCGCGAGCTGCCCGCCGCGGACGTGGCCTCCTACGTGGCCGAGTCCATCACGTCGTCGCTGGCCCGCTACCGCGCGCTGATCACCTTCCACGCGCCGCTCGCCCGGATCGCCGAGCGTGTCAGGCCGCGCGACGGCATCCTCACCGAGGTGGACCAGGACACGTGCCGGCTGCTTACCGCCGCCGACTCGCTGCAGTGGCTGGCGCTCACCGTCGGCATGTTCGACGTCGAATTCGAGGTGCACGAGCCGCCGGAGCTGATCGAGTACATCCGCATGCTGTCAGGCCGGCTCGACCGGGCCGTTTCCGGCGGAGGCGGATAAAGCGGTCCAGTTTCCGTCGAGTACCCGTGGAGAATCGCTGGAGAAAACACTCCGCCGGACAATGCGGCCAAGAACTGACCGCGCCCGCGGCTATGGTCGGGAACATGACGAGTAACGGCACGCCAGCTATACGAACCGCAGGCCTGCGGAAAAGCTTCGGCGAGACGAAAGCCGTCGACGGGATCGACCTGGAGATCCCGCCCGGCGTCGTCTACGGCGTACTCGGCCCCAACGGCGCCGGGAAGTCGACGTTGATCCGCATGCTCGCCACGCTGCTCCGGCCCGACGGCGGCAGCGCCTCGATCTTCGGCCACGACGTGGTCGGCGAGGCCGACCGGGTACGGCGGCGCATCAGCGTGACCGGGCAGGCCGCCTCGGTCGACGACGCGCTCACCGGCACGGAGAACCTGATCCTCATGGGCAGGCTCCAGGGCTACGGCCGGCAGCGCGCGCGGGAACGCGCGGCCGAGCTGATCGCGGCCTTCGACCTGGGCCACGCCGCCGACCGGCTGGTCAGCACCTACTCGGGCGGCATGCGCAGGCGGCTCGACATCGCCGCCAGTATGACGGTCACCCCCGACCTGCTCTTCCTCGACGAGCCCACGGCCGGGCTGGACCCACGCAGCCGCAACCAGGTGTGGGACATCGTCAGGGCGCTGGTCGAATCCGGCACCACGATCCTGCTCACCACGCAGTACCTGGAGGAGGCCGACGAACTCGCCGGCCGCATCGCGGTCGTCGACCACGGCAGGATCATCGCCGAAGGCCCGTCGAGCGAGCTGAAGGCGTCGGTCGGCTCGGCCACGCTCCACGTGCGGCTGCGCGACCCCGGGCAGCGTCCCCGGGCCGGGGAGCTGCTGACCCGCGAGCTCGGCGTGCCGGTGCGCCTGGCGGCCGACCCGGCCCGCCTGTCGGCCGGGGCCGGTGACGGCGCACGCGTCATCCAGGCCCTGGGCGCCCTGTCCGGGGAGTCGATCGAGACCGTCGAGTTCGCCGTGCGGCAGCCCAGCCTCGACGAGGTGTTCCTGACGCTCACCGGCCGCAAGGCCGAGGACGCGCCGGTCAGGGAGGAGAGCAGAGCATGACATCGTCCACCCCGCGAGTCGCGGACCCCGTCCTGGCGGCCGTGTCCGTACGCGAGCGGCCGCCCCGCGCGAGCGCGCTGTCGGCCACGGTCACCCACCTGTGGCGCGGCGCGATGGCGTTCAAGCACTTCCCGGCCCAGCTCATCGACATGATGCTGCTGCCGATCATCTTCCTGCTGCTGTTCACCTACATGTTCGGCGGGGCCTTCGCCGGTTCCACCCAGGAGTACCTGCAGTTCTTCCTGCCGGGCATCGCGGTGCAGAGCGTCATCCTGATGACCGTCTACACCGGCACCGCGATCAACACCGACATCAACAAGGGCGTCTTCGACCGGTTCCGCACACTCCCGTTCTGGCAGCCCGCGGCCATCGCCGGCAACCTGCTCGGCGACGTGGTCCGCTACGTGATCGCCCTGTCGGTGACGATCGGGCTGGGGCTGCTGCTCGGCTTCCGGCCCGGCGGCGGTCTCCCGGGCGTGCTGGCGGCCATGGCCGTGCTGATCGTGTTCGGGTTCAGCGTGAGCTGGATCTTCGCCGCGATCGGCGTGGTGGCCAGCGTCCCCGAACGGGTCTCGGGCACCAGCATGATCGTGATCTATCCGCTGGTGTTCACCAGCAACATCTTCGTCCAGCCGGACACGATGCCGTCGTGGACCCAGACCCTGGTGCAGCTCAACCCGATCAGTCACGCCGCCACGGCGTCGCGCGCGCTGATGCACGGGACGGCCGGCTTCTGGGACGTCATGGGGGCGCTGATCATCTCGGCGGCGATCACGGTGGTGTTCGCGCCGCTCGCCGTCCGTCTCTACCGGAACAAGAACGCGCGCTGACGGGCTTCTCCGGGGACCGGAAAAGGCGGGCCGGCGGCTGATCTGCCGGCGTTCTCGCAGGGTCTCGCGCATTTTCCGCCCCGCGTTTCCGGTCCGCACGAATACGCTGTTCTCCTGTCCGGAAGGCGCCGCGCGCAGCGTTTTCCGAATCACGTTTAACCTGCTCCGTCGCGGATAACTGTGAAGGATTGTCCCTGTAGCGGCCGAGGCGAACCCTCGGCCGGCTTCCTCCTACGGAGAGCCCGACCTCCATGAGCGCACACATCAACGATCACGAAAGGAATCTGGGCGGACTGCCGCGGGTAGCACAGGCGGATTCGGTGCGGGTAGTCCGCGAGAGCGGACCGTACGGCCGGGGCCGGCTCGGGATGGACACCGGCGTCCAGGCGGGCGCCGTCGAGCTGCGCATGCCGATGGGGCTGACCCTCGAATCGTGGCGGCGCGTCGGACAGCACCTGAAGAGGATCACGGAGTCCTCCGCGTGGTGGCTGGGGGACTGGCTGGTGTACGGGGAGCGGGCCTTTCCCGACCGCTACCGCCTGGTGATCGAGGAGACCTCTCTCGACTACCAGACGCTGCGCAACTACGCCTGGGTGGCGCGGAAGTTCCCGGCGTCCCGTCGACGGGACGGGCTCAGCCTGCAGCACCACGCCGAGACGGCCTCCTTGCCGGAGCAGGATCAGGACTGCTGGCTCACCCGGGCGGAAAAGGAGAAGTGGTCGGTGAAACGCCTTCGCCGGGAGCTGCGTGAACGCCGCAGGCTGCGCACGGGCGGCGAGCAGCGACCCGAACAGGTCGTCATACCGTTGAACACCGATCGCGCGGAGCGCTGGGCGCAGGCCGCGGACGCCGCCGGGCTGCCCCTGGTCGACTGGATCGCGGAGACCCTGGACGAGGCCTCGACCGACAGCTGACCGCTCGATATCGAACAAACGGGCCGCATTCTCGGCGGCTTTTTTCGCTGCCGTTCCGATGAAATCTCAAACAACGTCGCGGGAACCGTCCGGGCGCTTGACATTCGAGAACGCGCGATGTTTGCATTGCATTCCGATAACAAGTGAACGATTAACGGAAAATGCGGAGTATTGCGATGACCTCAGTCGCGCAGCAGATTCGCGACATCGACGTCCGCCGCCGCATCGACATGCTGGCCGACCCCGGCTCCTTTCTGGAATTCGGCAGTCGCGCCCGGCATCGGGTCACCGCATTCGGCATGGATGCCAAGCGGCCCGTCGGTGACGGGGTGGTGACGGGAAACGCGACCATCGGCGGCCGCCCGGTAGGGCTGTACGCACAGGACTCGGCCGTCCTCGGCGGCTCGCTCGGGGAGATGCACGCCGCGAAGATCGTGAGCGTCCTCCGCCAGGCGGAACGGGCCAGGATCCCGGTCGTCGGGCTCCTCGACTCGGGCGGCGCCCGCATCCAGGAAGGGCTCGCGGCGCTGGACGGCTACGGGGCCATCTTCAGGGCCAACGCCCAGCTCTCCGGCCGGGTGCCGCAGCTCAGCCTGATCCTCGGCTCCTGCGCCGGCGGCGCCGTCTACTCGCCCGCGCTGACTGACGTGGTCATCATGCTGCGCGACGGCGCCCACATGTTCCTCACCGGTCCCCAGGTGGTCAAGGCCGTGACGTTCGAGGACGTCACTCCGGGCGAACTGGGCGGATCGGAGGTGCACACCCGCCAGTCCGGAGTGGTCCACCTGGTGGCGGACCACCCCGCCGAGGCGATGGACCTGGCCCGCAGGGTCCTGTCGTACCTGCCCGACTCGTGCTGGTCCGAGGTGCCCATGGCCGAACCGGCAGCGCCGGGAGTCCTCCCCGCGCTGCCGGACAACCCGCGCACCGCCTACGACGTGCGCCAGGTGATCGACGGGATCGTCGACGGCGGCAGCTTCCTCGAACTCCAGGCGCGCTTCGCCCGCAACCTGGTCATCGGCTTCGCCCGGATCGAGGGCCGCGCGGTCGGCGTCGTCGCCAACCAGCCGCAGGCCCTCGCCGGCGCGCTGGACATCTCGGCCTCCGAGAAGGGGGCGCGGTTCGTCCGCCTCTGCGACGCCTTCGGCGTGCCGCTGGTGACGCTCGTGGACACCTCCGGCTTCCTGCCCGGCACCAAACAGGAGTCGAACGGGGTGATCCGCAAGGGCGCCAAGCTGCTCTACGCCTTCTCCGAGGCGACCGTGCCGCGGCTGACCGTGGTGCTGCGCAAGGCGTTCGGCGGGGCCTACATCGTGATGAACTCCAAGTCGCTCGGCGCCGACGCCGTCTTCTGCTGGCCGCGGGCGCAGATGGCCGTCATGGGGGTCGAAGGGGCGGTGGACATCGTCTACCGGCGCGAACTGGGCCGCGACCCGTCCGCCCGCCAGGACCTCATGGCCGACTACGAGCGCGAGGTGATGGCCTCCCACCTCCCCGCCGAGCGGCTGTCCGCCGACGAGATCATCGAACCCTGGCAGACCAGGTCCGTCCTGGCCGCCACCCTGCGCACGCTGGCCAGTGCCGTGCGCCCCCGCTTCCGCCACGACAACCTTCCGCAGTGATGGGGTACCGACATGCCGGCCAGAAGAAACGACGTGATCCGGGTCATCGTCGGTGAGGACATGGACCTGGTCAGGGGCGCCCTGGTCGCACTGCTGGAGCTGGAGTCCGACATCGAGGTCGTCGGGGCGGTGCCCGCGGGCAAGGAGATCATCGCCACGGCCAGGCACCGCAACCCGCGGGTCGCCGTCATCGACGCCGACCTCAACGGCAAGGACGGCCTGGAGGCCGCGGTCGAGCTGAAGCAGAACCTGCCCGGCTGCGAGACCCTGCTGATCAGCAGCCTCGCCAAGCTCCCCACCGTACGGCAGGCGCTGTCGGCCGGGCTGGGCGGGCTGATGCTGACGAAGTCGTCACCCGAGCGGCTGGCCGACGCCATCCGGCGGGTCGCGGCCGGCGACCGGGTGTTCGATCCCGACGTGACGCTGGCCGCGTGGGAGTGCGTCGACTGCCCGCTGACCGAGCGTGAGCTGGAGGTCCTCCAGCTCACCGCGGAGGGCGACGAGGCCAGGGAGATCGCCGGCCGCCTGTTCCTGTCGTCGGGGACCGTACGCAACTATCTGACGGTCATCGTGAGCAAGCTGAAGGCCCGCAACCGCATCGACGCGATCCGCATCGCCAGGGAAGCCGGCTGGATCTACTGAGCTACCGGGTGTCCCCGTCCGGGATGAACTGCCCGAAGCGTCCCCCATGGTAGAGGAGCGGCTCCCCGGACCCGGCGATCCGCGTGCCGAGGACCAGGCCGACGACCAGCACGTGATCCCCGATGTCCGTGGTGGTGTACGGGGCGCAGGTCAGGTGGACGGCGACGCCGTCCAGCAGGGGAGTGCCCAGAGGGTCGGTGTGCCAGTGCGTCGGCGGGGCGAAACGGTCGCCGTTCCTGCGGGCGAAGCGGGCCGCGAGGTCCGCCTGGCCGGCGGAGAGCACGTTGACCGCGAACCGCTCCGCCTTGCGCAGCCACGGCCACGTGGACGACGACTGACCGATGTAGAACGACACCAGCGGCGGCCTCAGGCTGACCGAGGAGAACGAGGTCGCGGTCAGCCCCACGGGCACGTCCCCCACCGCGGCCGTGACGACCACGACCCCGGCCGCGTGCCCGGCCAGCGCCCGGCGGAACTGCTCCTCCCCGGCGTGGCCCGGCAGGTCGCGGTTCACCGGCGGGTCGCCGCTCATCAGCCGGACGGGCTCAGCGGGGCACGGTGATGGGCCGCCGTCAGGTCCTCCAGCGTCGGCACCACCTCGTTCGGCGTCGGGCAGTCGAGCATCTCCTCGCGGATCCGCGCCGCGCCCTCCCTGAAGGAGCTCTCGCTCAGCAGGTGGGCCAGGCTGTCCCTGACCCCGGCCGCCTCCCTGGCCGGTCCCGGCGGCAGGTAGATGCCGGCGCCCAGCTTCTCCAGCCGCCGGCCGCGGTAGACGTCGTCCCACTGCCAGGCCAGGTTCAGCTGGGGCACGCCGTAGAAGACCGCGCTCGACCAGGTGCCCGCGCCCCCGTGGTGCAGCACCGCGGCGCAGTCCGGCAGCGCCACGTGCATCGGGACGCTGTCCACCACCCGCACGTTGCCCGGCAGGGGACGCAGCCGCTCGCCCTCCGCGACCGTCGCGAGCACCTCCACCTCGAGCTCGGCGACCGCCTCCAGCAGCTCGGCCACCGCGTCCAGCCCGGAGAAGCCCGTTGTGCGCGCGGTCATGCCCTGCGTGACGCACACCCGGGGACGCTCCGGGGGAGTCCGCGACCACGGCGGCACCACGGCCGGCAGCGGCCCGTTGTACGGGATGTGCCGCATCGGCACCAGCGGCTGGTCCAGCTCGAAGCGCACGCCGGCGGGCATCTGGTCGATCGTCCACTGGCCGGTGACCACCTCGGGGCTGAACGCGCACCCGTGGCGGGCCAGCGTCCAGGTGAGCCACTCGCGCAGGCCGTCGTCCCGGCGCTCCTCGGGCTCGATGGCCAGCAGCTCCTGGAATCGCTCGTACGCCTTCAGGAAGAGGTCGGGCCCCCACAGCAGGCGCGCGTGCGCGGCCCCGGTGACGTGCGCCGCGATCGCCCCGGCGAACGTGAACGGCTCCCAGATGACCAGGTCGGGCCGCCACCGGCGTGCGAAACCGACCAGATCGTCGATCATGGAGTCGTTGTTGATCTGGGAGTAGAAGGTGGCCGTGAGCATCGTGGTCGAGGCCTCCAGGAAGGCCCGGTCCAGCAGTTCGGTGCGGCCCTCCAGGTAGTCCGCGTTCTGGTGCAGGGCGAACACCCCCGGGGCGGCGGCGGCCATCACCTGCTCGACCCGGTGGTCCTCGCCCACGGGCACGGCGGTCAGCCCCGCGCCGGTGACGCTGCCGGTCAGCGCCGGCTGACTGGCCACCCTGACCTCGTGCCCGGCGGTGCGCAGCGCCCACGCCAGCGGCACCATCCCGTTGAAGTGGGCGTCCATGGCGAACGCCGTGAGCAGCACGCGCATCGTCATCTTCCCTTCGCCATCGGCAGCTTCAGCACGGCCCGCGCCACGGGCGAGCGCATGCGGCGCAGCGGCGGCCCGTCGATCTCGATCCCGGGCAGCCGCTCGGCGACGGCCCGCAGCACCTCGGTCGCGATCACCCGGGCCGGCGGGGCCACCAGCGACTCGTATCCGCCACCGGTCAGCGACAGGCTCGGCCCCGGCTCCCCGGCCAGGTCGAAGTCACCGGCGCCGGACGAGGGGTCGCGGTTGGCGGCGTCCACCAGGATCACCACGTGGTCGTCCGCCTCGATCTCCTGGCCCGCGACGGTGAGCGGCCGCTGGGCGATCCGGCTGACCAGGCGCACCGGCGGCGCCCAGCGCAGCGTCTCCTCGACGGCGCGGGCGGCCAGGTCCGGGTCCCGACGCAGGGCCGCCCACTGGCCGGGACGGCCGAGCAGCGCCTCGACCGCGCCGGTCAGCGCGCCGGTCGCGATCTCGGCCCCGGCCACCAGATGCAGCAGGCAGACCTCGACGACGTCGGCCCTGTCGTACCCGGTGGCCAGCAGGGCGCTGACCGCGTCGTCCCGCGGCTCCACCGCCCGCTCCGCGACCTGGGCGCGGGCGAGCTCGCGGACGCGGCCGATGGCCTCCTCCAGTTCCAGGGCCACGGGCAGGCGGGGCGGGCAGAGTACGGCGTCGAGGGCGACCCCCGGCGTGGCCAGGTCGGCGGCCGTGACCGGCACGCCGAGCACCTTCGCCACGGCCGCGGCGACGGCGGGCCTGACCAGGTCGGTGACCAGGTCGAACCGGGGGCCCAGCCGGTCGAGCACCGGCAGGACCGCGCCGCGCACGTCGGCGCGCCACGCCCCGGCCGTGCGGGGGCCCAGCACCGGGTCGCAGAGCCGGGCGAGCCTCGCGTACTCGGCCAGCGGAAGGGTGAGCGGCGCCCCGCCCGCCGGGGTGACATGGCAGGTCCGCCAGGTCTCCCACAGGTTCTCCCGTACGTGGTCCTGCCCCGCGTCCGGGTGACGGGTGTCCAGGCCCGGCTCGGCCAGCAGGGCGGCGGCGACCCCGGCGTCCGCGGTCACCCAGGCGCCCAGCTCGCTGCGGTGGAGCGGGCCGCGCCGCCGGATCTCGGCGCCGAGGGCGGCCGCGTCGTCGCCCTCCCCGTTCAGCAGCCGGGCGAAGGGGTCGCCGAGGGCGCCGAGCACGAAGTGGAAGCCGCGGACCGTGAGCAGGTGGCGGCCCAGCTCGCTCTCGGTGACGGTGGTGGTCATGGTGATGCTCCTTCCTTGACGGCCGGCCGGTCGGCGTGGCGGGCGTGGCGGGCGTGCTCGCCGATCGCCGAGGCCAGCGGCCGGTGGACGGCGGCGGCCAGCGCGTGCCCCATCTCCGGGATGTCCAGCACCCGGGCGCCGGGGATCAGCTCGGCGACGTGCCGGGCGTGCGGCGGGGGCGCCGCCGGGTCGTGCCCGGCCTGGATCGCCAGCGTGGGCACGGTCACGCGGGCCAGCTCCGCCCCGCGGGAGACCGGCGGCTGAGGGATCAGGTGGTGCGTGATCGGCTCCTGGAAGGTGCCCGCGTGGGCGACGGCCCGCAGCTCGCGGCGGCGGAACTCGTCGGCGTCGAACGGCACGCCCGTCCCGTTGAGCAGCCGCCACTTCTCCACCCGCCGTTCCAGCTCGCCCTCCGGCCCGTCCACCGGCTCCGACATGAGCGCGATCACCTTGAGGAAGCGCTCGGTGGGCGGCGGCAGGCCGTCCCCGGTGGAGCTCCCGTTGGCGGCGCTCTCGATCGCGGCGTCGAAGTCGACGTCGAGCGCGCCGCCGAGCATCACGGTGAGGCTGAGCAGCCGCCCGGGGTGGTCGACGGCGAGCAGCTGGCCGATGGTGTGGCCCAGCGACATGCCGACCACGTGCGCGGCGGCGACCTCCCACCCGTCGAGCACGGCGAGCGCGTCCAGGACCAGCTCGTCGTACCCGTACGGACGGCTCTGGAAGTCGCACCGGGTCGAGCGGCCGGTGTCGCGGTGGTCGTAGCGGATGACGTGGAAGCCGTCCCCGGCGAGCAGTGCGACGAACTCGTCGGGCCAGGACATCGCCGACAGGTTGCCGCCCGCGACGAGCAGCATGGGCGAGCCCGCGGGGTCGCCGAAGTCCTCGCTCCACAGCGTGACGTCGCCGCGGGTGATCAGGCGCGTGCTCATGGGGCCTCCCCGGCCGGGGCGAGGACGAGCAGGGACAGGTCGAAGGGGACGGTGGGGGAGGGCAGGCGGTGCACGGACTCGACCTCGAGCCCGGCCCGGGAGGCCAGCTCCCACCAGGCGTCGCGGGTGCGCAGCCGGCCGCCCAGGAACACCAGCATGCGCAGGTCGAGCTCGGTGAACAGCTCGTTGCTCGCGTTCTCCTCCAGGTCGTCCCGCTCGTAGACGAGGATCCGGCCACCGGGCTCCAGCGACTCGGCGCAACGTTCCAGGATGCGCACGGCCTCCTCGTCCGGCCAGTTGAGCAGCACGAACGAGAGGATCATCACGTCGGCCGTGCACGGCAGCGGCTTGAAGAAGTCGGCCTCGACGACCTCGGTCCGCCCGCCCAGCCCGGCGGCGGCCAGCTGTTCGCGGGCGGCGGCCGCGGTGCCGGGCAGCTCCACGAGGGTGGCCGTCACGTGCGGGGCCAGGCGGGCGATCGCGATCAGGAAGCCGCCGGTGCCGCCGCCGACGTCGCACACGTGCCGGACGCGGCTCCAGTCGAAGGCCGCGGCCGGGGCGTCGTAGGCGACGTCCTGGTCGCAGGCCATCAGGCCCTCGAACGACTCGCGCAGGTCGGGACGGCCGGCCAGGTCGTCGTAGAACGGCCTGCCGTAGACGTCGGCGTAGGTCGGGCGGCCCTCGCGGACCGCGTCGAGCAGCCGGATGAACCCCACGTCGGCCCTGGCCACGATCTGGTCCATGTCGTGCCAGGCCCGCTGGGCGGCCGGGTGGTCGTCGGCGAGCATCAGGCCCACCTCGGTCGGCGCCAGACGGCCCGGCGCGGGCTCGCTGAGCACGCCGACCGCCACGAGATGGCGGGTGAGCCGGGTCAGCGCGTCGGGGTCGGTGCCGGTCTCGGCGGCCAGCTCCCGCGCGGTGTCCGCGCCGGCCTGGATGCGGTCCACCAGCCGGAGGGTGGCGGCCACCCGCACCGCCATCGGGGTGTGCAGGCTGCCCAGGCGGATCAGCGTCCTGAGGGCGTCGGTGTCCTTCATCAGGGGCGCCAGCCGCCCTGCTCCGGCCACGGCTCGCCCAGCTGCCGGTACGTGCCCTGGTAGTCGGGCCAGTCGCGGTGGTCGCGGATCTTGCCGTCGACGATCCTGATCAGGTGGATCTGCTCGCCGGCGAACCTGCGGCCGGTGGCCGGCATGCCGACCAGGTTGCCGACGTGGCGGCCGTAGAGGACGAGCTTGGCGCGCACCCACTCGCCGTTCTCCTCGTAGCCGACCTCCTCCAGATGCGCCTCGGGGGAGAAGGCGTACTTCAGCCATTTGACCGCGCCCGCGAACGCCTCCGGCCCGCGCGCGTCGGGGTAGTGCTCCAGGGCGCCGGGGTTGAGATATTCGGGGTGGATGTACTCGGCGACGTCGCCGGTTTCTCCGCTGTTGTACGCGCGCACCATTCGGCGGACGGTGTCGATCTGCTGACTCATGGCGAACTCGCTTTCCACGGGGAAATGTCTCTTCGATTATTCGCACTGTCGTCGGCGGGGGACAATGTGGCTGAACCCGTTCTCGACCGGTTCTCCAGGACCGCTCGAATACTGATGAACGTGGACACATCGACGTACAAGAAACAGGTCGCGGACGTCTTCGACACGTCGGCGGCGACATACGACAGGATGGGCGTCGAGTTCTTCACGCCCATGGGCAGGCGACTGGTCGAGCTGGCCGCGCCCGCCCGCGGCGAGCGGGTGCTGGACATCGGGTGCGGCAGGGGCGCGAGCCTCTTCCCCGCCGCTGAGCGGGTGGGCCCGAGCGGCTACGTGCTGGGCATCGACGTGGCCCCCGCGATGGTGGCCGAGGCGCGCGCGGAGATCGAGGCCCGCGCCCTGGGCAACGCCGTGGCGCGGGTGATGGACGGGGAGCGGCCCGAACTCCCGGACCGGTCCTTCGACGTCGTGCAGGGCGGTTACAGCATCATTTTCCTGCCGGACGCGCCGGCGGCGCTCGCGCGCTACGGAAAACTGCTCGTGAAAGGCGGGAGAATCGCTTTCAGCAGCCCGGTGTTCAAGACCGGGATATTTCCGTTCCTGCCTCCCGAGTTCACCCCGCTCATTCCCCGCGAACTTCTCGGTCATCTGCCGCCGGAATGGCAGCCGGAAGCGCTGGTGCGCCGGTTCAACAGCTGGCTGGAACGGCCCGAGGACCTGGCGGCGACGCTGGAGCGGGCGGGCTTCTGCGACGTCGCCGTGCTCGACGAGCCGGTGCGGATGACCGCCGCGTCGGCCGAGCAGTGGGTCGACTGGTCGCACACCCAGGGCATGCGGCTGCTGTGGCAGCACCTGCCCGCGCCGCAGGCCGCCGAACTGCGCGAGCGCCTCATCGGCGGGCTGGAGGCGCTGCGGCGCGACGGCGGGCCGCTGGTCATCGACGTGCCCGTCCGCTTCGTCACGGCCCGGGTCGCCCGCTGACCGCTGGTCCGATCAGGGTGGTCAGAGTGGTCAGGGCGGTGGCGAACGCCGCCCTGTCCGCGTCCGGGCCGCCGGCCCGCGCGGGCAGCAGCGGCACCACCGTGCCGGGCCCTCGGCGCACGGCGGCGTGCCGTCGCGCGATCGTGCTCAGCCCCTGGCCGGGGCCCGCCTCGACGCAGACGGTGCCGGGCGGGCCGGCCGAGAGGATCTCGTCGAGCGCCGGCCAGAACCGCACCGGCGCCACCGGCTGCCGCGCCCAGTACTCGGGGTCGGCCGCCAGCTCCCGGGTCAGCGGCCGGGCCGCGTACCCGGAGTACAGCGGGATCCGCGGCGCGCTCACCGGCGTGGCCGCGAACCCCGCCACGGCGGGCCCGACGGTGTCGGCGAGCGACGGGCTGTGGAAGGCGATCAGCGTGGGCACGGGGGCGCAGGTGAACCCCTCGGCCCGCAACGCCCGCTCCACCTCGGCCAGCGGCCCGCTCGGCCCGGCCACGATCGTCTGCCGGGGCGCGTTGACCGCCGCGACCACGACCTCCTCGGTCAGCACGCCTTCCAGCGCCGCCACCCCGGCCGAGACCGCGAGCATGCCGCCCGGCGGCGCTCCCGTCAGGAGCCGGACCCGCTCCCGCACGAGGGCGGCGGCGTCGGACAAAGTGAAGACCCCGGCCAGGACGGCGGCGGCCACCTCGCCGATGCTGTGTCCCAGCATGACCCGGGGACGCACGCCGTGCTCCAGGAGCGTCCTGCCGAGCGCGTAGTCGACGGCGAACAGCAGCGGCTGCGCCCGCGTGACGTGGTCCAGCGGCACCCGGGGGCGCTCGCTCAGCCAGTCGCGGCGCAGCGCCTCGCCTTCCTCGCCGAAGGCCGCGAAGACCTCGTCCATCGCGGCGGTGAACCGGGGCTCCCGGCCGTACAGCCCCCAGGCCATCCGCGGATGCTGGGCGCCCTGCCCGGGGAACATCAGCAGGACCGCGTCCGTACCCATGTCACGTCCTCTCGTCCGACGCCCACGCGGGGCGGTCCAGCATCTCCACGACCGCGCAGGACCAGCTGAAGCCCGCCCCGACGCTCGCCAGCAGGCACAGCCCGCCCGGCCGGAGCGCCCCGGCCGAGGCCAGGTGGTCCAGCCCGGCGATCGGGTCCCCGGCGCCGAGGTGGCCGACGTGCCTGCTCCACGGCCAGGTGGTCCGTTCGGGCGCGATCCCGAAGGCGGTGAAGAAGGCCGCCTTGAGCCGGCGCAGGCCGAGGTGCGGCAGGGCGAAGCAGTCGATGTCGTCCAGGCCGGCCCCCGCCTCGTCCAGCGCGCCGCGCAGCGCGGCCTCCTGGCCGGCGCCCACCCGCGCGGCCGTCGCCGCGGCGCCGCTCTCGCGCACGTAGGCGCGCTTGTGCAGGCCGAGGTCCACGGTGGGCTGCTCGTCCGGCGACGGGTCGCCGTACGGGTCGCCGCCGCGGTGCATGCCCTCCAGCTCCGGGTCGGAGACCGTCACCAGGCTGCGCAGCCTGGCGAACCCGGCCGAGCGCGACACGACCAGCGCCGTGCCGCCGTCGGCGTAGACCGTGCCGGGATCGCTCCGCCAGCGTTCGAAGCCCGGCGGGGTCATCCGGTCCCCGGTCGTGATGAGCGCGCCCGTACGCGTCCAGCGCCGGGCCAGCTCCAGCGCGGCCATGCCGCCGTTGGAGACCTGCCTGACCTCCATCGCCGGGCAGGCGTTGCCGACGGCGACCCGCTGGACGTACGAGGCCGGCGCCCACAGGTGATGGCCCTGGAAGTACAGGCTCGCGTGCAGCACCAGGTCGATGTCCCCAGGTCCCGCGCCGGCGCGGCCGAGCGCCGTCCGGGCGGCCCGCGCCGCCATCTCGGGCCCGGTCTCCTTGCCCGCCGTGGCCACCGCGCGCATGCCCGTCGAGGCGGCCAGCGCGGCGTCGCACGCGCCCGAGGCCAGCGCCTCCGCGACCGGGACGGCCGGGGGCAGCCAGGCCGCGCAGCCGGCGATGTACAGGTCCTCGCTCATGCGCGCACGACCATCGCGCTGTTGAACCCGCCGAACCCCCTGGCCACCACCAGCGCGGCGGTGCCGTGAGCCGGCCGGGGCGCGCCGGTCACCAGGTCCACGGGCAGCTCCGGGTCGGCGTCCGTCACGTTCGCGGTCGGCGGCACCACGCCGTCGCGCAGCGCGAGCAGGGCGGTCAGCAGGTCCAGCGGCCCCGCCCCCGAGTACAGCCGGCCGGTCAGCGTCTTCGGGGCGGTCACCGGGACCCCGCGCGGCCCGAACACCGCGGCCAGGGCCTCGGCCTCCGCGGCGTCCAGCTCGGGGACGGCCGCGGCGTCCGCGACCACCATCGCCACCTCGCCGGGTGCCACGCCCGCGTCGTCCAGCGCGGTCTCGACGGCCCGTACCAGGGTGGACGGGCGGCCCGAGCCCGGCGGCGGGTCGAAGCTGGCGCCGTAGCCGGCGATCCGCCCGTACCCGCGCGCGTCCGGCCGGTCGGCCTCCAGCGTGAACATCGCGCCGCCCTCGCCCGGCACGTGCCCGCGCGCCCGGCGGTCGAACGGCAGGTAGGCCGTGGCCGGGTCCTCGCCGGTGCTCAACCGGCCGGACCGGACCTGGGCGGCCATGCCGTACGGGCACAAAGAGGAGTCCATGCCGCCGGCCACCATCAGCCGCGCCCCGGCGGTGACCTTGCGCCGGGCGTGGGCGACCGCGTCCAGGCCGCCCGCCTGCTCCGCGACGAGCACGCCGACGGGCCCGCGCAGGTCGTTCCGGATGGAGATCTGGCCGGTGTTGACCGCGTAGAACCAGGCGAAGGACATGTACGCGCTGACGTGGTCGGGGCCCTCGCTCCACAGGTTCTGCAGCTCGCGCTGGCCGAAGTCGAAGCCGCCCGAGGCGCTGGCGGTGATCACACCCATGTCGAGCGGCGCGTCTCGCCCGGCCCCGGACTCCTCCAGGGCCCGGTCGGCGGCGAACAGGGCGTACCGCGTCATCACGTCGGTCTGCGGCAGCAGCCGCGCGGGCAGGTGCTCCTTGGCCACGAACGCGTCGGCGCGCCCGCTCAGCGGGCAGGGCGGCCCGTCCTGGCCGGTGCGGGGCGCGGGACTGATGCCGCTCCGCCCCTTCAGCACGGACGCCCAGTAGTCGCCGGGGCTCAGCCCGTTGGGGGCGACGACTCCCGCCCCGGTCACCATGACGTCGGTCATCAGGCTCACCCCTCGAATCGGCGCAGCAGCATGGCGCTCTGGAACCCGCCGAACCCGCTGCCCACGGTCAGCGCGGTGCCGACGGGCTGCTCCCGCGCGGTCACCGGCACGTAGTCCAGGTCCAGCTCGGGGTCGGGCTCGCGCAGGTTCGCGGTGGGCGGGATCGCGCCCCTGGCGACGGCCAGCGCGACGGCCGCCACCTCCAGCGAGCCGATCCCGCCCAGCGAATGCCCGATCATGGATTTGATCGAGCTGATGGGCACCCGGTAGGCGTCGGGGCCGAGCGCCCGTTTGAAGGCCGCGGTCTCGTGGCGGTCGTTCTGCTTGGTGGCCGTGCCGTGCGCGTTGACGTAGCAGATCTCGGACGGGTCGCAGCGGCCCTCGGCCAGCGCCGCGGTGATCGCCGCGGCCATCTCCGCGCCGTCGGGCCGCAGACCGGTCATGTGGTACGCGTTGCCGCGCGAGGCGTAACCGGTGATCTCCGCGTACACCCGCGCGCCCCGGCGCCTGGCGGACTCGGCCTCCTCCAGGACGAGGACCGCGCCGCCCTCGCCCAGCACGAACCCGTCGCGGGTGCGGTCGAAGGGCCGCAAGGCGGTGGCCGGGTCGTCGTTGCGGGGGGAGGTGGCCTTGATCGCGTCGAAGCAGGCGACGGTGATGGGGGCGATCGGCGCGTCGGTGCCGCCCGTCACCATCACGTCCACCAGCCCGTCGCGGATCAGCTCGACCGCGTACCCGATCGCGTCGATGCCCGAGGTGCAGCCCGCCGACACGACCGACACCGGCCCCTCGGCGCCGGTGGCCCAGGCCAGCTCTGCCGCCATCGAGCTCGGCACGAAGTAGTCATAGAGGTAGCGCGAGGCGAGGGTGTGGTCCACCTCCCAGCCGGCGCCGCCGTGACTGATGGCCACGTACTCCGACTCCAGCTTCTGCGTGCAGCCGACCGCGCTGCCGAGCGCCACCCCGGCGCGGTGCGCGGCGGCCTCGTCGATGCGCAGCCCGGCGTCGGCGACGGCCTCGCGGCAGGCGACCACGGCGAACTGGGCCGCCCGGTCCAGCCGCTCGGCGTCCGCCGCGGACAGCCCGGCCGACTCGGGGTCGAAGTCGCACTCGGCGGCGATCCGCGAGCGGAACGGGGACGGGTCGAACGTGCTGATCCCCCGGGTGGCGGTGACCCCGGACACCAGGAGGTCCCAGAACGCCTTGACCCCCACCCCGCCCGGGGCGACGACGCCGAGCCCGGTGACGACCACGCGCCTGCTCATGCCGGCTCCGTGACCGTGGTGCGGGTCTGGCGCGTCTCGTACAGGACGGGCTCGCTGGCGGCCAGCGCGCGCAGCGCGGCCGCGTGCGGCGCGAAGCCGGGATGGGTCACCGCGGCGCGGAACGACTCCTCGTCCCGCCAGGCGGCCACGTTGACGTAGCGGCTCCCGTGCTGGCCGGGTTCGAGCGGGCCGGGTTCGAGCGGGGCGGGTTCGAGCGGGGCGGGTTCGAGGGGGCGCAGCAGCTGGTGCCACAGGAAGCCCGGTCTGGCGGCCATGAACTCGGACGTGGCGGCGAACGCCCGCTCGAACTCCTCCGCCGGCGCGTGCAGCAGGAACGTGTTCACGAAGGTGACGTGTGGCATGCGGGCTCCTCGGCTCCTCGATCGGCAGCGGGTCCGTACAGGAACGGGTCCGTACAGGACGACGGGTCCTTACAGCACGACTCCGTACGGCACGACGCTGCCGCGCCGCTCTCGCGGCCCGGTCGAACCCAGGTCGTCCACCGCCATTCGAGCGCCCGGTGCGAGGCTGGCGCCCACCGAAGGGAGAACTCATGTCCGACCAAGGCCCGCACGCGCTGGTCACCGGCGGCACCAGCGGCATCGGCCTCGCCGTCGCCCGTGCCCTGGGAGACAGCGGCGCCAGGGTGTTCCTGTGCGCGCGTGACGGCGACGCGGTCGCGCTGACCGTCAAGCAGCTGCGAGAGTCCGGGATGGACGCCGACGGGACCACGTGCGACGTGCGCGACCCCGCCGCGATCCAGGACCTCGTCCAGGCCGCGCGCGACCGCTACGGCCCGATCGACATCCTGGTCAACAACGCCGGGCGCGGCGGTGGCGGGGCCACCGCCGAGATCGCCGACGAGCTGTGGCTCGACGTCATGGAGACCAACCTCAACGGCGCCTTCCGGGTGACCAAGGCGGTGCTCACCACCGGCGGCATGCTGGAGCGCGGGCACGGCCGCATCGTCAACATCGCCTCGACCGGAGGCAAGCAGGGCGTCGTGCTGGCCGCGCCCTACTCGGCGTCCAAGCACGGCCTCGTCGGCCTGACCAAGGCGCTGGGCCTGGAGCTGGCCAAGACGAACATCACGGTCAACGCCGTGTGCCCCGGCTATGTCGAGACGCCGATGGCGCGGGGAGTGCGGCAGCGGTACGCGGACTTCTGGGGGATCACCGAGGAGGAGGTGCTGACCCGGTTCGAGAACAAGATCCCGCTCGGCCGCTACTCCACGCCGGAGGAGGTCGCCGGGATGGTGGGCTACCTGGTCTCGGACACGGCCGCCTCGATCACCGCGCAGGCGATCAACGTCTGCGGCGGACTGGGGAACTACTGACAGACCGGAGAGGCTCATGGCGACGTCCGCCATCCACCAGACCGAACACCAGATCACCGTCGCCGCGGAACCGGCGGCGGTCTACGCCGTGCTCGCCGACGCGGGCGCGTGGCCGGCGGTCTTCCCGCCGACCGTGCACGTCGAGGTGCTCGCCCACGACGACCGGCAGGAACGCGTCCGCATCTGGGCGACCGCCAACGGCAAGCCGAAGAGCTGGACGTCCCGGCGGGAGTTCGACCGCGAACGGTGGCGCATCCGCTTCCGCCAGGAGGTGTCGGCGCACCCGGTGGCCGCGATGGGCGGCGAGTGGATCGTCGAGCCCGACGGCCGCGGGAGCACGCGGGTCCGGCTGACCCACGACTTCCGCGCCGTCGGCGGCGACAGCGCCTCGGTGAGCTGGATCACCAACGCGGTCGACCGCAACAGCGAGTCCGAGCTCGCCGCCCTGCGCCGGGCCGTGGAGACCCCCGGCCGGCTGCTGGCCTTCGAGGACTCCGTACGGGTGCGGGGGGACGCGGCGGACGCCTACGCGTTCCTCTACCGCAGCGACCTGTGGCACGAACGGCTGACGCACGTGGCCGCCATCACGGTGACGGAGGAGACGCCCGGCCTGCAGACGATGGACATGGAGACGCGCTCGCGTGACGGCTCGACGCACACCACGAGCTCGGTGCGGGTCTGCTTCCCCGAGCACCTCATCGTCTACAAGCAGCTGCGCACCCCGCCCCTGCTGTCCCTGCACGCCGGCCGGTGGACGGTACGGCCCGACGGCGACGGAGCGGTGGTCACCTCGGCGCACACGGTGGCGATCGCCGACGAGGCGGTCACCGCGGTGCTCGGCCCCGACGGCACCGTGGCGCAGGCCAGGGAGCTGGCGCGCAAGGCGCTGAGCGGCAACAGCATGCTGACGCTGAGCGCGGCCAGGGAGTACGCCGAGAGCCGCCGCCGGACGGCGTCGGTCTGAACCCCCGCACGAAGGGAGGCCTCCCGCCATGTGGCGGGCGGCCTCCCTTCGTGTCGTGCGGGTGCGGGCCGGGTGACGGCCTCGGGTGACGGACCTCAGGTGACGGACAGGGCGCCGTCGATCGCGATCACGGTGCCGCTGGCGTACGCGGCCTCCGGGGCGGTGACCTGCGTGATCCACCAGGCGACCTCCTCCGGCGTGCCGATCCTGCCGACCGGGACCCGCGAGCGCATCCCGTCCAGGAAGGCGGTGTAGTCGGCGCGGGGCATCCCGGCGCGGACCCCGGCGTCGGTGTCGATCACGCCGGGCGCGATCCCGACCACGCGGATTCCCCGCGCGCCCAGCTCCACGGCCCACGACCTGGTGAGCAGGTCCAGGCCGGCCTTGGTCGCGCCGTACACCGCGTTGCCCGGCCAGGAGCGCAGCCCGAGCGCGCCGGCGGAGCTGACGTTGACCACCACGCCCTCGGCGGCGGCCAGCGGCTCCAGCACGGCCTGCGTGAGCAGGATCGGCGCGATCAGGTTCGTGGCGGTCTGCGTCTCGATCCGGGCCCGGTCGAGGGTGCCGAGCGCGCCGAAGGCGCCGGCGCCGGCGTTGTTGACCAGGACGTCCACCCGGCCGAACCGCCGCCCGGCCGCCTCGGCGACGCTCTCGGGGCCGCCGTCCGCCGTCAGGTCCGCCTCCAGCGGGTGGATGCCGTCGTGACCGGCGGCGGTCTCCTTGAGCGCGCCGGCGTCACGGCCGACGATCAGCACGCCGCACCCCTGCCGGGCGAAGGCGTGCGCGGTGGCGCGGCCGATGCCCGACCCGCCGCCGGTGACGATCACGATCCGGTCCATCTCTGTCTCCTCAGCTCTTTTTCGGCGCGGTTCAAGCGCGGTTCGGGCGGTTCAGGCGCGGTTCAGCGCGGTCAGCCGTTCCAGCACCGGCACGATGTCGTTCGGGGCCGGGGTGGCCACCATCTCCGCGCGCAGCCGCGCGGCCCCCGCCGCGTAGGCGGGATCGTCCAGCAGCGTGATGATCCGCTCGCGCAGGTGGTCGGGGGAGAGCTTCTCCTGGTCCTCGATGACCAGGCCCGCCCCGGCAGCGGTCAGCGCCAGCGTCTTCTCCTTGGAGTCCCACATCAGGTCGGGCACGATCAGCTGCGGCACACCGCGCGCCAGCGCCGTCATGAAGGTGCCCGAGCCGCCGTGGTGGATGATCCCGGCGCACGACGGCAGCAGCGCGTCGAGCGGGACGAAGTCGACCGCGCGCACGTTGCCCGGCAGCGTCCCCAGCCGGTTCCGCAGCTCCGGCGCGAGCGCGGCGACCACCTCCACGTCCAGGCCGTCCACGGCGGCCATCAGGTCGCCCGCGGCCACCGTCCCGCCGTCCTCGACCTCGCCCAGCGAGATTCCCAGGGTCAGGCAGACCCTCCTCGGGTACGGCGGCGTCTCCCGCAGCCAGCCGGGCAGGGCCGAGCGCCCGTTGTACGGCACGTACCGCACGTTCACGTAGGGGAGCCCGACCGGGGCGCGCATGGAGGGCGGGGTCGGGTCGATCGTCCACTGGCCGAGGACCAGCTCCTCGTCCCGTTCGCGCAGGCGTTCGCCGTGCCGGGCCAGCGTCCAGCCCAGCCACTCGGTCAGCGGGTCGTCCCGCAGTTCTGCGGGCCGCTCGTCGAGCAGGGCGCGAAAGGCCGTCCGGTTGCGGGCCATCTGGTCGGGGCCGAACAGCAGCCGGGCGTGCGCCGCGCCCGTCACCCTGGCCGCGACCGGCCCCGCCAGCGTCAGCGGGTCCCAGATCACCAGGTCGGGGCGCCAGTCGCGGGCCACCTCGACCAGGTCGTCGATCATCTGCTCGGAGCAGACGTTCTGGAAGACGAAGGCGGTCATCGCGCTGAACATGCCCAGCGCGCGCTCCCACGGGTACGGGTCGTGCCGCGAGTTGCTCATGGCCAGCCCGCCCAGATTGCGGTCACCGGCGAAGCTGGAGGTGGCCTGCTGCGTCTCGGGCTCCAGGTCCAGCACGGGCCCGACGGGCACGGCGGTCAGCCCGGCCGCCGTGATCGTGTCGGCCAGCTCGGGCTGGCTCGCGACGATCACCTCGTGGCCGGCCGTGCGCAGCGCGGACGCCACCGTGACCTGGGCGTAGAAGTGGGACGGGGCGGCGAACGTGGTGAACAGGACTCGCATCGACGACTCACCTTCTGGCCGTGGCGGCCACGGACGGCGCGGACAGGCTCTGCAGGCAGGCCACCAGGCTGCGCGCCTGGACGTTCAGGTAGTTGCTGTGCTTCAGCAGGTCGGCCAGCTGGTGCAGGGGCATCCAGCGGTAGTCGGCGTCGTCCTCCACGTCCGCCTCGACGACGAGGTAGGTGTTGACCGCGCGGTAGAAGCGCCCGCCCTCCTCCGAGAGCGCCACCGCGTACCGCACCTGCTCTGCGGGGGCGTCCAGCACCGTGTCCAGATACCTCGGCCGGGCCGCCGCCGGCAGCGCCCGCAGGTTGCCCGGGGTGCACTGCACGGTGGGCGCCAGCTCCACCACGTTGACGTAACCCGGCTCGACCCTGGCGTGCACCAGCGCGTGCAGCACCCCGCCGATCCGGCGGACGACGAACGCCACGACGCCGTCGCCGATGGGCTCGATCATCGGCTGGCTCCAGCCGGTCACCTCGCGCGAGCCGGCGGCCACGTCGACGCCGATCACGTCGAAGAACAGCCCGCTCTCGTGCGAGATCCGGCCGTCGGCGCGGTGCCAGGCCGGCAGCCCCGCGAGCGGCACCACCCTGGTCGTCACCTCCGACTGCGCCCTGATGCCGGTGATCCAGCTCAGGATCTCCGGCATCGGGTGCAGGCTGCCTTCGGCGCTGCTGCACGAACGGGCCAGCGCGAGGCGGAAGTCGTCCTCGGCGGCGTCGCTCAGCGGGTGCCGGTCGAAGCCGGTGAACGGCAGGCACGACAGCACCGTGCGGGCGTCCATGTTGATCAGGTTCTGCACGCCGAACAACCGGTTCAGCTGGCCGAAGGTGAGCCAGCGGAAGTTCTCGCCGACCGGGACGTCCCCGTCGACCTCCACGATCATGTTGCGGTTGCACTTCTGGTAGAACCAGGCCCCCTGCTCCGACTGGAGCACGTCGGCCAGCACCCGGTGCCGGGCGCTGTCGCGGAAGTACTCCAGGTACGGCACGGCCTTGCCCCGGTGCACCCGCTGGAAGTTGCTCCGCGTGGCCTGGACCGTCGGCGACAGCTGCAGCCCGTTGGCGTTGCCCGGCTCGAACTTGGCCTGCATCAGGCAGTGCAGCACCCCGTCGAACTCCTTGACCAGGATGCCGAGGATGCCGATCTCGGGCTGCACGATGATGGGCTGGCTCCAGCGCGGCACCGCGGCGCCGGGGACGTGCACGTCGATGCCCGTCACGCGGAAGAACTTGCCGCTGTGGTGGGCGTAGTCGCCCGTCCGGGCGTCCCGGCTCCAGCCCGCCAGCTCGTCGAGCGAGGCCCGCTCCACCCGGTGGGCGGCCCGCTCGGACCGTTCGGCGAACCAGGCCCAGAACTCCTCCAGCCAGTCGCCGGCCAGCATGGACCGGACGATGCGCGCCGTCAGCCTGCCGTTCGGCCGGGACCGGATCGCGTGACCCCGGTGCGGGCTCATCCCGGGTCCATCCCGTCCCGGGTGATCCGCCGGTGCTTGACCCGCCAGCCGTCCGCCGAGCCGACCAGCAGGTCGGCGCAGACCGTGCTGCGCCGCGGCACCACGTCGCCGCCTTCGGCGATCTCCAGCACCAGCGCGTAGCTGCGGGCGGTCAGCCCTTCGGGGTGCGGCCGCACGGCCAGCATGCCGATCCAGTGCCTGCGGGTGATCCCGGCGGCGGCGAACTGCGCGGCCGTCTTCCTGGCCGCCTCGGCGATGTCACCCGCGCCGCGGACGACCGTGTCGCCGACCTCGAAGACGCCGTCGTCGGTGAACGTGCCGGCCCACTCGTCGGTGGCTCCGGAGTCGAGCAACTGCATCTGGCGCGCGTAGAACCGCTGCGCCTCCTCATAGTGCGCATCCATGCCGCCACGGTCGTCGGCCCGGCTAGAGGGCCGCCTGACTTGTGTTGGTCCATCACCGTTCGAGCGCTACTGCACGGCGCGGGGCCAAGCTGGGCGCGGGCGGACCGGAGGGTCCGGGCATCGCCGAGGACGAAAGGGCAGGACAATGGCTCAGCTCAGCCTCGAGGAACTGAAGCAGACCATGCGCCAGGTCGCGGGCGACGACGACATCGAGCTGGAGGACGACTTCGCGACCGCGACGTTCGAGGAGCTCGGGTTCGACTCGCTGGCCGTGTTCGAGACCGTGCACCGCGTCGAGCGCGCCTGCGGGCGCAAACTGCCCGAGGGCGAACTCGCCGAGGTCACCACCCCGAAGGAGTTCCTGGAGTTCGTCAACGACCTGGAACGCGCGTGACCGCCCAGAAGCCCGCCGGAGAACCGAGGCCCGCCGGAGAACCGAGGCCCGCCGGAGAACCGAGGCCCGCCGGAGACCGGGAGCCCGCCGGTGAGCTCGCCGGCCGCACGGTGGTCGTCACCGGCGCCACCTCGGGCATCGGACGGGCGGCCGCGCTCGGGTTCGCCCGGCGCGGCGCGCACGTGGTCGCCGTCGGGCGCGACCAGCCGCGGCTCACGTCGCTGCTGGGCGAGCTGGGCGCGCTCTCCGACGTCCGGCCGTACGGCCTGCGCGCCGACTTCACCCGGCTGGACGAGGTCCGCGAGCTGGCCGACCGGCTGCGCGACCGCTTCGAGCGCGTCGACGTGCTGGCCTCCAACGCGGGCGGCATGTTCCGGTCGAGAGTCATGACGGTGGACGGCTTCGAGACCACCATCCAGACCAACCACCTGGCCGGGTTCCTGCTGGCGTGCTCGCTGCGCGACCGGCTGGCCGGCGGGCGGCTGATCCTCACCTCGTCCGGCGCGTACACCGAGGGCAGGCTCGACCCCGCCGACCTCAACGGCGAGCGGAGCCGCTACAGCGCGGGCCGCGCCTACGGGGCGTCCAAGCAGGCCAACATCCTCTTCGCCGCCGAGGCGGCCAGGAGATGGCCGGACGTGCTGCCGGTCAGCTTCCACCCGGGCCAGGTCCGCACGCTGGTGGGCCGGGGCACGATCGCCTCCTGGTACTTCCGCTACAACCCGTTCCTGCGCACCCCCGAGCAGGGCGCCGACACGCTGCTCTGGCTGGCCGCCGAGCCCGCCGAGCGGATCGAGCGCGGCGCCTACTACGCCGATCGACGGCCGGCTCCGGTCCGGGGACCGACGGCCGAACCCGACCTGGCCGCGCGCCTGTGGGACGCCAGCGCGGCCGCCGTCAGTGAAAGGGAATCCTTGTGAGCACCTACGTTCCCGGCTCGCCCTCCTGGTTCGACCTGGGCTCGCCGGACGTCGCCGCCTCCGTGACGTTCTACACCGGGCTGTTCGGCTGGACGGCGAACGAGGTCAGCGAACCGGAGGCCGGCGGCTACACGACCTTCCACCACGACGGCAGGCTCGTCGCCGCGGTCGCCTACCACCAGATCGACACCCCGTACCACCGGCCCTACGGCGACGGCGAGCACGGCATGCCCGCCATCTGGACGGTCTACTTCACCACCGACGACGCCGACGCCCTGACCGAGCGGGTGAAGGCGGCAGGCGGAGAGATCATCATGATGCCGATGGACGTCATGGACCTGGGCCGGATGGCGGTCTTCGCCGACCCGGAGCAGGCGGCCTTCGCCGTGTGGCAGCCGCTGAGGATGAGGGGCGCCGAGGAGATCGGCGTGCCGGGCTCGGTGCGCCGGGTCGACCTGGTCACCGCCGACGCCGGACGGACCACCGCCTTCTACCGGGACACGCTCGGCCTCGCCGCCGTCTCGGGGGAGTGGCAGGTGGCCGGCCGGACCGTGGGCGGCACCAGGGAGCTGGGCGTGACGGGCGCGGTGCGCCCGCACTGGGCGGTCACGTTCGGCGTCGGCGTCGGCGACGGCGTCGGCGACGTCGAGGAGACCGTGCGGCGGGCCGTCGAGCTGGGCGGCCGGGTGCAGAACCCGCCCGCCGTGACCCCGCTGGGCGTCCGGGCTGACCTGGTCGACCCGCACGGCGCCGGATTCTCGGTGCTGTCATGAGCGCCGAGCCCGTCCTCCGGGTCGACCCGTTCGCCTGCCCGGTGCAGCCGATGCGCGGCAAGCCGCACGTGCACGACGAGCTGCGCGCGGCCGGCCGGCTCGTGCGGGCGCAGGCGCCCGCCGGCGGGCCGGCCTGGGTGGTCACCGACTACGCCCTGGCCAAGGAGGTGCTGGCCGATCCGCGGATGGTCAAGGACCCGACGCTGGCGCCCGAGGGCTGGCACGGGGTCGAGGACGGCCTCGACTGCCCCGTGCCGGAGCTGCGTCCGTTCACGCTCATCGCGGTCGACGGCGAGGACCACCGGCGGCTGCGCCGGGTCCACGCGCCCGCCTTCAACCCGCGCAGGCTGGCCGCCGAGGACGCCCGGCTCGCCGCCATCGCCCGCAACCTGTTCCGCGACCTGGCCGACGCCTCTGCGGCGAGCGGCGAGCCCGCCGAGCTGATCGACGGCTTCGCCTACAACTTCCCGCTGCTGGTCATCTGCGGACTGCTCGGCGTCCCGGTCACCGACCCGGTCACGGCCAGGAAGGCCGTCAGCGCGATGAAGGCCATGGCCCTGGGCACCGCCGGCGAGGCCGAGGACGACACCTCCTCGCTGGAGGAGCTGCTGGGGCGGGCCGTGCGGGCGGCGATGGACGGCCGGTCCGACAGCATGACGCGGGTGCTGTACGAGCGCGCGCGGGCCGAGTTCGGCGACGTCTCGGCCGACGAGCTGACCTACATGATCATGGGGTTGATCTTCGCCGGCCACGACACGACCGGGTCGTTCCTCGGCTTCCTGCTGGCCGAGACGCTCGCCGGGCACCTGGCGCCGGACGCCGACCCGGCGGAGTTCGTCGAGCGCATGCTCAGGGAGCACCCGCCCGTGCCGTACACGCTGTGGCGGTTCGCCTCGCGGGACCTGGTGATCGACGGGGTGCCGCTGCCCCGGGGCGCGCCCGTGCTCGTGGACATCGAGGGCATCAACGCGCGCAGCGGGGACAAGCGGCTGACCTTCGGTGACGGCGCCCATTACTGCATCGGGGAGCAACTCGCGCAGCTGGAGTCGAAAATCATGATTTCCGTGTTGCGTGAGGAATATCCAGAGGCGCGATTGGCCGTGCCTTTCGAGAAGTTGCGCTGGGGGCGTACGGGGTCGCAAACAGCGAGGCTCACGGAACTGCCTGTCTGGTTGCGGCCATGAAGTGACCGCGAAGGTGTCTAACGTGGCAGGTATGCGACCCACATTCATCACGATCGCGGGAGCCCGGGAAAACAACCTGAAAAATGTCTCGGTCGAGGTGCCGAAGCATCAGATAACGGTTTTCACCGGAGTGTCCGGTTCGGGGAAATCCTCGCTCGTGTTCGACACCATCGCGGCCGAGTCCCAGCGGCAGCTGAACGAGACGTTCACCGCCTTCGTCCGCAACCGGCTCCCCCGGTACGGCCAGCCGGACGCGGACGTCATCGAGGGCCTGTCGACCGCGATCATCATCAACCAGAAGCGCCTCGGCGGGAACTCCCGCTCCACCGTCGGCACCATCACCGACCTGTACGCGCTGCTGCGGCTGCTGTTCTCGCGCGCCGGCGAACCAGCCGTCGGCTACTCCAACGCCTTCTCCTTCAACGACCCGGCCGGCATGTGCCTCGACTGCGAGGGCCTGGGCCGGCGCATGCAGGTCGACCTCGGCAAACTGCTCGACACCTCGCGCTCGCTCAACGAAGGCGCCATCGACCACCCCGCCTTCTCCGTCGGCGGCTGGTTCTGGAAGCTGTACGCCAACTCCGGCCTGTTCGACAACGACAAGAAGCTGGGCGACTACAGCCGCGAGGAGTGGGACGCCCTGCTCCACGGCGCCGACGGCTCCATCGCCCTCGACTGGCAGGGCGGCCAGATCAACTCCAGGTACGAAGGGCTGCTGGAGAAGTTCGACCGCCTCTACCTGCGCAAGAATCCCGAGGAGATGAGCGCCAAGAACCGCGCCGCGCTCGAACGCGTGGTCTCGGTCTCGGTCTGCCGCACCTGCGAGGGTCGGCGGCTCAACAAGGACGTGCTCGCCTGCAGGATCAACGGACGCAACATCGCCGAGTTCGCCGCCCTGGAGGCCGACGCCCTGGTCGAGGCCGTCAGGGAGATCACCGCCCCGCAGGTGAGCACCGTCGTGCGGAACCTGCTCGAACGGCTGGGCCACCTCGTCGACCTGGGCCTGGACTACCTCACCCTGGACCGCGAGACCTCCACCCTGTCCGGCGGCGAGTCGCAGCGCATCAAGATGATCCGCCATCTCAACAGCTCGCTGGTCGAGGTCGCGTACATCTTCGACGAGCCCACGATCGGCCTGCACCCGCAGGACGTGCGCCGGCTCACCACGCTGATGCGGCACCTGCGCGACAAGGGCAACACGGTGCTCGTGGTCGAGCACGACCGCGACGTCATCGAGGTGGCCGACCACGTCATCGATCTCGGCCCGCGTGCGGGCAGGCACGGCGGCGAGATCGTCTACCAGGGCGACGTCGAAGGGCTCCACGCCGCCGACACGCTCACCGGCGCCTGCATGCGGCGGAAGCTGCCGATCAAGGAGGAGTTCCGGCGGCCGTCCGGGCACCTCCAGGTGACCGAGGCGTCGCTGCACAACCTCAAGAACCTCACCGTCGAGATCCCGACCGGGGTCCTCACCGTGGTGACCGGGGTCGCGGGCTCCGGCAAGAGCACGCTCATCCATCAGGTCTTCCGCGCCCAGCACCCCGACGCGGTGATCGTCGACCAGTCCGCCGTCACCACCAACCGGCGCTCCAACCCGGCCACCTACACCGGCGTCATGGACGAGATCCGCCGCCGGTTCGCCCGGGAGAACGGCGTCAGCGCCTCGCTGTTCAGCTTCAACTCCGCCGGGGCCTGCCCCAACTGCCAGGGCGAGGGCGTCATCTACACCGACCTGGCCTTCATGGACCCGATGATCACCGTCTGCGAGGTGTGCTCCGGCAAGCGCTTCACCGAGGAGGTGCTGCGCCACACCCTGCGCGGCCGGAACATCAGCGACGTGCTGGCCATGAGCGCCGCCGAGGCGGCCGAGTTCTTCACCGAGCCGAAGGTCGCCGAAAAGCTGGAGTCCGTGGTGGCCGTCGGCCTCGGCTACCTCCAGCTCGGGCAGCCGCTCAACACGCTGTCGGGCGGCGAGTGCCAGCGCATCAAGCTGGCCACCGAACTCGGCAAGTCGGGCACCGTCTACGTGCTGGACGAGCCCACCACCGGCCTGCACATGTCAGACATCAGCAGCCTGCTCGGCATCATCGACACCCTGGTGGACCACGGGAACTCGGTGATCGTCATCGAGCACAACCTGGACGTGGTGAAGAACGCCGACTGGGTCATCGACCTCGGCCCCCGGGGCGGCCGGTCAGGCGGGGAGATCATGTTCGAGGGCACCCCGCGCGAGCTGCTGGCCGCCACGGACTCCCTGACGGCGGAGTCGCTCAGGGAGTCCCTGCCCGGCGATTGAGCGGTGCACCAATGGGGTTCGATCGCGGCTATAGCGGCCCGGGTGATGCTGGTCGGTGATGGACGGCCGGAACATCCGGAAGGTGTGGAATGAAGATTCTCTCCAAGACCATTGGCTGCGAGATCGCCGCCGGCCCCGGTGAGCGGCTCGCGGACATCGACCCCGCGATCGTCGTACAGCTCCTGAAGAAGGACGGCTACGTCTACTTCACGGGGTACGAGCCGGCGCTGGCCGAGTTCGAGGCCTTCACCGAACAGTTCGGCACGTGCGCCGGGTCGCGCCACGTCCACTACCCGGAGGGCGGGGAGGCCCTCGGCTTCCACGCCGAGGACTCCTACAACCCCTACAGGCCGGACGCGCTCTGGTTCATGTGCCTGTTCGAAGGCAGCGACGGCGGGGCGCCCACCGGCGCGGTCGACGGCGTGCGCCTGCTCGCCGAGCTGAGCCCGCGCTGGCAGGAGTTCTGCCGGGCGAACACGCTCCGCTTCGAGCGCCACTGGGCCGAGGAGACCTGGCGGCTCGCGACGGGCCCCGCCGGCCGGGAGGAGATCGAGCGGGTGCTCGCGTCCCTGCCCCGGTTCGGCCACCGGTTCCTGCCCGACGGCACGCTCTACACCTGCTACGAGTCGCCGATCGTGGTCACCACGCCCAACGGCGACGAGAGCTTCAGCAACACCATGCTCCAGGCGATGACGGAGCAGACGTTCTACGGCATGACGCTCGGCGACGGCGCCCCGGTGCCGGAGGAACTGGCGCAGACCGTGCGGCGCTGGACGCTGGAGCACGAGATCGAGATCGGCTGGTCGGCCGGCGACGTCGCGGTGATCGACAACTACCGCATGATGCACCGGCGGGCCGAGTACCACGGCAAGGACCGTGACCTGCGGGCCAGGCACTGCGAGAACCTGTTCGGCACCCGGTTGCCGGACGACTCCACCGCGCTGGCGGCCGGCGTCAAGTCGCTCATCCAGAGCGACGTGGGGCTGCCGGTGGCCACCGGTCCTCTCCCCACGACGGTGTGACCATGGACATCGAGTTCGCCAAGTACACCTCGTTCGGCAACACCTTCATCATCGTCGACGAGACCGTCACCCCGCTGGCCGACGACGAGCAGCGGGCGGCCTTCGCCCGCTGGGCGCTCAACGGCGACTTCGGCATCGGCGGCACCGACAACGTCCTGTACCTGTCGCAGGCGCAGGGCGGGGCCGACTACCTCTTCCGGATCTTCGAGGTGGACGGGTCGGAGACGCTGTCGTGCGGGAACGGCCTGCTGTGCACCGCCGCCGCGCTGCGGCGGGCGCACGGCGGCGACCGGTGGGAGGTGCTCACCGAGCTCCCCACCGGCCGCCCCCGCCCGGTGCGGGTCGGCACAGCTGAAGGCCCGGCGGACGACGACGCCGGGGGCGACGGGCACGGCGGGGCCTGGGTCGACATGGGCCGGACCCGGCCGGTTCCGGCGGAGCTGATCAACAGGAGCGGACCGCCGCCGGCCGACGGGATCGACCACATCACCGGCCTCGACGTCCCCGGCGTGGGGGAGCTCGGCGGCTACCTGACCTTCAGCGGCGAGCCCCACCTGGCGCTGTTCGTCGGGCACGGCCTGCCGGAGGAGCTGGCGGAGCGCCTGTTCATCGACGCGCGGGGCGCTCTCGGCGAGCCGGACGGCCCGGCCATCGAGGAGTCGGTCGCGCTGGCCCACCACATCGGCACGCACGTGAACCGCTCCTACCGCGAGCTCTTCCCGCAGGGCGTGCACCTCAACTTCGCCCGCGTCGAGGGGCGGCGGGTCGAGTACCGCACGTGGGAGCGCGCGATCAACTGCGAGACGCTGGCCTGCGGCTCGGGCACGGTGGCGATGGCGCACGTGGGGCGGGAGCTCGGGCTGCTGCCCGAGGGCGAGATCACGTTCTGGCCGCACCGGTGCCGCTGGTACCAGCCAGACGCCGCCCTCACCGTCACGAACACCGAAACCGGATATGTCGTGACCGGTCAGCCGCGCCTGGTCTGCGTCGGCGTCGTTCCCCGGACGTCGTACGCCTGGGCGACCCAGACACCCAGCAACCGATCCGCGAAGGACCTCAGCCATGCGCTCACTGCGACAGCACGTTGACCCGGCCGCCAAGCTCCGCGAGGCCGGCCTCGACGTGCGGCGGCTGCCCCGCCACGACGACCCCGCGCCGGAGGCGGTACGGGAGGCCATCGCCGACCGCTCGGGCCCGATGGTGTTCCCCGGGTTGACCGACTCCTGGCCGGCCCGTACCCGGTGGACGCCGGAGAACCTGGCGGTCACGCACGGCGGGCGCACCGTCACCGCGCTGATGAACCTGCCGGCCAGCGGCGTGCTGTTCCCCCACGACCAGCGGAACTACGAGCGGACGCTCCCGTTCGCCGAGTTCGTCCACGAGATGCTGGCCACCTCCGCGGACTCGCCCTGCTACCTGGCCTACACCAGGGCGGCAGAGCTGTTCCCCGCCCACGACTACGACTTCGCGCCGCTCACCGGCGACCTGCCGTACAGCACGGACACCCGGGTGTGGATCGGCTCGGCCGGCACCCGGTCGATGCTGCACTCGGACCTGAAGGACAACTTCTTCTGCCAGATCTGGGGCGAGAAGCACGTGGTGCTGGTGCCGTGGGAGCACGCCCGGGACGTCTACCCGTTCCCCGGCAACCTCGTCAACAGCCAGGTCGACGTCATGGAACCGGACCTGGACCGGTTCCCCCGGCTGCGCCACGCCACCTTCTACGCCGGCACCGTCGAACCCGGCGACGTGCTGTACATGCCGCGCGGCTGCTGGCACGACATCAGGTCGCGGACGCCGTCCGTCTCCGTCAACCACTGGTTCGGCCCCCCGATGACCGCGTCCGACTACGCCTCGCTGCTGCTGCGGAGCGGCCCCCGATACTGGGCCGCCACCGCGCGCGACTTCCTCGCGCACGGCCTGCTGCGCCGCCGCGAGAAGACGACGTTCTTCTTCAGCCCGCCGTCCACCGGCAAGCGGCTGTTCGACCTGCTGCGCTGGGGCGACTTCTCCCGCGAGAACGACCCGTCCGCCGACCGAACGAGGAGCCCGCGGTGACCATCATGTCCAGCCCTCTGAAGACGACCGTGGACTCCTCCTTCGAGCTGCGGCTCGTCGAGGCGATCCGCCCGATCAGCGAGCACTTCCTCGCCGTGGGCGTCCACCACCTGTTCGACACCGGCCTCTACGACGCGCTGGCCGGCCGCTCGCCGACGCCGATCCCGGCCCTGGCCGATGAGCTGTCCATGGCCGCCGACCGGCTGCGCGGCTTCCTGCTCTACCTGGCCAACGAGGACATCGTGCGGGTGGAGGACGACCACGTCGCGCTGACCGACAAGGCGCGCGGCCTGAACGAGTTCCGCGCCTGGTACACCTTCCTCATCGGCGGGTACGCCGGGACGATCCAGCAGATCGGCGGCGCCCTCACCCGCGGCGCGCCCGACTGCACCCGCGACGGCGAGCACGTGAGCGTGGGCAGCTGCGAGATCAGCCGCTACGACGGCATGCCGATGACCCTCGACCTATTGGAGCAGGGCCGCGTGGACGCCCGCGAGCTGCTCGACCTCGGCTGCGGCAACGCGCTGTACCTCACGGAGTTCGCCGCCGCCGTCCCCGGCCTGCGGGCCGTCGGCGTCGAGCCCGACCCGGACGGCTACCGCGCCGCCGTGGGCCTGGTGGAGCGGGCGGGCATGGCCGACCGGGTCCGGCTGGTGAACGCCTCGGCCACCGACTTCCTGCGCGACCCGCCCGCCGACTGCCGGCCCGATCTGATCGTCCTCGGCTACGTGCTGCAGGAGATCCTGGCCCAGGAGGGCGAGGAGGCGGTGCTCGGGCTGCTGCGCGGCGTCGTCTCCCGGTTCCCCCGGATCAACGTCGTGGTCATCGAGGTGAGCGACGAGATCGCCAACCCGGCCGTCATGCGGCACGGCGTGGCCAGGAACTTCTGGAACCCGTACTTCCTCATCCACTACTTCACCCGCCAGCGCCTGGCCAGGAAGGCCTACTGGGACGAGCTGTTCCGGCGGGCCGGGCTGACCGTGGCCGCCTTCACCTCCACCGACCCGCACATCGACTCCAGCGGCGTCGAGCTCGGCTACCTGCTGCGCGGTCCCGCCTACCACTAGAGGAGCCGTCATGCTTTCCCGAGAGCTCGCCGGCGAGGTGGCCGGCTGGGCGGAGCAGGAGGGCGTCGGGACGCCGGCGTTCCTGTTCGCCCCCGCGACGCTGCGCGCCGGGGTGGCCGAGCTGCGGACCCGGCTCGGCGCCCGCATCTCCTACGCCACCAAGGCCAACGCCCACCCGCTGGTGCTGCGGGCGCTGGACCCGCTGGTGGAGGAGTTCAACGTCACCAACCCCGGCCACCTGGCCACCCTGCTCGACCTGGGCGTCTCGCCGGAGCGCATCGCCTACCTCAACCCGGTCTTCACGCCGCGGACCCTCGAACGGGTGCTCGCGGCCGGGGTGACCCGGTTCGTCGTGGACGACGCCAGGGGCCTGGAGATGCTGCCGGAGACGGCCAGGATCACGCTGCGGCTGCGGCCCCCGGACGCGGGGGAGTCCACCCGGTCCCTGGTGCGCTTCGGCAACACCCCCGACGTGCTGGCCGGCCTGGCGGAACGGGCCGCCGAACGCGGCATGGAGATCGAGGCGCTGTCGTTCTTCGTCGGCACCGCCGGCGAGGGGATGGAACGGGGGCTGCCTTACCTGGGCGGCGTCGACCTGCTGATGGGCCTGCGCGACCGGCTGGCCCAGGCCGGCGTCACCGTGCCGGCGATCAACATCGGCGGCGGATTCCCCGGCTCCCGCGACCGGTTCCACCACGACCACCCGGACTTCTTCCAGCGGATCGCCGCGGCGCTGCCCACCGGCGTGGACGTGCTCTGCGAACCCGGCCGGTACCTCTGCCAGCCGGCGATGGCCCTGCTGAGCCGGGTCGTGGCCGACCGCGTCGTGGCCGGGCGGCGCCTGGTCCACCTGGACGCCAGCGCGTACGCGGGCCTGTTCGAGACCACCTTCATCGAACCGGAGGCCGGCCTGGAGATCACCACGCGGCGCTCCGGCGACCCGGCGCCCGCGGCCGTGCTCGGCCCGGTCATGGACTCCTTCGACGTGATCGCCAGAGACGCGGCGCTGCCCCCGATGACCGAGGGAGACCTGGTCGTCATGCCCAACACCGGGGCGTACGCGTGGGGCTACACGGCCCCCGTGGAAGGGCTGTCGCCCGCCGAGGTCGTCGAGCTGCCACCCGATCTGTCCGAAGGATTCGCCAAAGCCTGGTTCGGGAGCTCACTGTGATCACGAGAACGGACGCGCCCATCGTCATCGAGCCGACCGTGTCGCCCCCGCCGGGCATCGGGGTGCGCGAGTGCGGCGAACCGCTGGAGGAGGTGGCGGGGGTGCCGGGCGTGCACGCCGGCCCCGCCTACCACCGGCGCGGCATCGCCGCCGCCGGCAGCCGGATCTTCCTGCGCCGCCGCGTGCTCGCGGCGCTGCGGAGCGCCTCGGCCGCCCTGCCCGACGGCGTCGACCTGCTCGTCTGGGACGGGCTGCGCACCCTGGAGACCCAGGCCGAGATCGTGGAGAGCTTCCGCCGGACGCTGCCCGACCCCGGCGACGACGCCACGGTCGAGAGATACCTGGCGCTGCCGCCCGCCGACCGGGAGGAGTTCACCGCCTCGCCGCCGCCGCACACGACCGGGGGCGCGGTGGACGTCACCCTGTGCGACCCGTCGGGCCGCGAGCTGGATCTCGGCGCCGAGTTCGACGAGTTCAACGAACGGTCCTGGCTCACGCATTACGAGAACGACTCCAGGTCCGAATACAGGCGGCTGCGCAGAATGCTCTATTGGACAATGCTCGGCGCAGGTTTCGCGCCGTACTCGTGGGAATTCTGGCATTACGAGTTGGGCACCATGGTGAGCGCCGCTTTTCACGGTGAACGGTTTGCCGAATACGGCGCCGCCGTACCGTGGAGGAACCCATGACCATGCCATACATCACCGACCGCTCCCGTACGGTGTTCGACACCGACGCCTGGCTGGCGGCCTGGGACGGCAACACCGTCGAGCGGCGCGAACCCACCGGCCACCCCCTGCTCCAGCGCCTGGAGTACTCGCCGTTCTGGCACGGCTACGAGCTCGACACCGACCTCGGCCGGATCTGGGACCGGCCCGTCCTGACCGTCAGCTCGCTCTACGCCGGCTACGGCCCCGCCTACCTGGCCGGGCGGCCGGAGGACGTGGAGCGGCTGATGGACCACGCCTCCGGCCTGCTGCCCGGCACCTGCGGGCTGCTCGTGCTCAACCTGCCGCTGGAGGCGGCGCTGGAGTGGGCCACCGTCGCCCAGCCGGACGGCATGATCCGGCTCGACCACGCCTACCACCGCGTCATCGGCACCGGCCCCGAGCCCGACCTGCGCGACGTGCACAAACGCACCGAGTTCCGCAGGCGGTGGCGCCGTTCCGCGGAGAAGGGGCTGCGGCTGGTCATGGAGTCCGACCCCGCGCCCGAGCGCGTCGAGGAGGTCGTCGAGCTGGCCAACGGCTCGGCCGAACGGCACGACTGGCCCGTCCTGTACGACCGGGCCGGCTTCCTGGCGGTGGCCGGCATGCCCGGCGGGCGGCTGGTGCGCGCCGAGTGGGACGGCCGCACGGTCGCCGCCTTCGTCGGGATGGAGCACGACCGGCGCTTCTACCTGTGGGCCGGCGGCATGGACCACACCGTGGTCCAGGAGGTCAGCCCCTACCTGTTCACGCTCTACGAGCTGCTCCGGCTCGGGCTGGAACGCGGGTGGGACCGGCTGGAGCTCGGCAAGGGCAACGACGCGTTCAAACGGCGCTACGGCTTCACCGGCGTGGAGCTGTGGTCGCTGTGGTACGCGGCGGACCCGTCCGACGTGCCCGCGTACCGCCCCAAGCTGGCGGCCCTGCACCGGAGGCTCGGCGCGGCCCAGGGGGCGTGATGGCCGGCCTCTGGCGCCACGGCGACTTCCTCAAGCTGTGGGGCGGCGAGACGGTGTCGCAGTTCGGGGCCCAGATCACCGTGCTGGCGCTGCCGCTGACCGGCATCCTCACCCTGGACGCCAGCGCGGGCGAGCTCGGCGTGCTGACCGCGATGCAGTTCGCGCCGGTGCTGCTGATCACCCTGTTCGCCGGGGTGTGGCTGGACGGCAACCGCAAGCGGCCCGCGCTGATCACCGCGAACGTCGGCCGGGCCGTGCTGCTCGGCGCGGTGCCCGTGCTCCACCTGGCCGGCCTGCTGTCCATGCCCGTGCTGTACGCGGTCGCCTTCCTGACCGGCCTGCTCACCGCCGTCTTCGACGTGGCCTACGTCGTCTACCTCCCGTCCCTGGTCCCCAAGGACCAGCTCGTCCAGGCCAACTCCCGGCTGGAGGCGACGTACTCGATCGCGTCCATCGGCGGCCCCGGCGCCGGCGGCCTGCTGGTGCAGTGGCTGACCGCGCCGGTCTCGATCGTGGTCAACGCCGTCACCTACCTGGCCGCCGCGATCAGCGTGGCGGCCATCCGGCACCGCGAGCCGCCCCCCGAACGGCCCGCCGACCGGCCCTCCACCTGGATGGAGATCAAGGAGGGCCTGGCCACGACGCTGCGCGACCCGCTCCTGCGCCCCCTCACCATCGGCTCGGCCTGGTTCAACCTGTTCGAGCAGGTCATCCTCACGCTGTATCTGCTGTACGGCGTGCGCGAGCTGCGCCTGTCCACCGGCCTGCTCGGCGTCATCCTGGCCATCGGCAGCGTCGGCGCGCTGGCCGGCTCGTTCCTGGCCGACCGGGCCGGCCGGGTCCTCGGCATCGGCCGGACCATGGTGTGGACGATGATCCTGGGCTCCGCCGCCCTGGGCCTGGTGCCCGCGGCCGCCGGGTCCCCGCTCGCCGCCGGCGCGGTCCTGGCCGCCGGACTGTTCGTGTACGGCCTGTCCATGGCCCTGTTCAACGTGCACAGCCTGAGCCTGCGCGGCGCGATCGTGCCGCCGGAGCTGCTCGGCCGGGTGACCGCGACCTACCGGTTCTTCGTCTACGGGACGATCCCGGTGGGCGGGCTGCTGGCCGGGCTGATGGGGGAGCGGCTCGGCGTCCGCACCGCCATGGCCATCGCCGTGGCCGCCCTGCTGGCCGGAGGCGTGGCCTTCGCGGCCACCCGCATCCGGTCGGTCGGCGAGGAGATCTTCGGCAGGAAGGAGACGCTGTGCTCGGCGGACTGACCCCTGAGGCCTGGGACGGGCTGGCCGGCCCGCACTTCTACTCCACCAGCGCCTGGCTGCGCTTCTGCGCCGCCGAGTACGGCGGCCGCAGCGACGCCGTGGTCCGCGACGGCGCCGCGGTGCCGTACACGGAGCTGACCGGACCGCCGATGCTGCCGCTGTACCGGTGGACCGAGCAGCTGAAGGCGCGCGGCCTGCCGGCGCCCCCGCCCGAGGGCCTGCTGGTCGGGCCCCGCGAGGGCTACCAGACGCACTTCCTCGGCGCGCCCGAGGCGGTGCCCGGGCTCGTCGAGGAGCTGCGCGGGCGCGCGGCCGGCCGGCCCTGCGTGGCGATGTACCTGCCCCCGTCCGAGCTGGAGTCCGTCCGCCGCGCCGGGGTCACCGCCCCGGCCGTGGTGATGGACGCCGACGCGTGGATCGCCGTCGACGACTGGCCCGGCTACCTGTCCAAGCGCAAGCGCTACCGCGTGCGCGCCGGCCGCCGCGCCTTCGAGGAGGCCGGCTACACGATCAAGCACGTGCCGCTGGCCGAGTGCGTCGACCTGCTGGCCGTCCCGGCCTCCAAGACCCTGGCCAAGTACGGGGTAGACAGCGAGCCCGAGGAGGAACGCGGGGCGCTGCGCGGCCACGCGCGGAACATGGGCGAGGCCGCCCGGGTGGCGATCTGCAGCCGCGACGGCGGCGACCCCGTCGGGTTCTGCCTCTACTACGTGGGCACGGACACGATCTTCCTGCGCTGGGCCGGCTTCGACTACGACCGCCTGGCCGACGCGGACGAGTACGGCAACGTCGTGCTGGTCAGCCAGCTCGACCTGGCGGCCGAGCTGGGGCTGCGGTGGGTGCACGCGGGCCTGAAGTCCTCGGCCGCCAAGGCCCTGTACGGGGCCACGCTGCGCCCGGTGTGGCTGGCCGACCTCTCCGCGGACAGCGTGCTGGAGGACGCCACCGACCAGGTACGGCGGCACAACGCGGACGTCTGCCGCGAGCTGCGCGAGGACCCGCGCACGGCGGGCGCGCTCGACCCCGAGACCTGGCGGAGCATCGATGAACAGACCGGCTGAACGCAGAGTGATCGTCACCGGCGGCGCCTCCGGCATCGGCGCCGCCATCGCCCGCCGCTTCACCGGCGACGGCGCCCGGGTGGCCGTCCTGGACCGCGACGAGGCGGCCCTGGCCCGGCTCGACGACCTGGTGCCCGGCGCCGAGCTGAGGCTCGTGACCGACGTGGGCGACCCGGAGGCCGTGGACGCGGCCTTCGAGGAGCTCGACCGCCGCTGGGGCGGGCTGGACGTGGCCGTCAACAACGCCGGCGTGAGCAGGCCGTGCGCCTTCACCGACCTGCCGCTCGACGACTGGGAACGTATCCTGCGGGTCAACCTGACCGGCGTGTTCCTGGTCGCCCAGCGGGCCGCCCGGCGGATGCGCGGCCCCGGCGGGACCATCGTCAACATCGCCTCCGTCAGCGGCATGGTCGGCATGCCCGACTACAGCGCGTACAACGTCAGCAAGGCCGGGGTGATCGAGCTGACCAAGACGCTGGCGCTGGAGCTGGCCCCGGCGGTCCGGGTCAACGCCATCTGCCCCGGCTACGTGCTCACCCCCATGCAGGAGGCGGAGTACACGCCCGCCCGGCTGGCGGAGTGCGCGAGCAGGATCCCGCTCGGCCGGCTCGGCCGGCCTGCGGAGATCGCCGCGCTCGCCGCCTACCTGGCCGGCGACGAGGCGGAGTTCGTGACCGGCCAGACCTTCGTCATCGACGGCGGCGAGACGGCCGGCGGGCTGGCGAGCTGAGGTCTCCCAGCGCCGCTGGATCGACGTTATAGCGCCGCCGCCGACGATGGATGAGGTCGTGATCCACGACAGAAAGGGCGTACGAGCCATGACCGTGTCCTCGCTTGCCACGACCCGCCGGAACGGACGCTCACCGGCCACGGCGGTGAGCTCCTACACCGAATGGGACCCGCTGGAAGAGGTGATCGTCGGGCGGCTGGCCGGCGGCGTCTTCCCGACCTGGCAGGAGTCCATGCGCGCCACGATGCCGCCCGGCTCCTGGCGGCTCTTCCAGGAACGCGGCGGGCAGCCGTTCCCGCAGGACCTGGTGGACGCCGCGGACGAGGAGCTCGACGGGCTCGCCCGCGCCCTGGAAAACGCCGGCGTCACCGTCGTCAGGCCGGAGCCCGCCGACCACCGCGCCTCGTTCGGCACGCCGCACTGGAGCAGCTCCGGCGGGTGCTACGCGGCCATGCCGCGCGACCACCTCATCGTCGTCGGCGACACCATCGTGGAGTCCCCGATGTCGTGGCGCTGCCGCCAGTTCGACGGCGACGCGTTCCGGCCGCTGCTCAAGTCGTACTTCGACCGGGACGCCCGGTGGCTCCAGGCCCCACGCCCGCAGCTCACCGAGGAGCTGTTCGCCACCGGCGACCATGACGAGTGGGCGATCACCGAGTTCGAGCCGGTCTTCGACGCGGCCGACTTCATGCGCTTCGGCCGCGACCTCGTGGCGCAGCGCAGCCACGTCACCAACGCATCCGGCATCCGGTGGCTGCAGCGGGCGCTGGGCGACGGGTTCCGCGTCCACACCATCGAGGTGAACGACCCGCACGCCATGCACATCGACGCCACCCTGCTGCCGCTGGCGCCCGGCAAGCTGCTGGTCAACCGGGAACGCTACGTGCCCAACCAGCTGTTCGACGGCTGGGAGATCCGCAAGGCGCCGCAGCCGGCGCTGCCGCCGGACTGGCCCATGTACTTCTGCAGCCCGTGGGTGAGCATGAACATGCTCTCCGTGGACGAGCGGACCGTCGTCGTCGAACGGCAGGAGGAGCCGATGATCGAGCTGCTCACCGACTGGGGCTTCCGCTGCATCCCGGTGGACTTCCGCCACGTCTACACCTTCGGCGGCTCGTTCCACTGCGTGACCGTGGACGTGCGCCGCCGCGGCGGCGACGGCCGCTACCTGGCGCGGGTCCGATGAAGGTCGCCCAGATCACCGGCCCGCGCGCCTGCGCGCTCGCCGAGAAGCCGGACCCCGCCATCCGCCGCGACTACGTCCTGCTCAAGGTCGAGGTCGCCCCGATGTGCAACGAGTACGTCGCCTACCGGGACGGCGTCTACCTGGAGCGCAACCGGCCCGACTCGCTGGGCCACGAGATGGCCGGCGTCGTGGCCGACGCGCCCGAGGGCGCCCTGCTCAGCCCCGGCGAC
This sequence comes from Nonomuraea corallina, assembly GCF_027620315.1. Taxonomy (GTDB): domain Bacteria; phylum Actinomycetota; class Actinomycetes; order Streptosporangiales; family Streptosporangiaceae; genus Nonomuraea; species Nonomuraea corallina. The sequence continues at coordinate 33,189 of NZ_JAPNNL010000011.1, read as the reverse complement.
CGGGTCGTGGCGCTGTGCGGCTACCCGTGCGGCACCTGCGAGCTGTGCCGGCGCGGCTACTACTCCCACTGCGCCACCACCGAGGACCCGCTGGAGGTGTGCAAGAGCGAGTCGGGCGAGTGCGGCTTCGCCCAGTACGCGATCAAGCCCGCCCGGCTGTGCGTGCCGGTGCCGGACGGGATGCCGCTGGACCACGCCGCCATGGCCTGCTGCGGCCTCGGCCCCACCTTCGGCGTGATGCGGCGCATCGGCGTGGACTCCTCCGACACCGTGCTCATCACCGGGCTCGGCGCGGTCGGGCTCGGCGGGGTGATCAACGCCCGGTACCGCGGCGCGACCGTGATCGGCGTGGCCCGCACCCCGTACCGGGCCGAACTCGCCCGCGACCTGGGCTGCGCCGCCGTCCTGGACCCCCGCGACGGCGACGTGCGCGAGCGGATCAGGGCGCTCACCGGCGGCGGCGTGGACGTCGCGATCGACTGCTCCGGCCGGCCGGAGTACCAGCGGCTGTGCATCGACGCGATCAACCGTCTGGGCACGGTCGGCTTCCTGGCCGAACCCGGCGAGCTGACCGTGCGCGTGGACGACGACCTGGTGCAGAAGGGGGCCACGCTGATGGGCAGCCTCGACATCAACCTGGCCGACGCCGGCCCGCTGCTGCGCATGATCAGCCGGGTCCCGGACCAGATCGAGCGGTTCATCACCCACCGCTACCCTCTGGACCGGATCGGCGAGGCGTTCGAACGGCAGTCCCGCTACGAGTGCGGGAAGATCGTCCTCTATCCGTGGAGCTGACGTCATGACGCTGGCCGCCCACCTCCTCGACCTGGCGGCGCGGCACTCGCCGCTGGTCCGCGACACGCTCCGCCGCCTGGCCGACGCGCCGCTGGCCGACCTGCTGGCCGGGCTCCGGCCCGGCCGGTCCCGCCCGTGGCAGGACAGGGACGACCTGTGCGCGGCCGTCGCGGACCTCACGGCCCGCTCGTACGGCCACGAGGTGGCCGCCGAGGTGGCCGCGGACCTGCGCGCGCAGCCGATCGTGCCCACGTCCAACCACTTCGGGGTGGACACCTTCGCCGACTCCGTCCAGGGCACCCTGCTGTTCGCGCTGCGGCCCGGCGCGCCGCGCACCGTCGTCGTGCTCGGCTTCGGCTCGGTCAGCCTGAACAACCTGACCTACCCCATGGGGCTGCGGCTCTACGACCCCCGGCACGGCGAACTGGACGCGCTGCCGCAGCGGCTGCCCGTCCAGCCGAACCGCGACAAGCACCGGACGGTCCTGACCGCGCGGCCGTTCGACGCCGGAATGATCGAACGGGCCCAGGCCCGGCTCGCCCGGATGCGGCGGGCCGGGGAGGTCTCCGCCTTCTGCGCGCGCAGCGCCGACGACGTGCTGCACCGGGTGTACGGCGCGCCGGAGACGCTGGCGCTGCCCTCGCACGGCCTCCAGGCCACCCGCGTCAACACCGCCCTGTGGCGGGGCCTGTTCCAGGGCGAACCGCCCGCCCGGCTGGTGCAGGTGGCGATCGAGCCGATCTGCGCCGCCCTGCTCGAATCGGACCTGAACGACCCCGGCAGCCTGATCCACCAGCTGTTCTTCGTCCCCCAGGTGCGTGAGGCGCTGCTCGACGGGCTGGACGGGGAGCGGGCCTGCTGGGAGCGGAGCCGCTCGCGCGGCACGGTCTTCTTCTGGGGGCTCGGCGCCGAGGGCCGTCGGGTGCCGCTCACCCTCCACGGCGAGCTGCTCACCGGCGTCGACGAGCGCGGCCGGCGGCTGGAGTGGAAGTTCAGCCCGGAAGGGCTGGCCCCGGCGCTGCGGGCCGGGCTCCTGCTGCCCTCGCTGTTCACCTGCTTCGCGACCCTCGCCTTCGCGCGCGGGCTGAGCTGCGTCGGCGGCTACTACCAGGCCACCTACCTGCCCGTGATGCAGCGGGGCGTGGTGGCCGCGCTGGGCGTCGGAGAGGAGTTCCGCGACCTGGCCGGCGCGGTCGCCCAGGTGTCCACCGGCCTCCACCTGGCCAGCCTCCAGGCCGCCGCCCGGTCCCTGCCCGGCGGGGCGATCATCCCGGCGGGACCGGTGGAGATCGCCGGGGCGGGCGGGCTCTCACCGGCCGACGTCGCCGCTCTCACCCGCGTCCCGGTCCGTGAGGCGCACGTCGTCGCCTTCCCCGACGTGCTCGATCACCTGGTCCCGGCCGGGGAACTGCCGCCCGGCTGGGCCGCCCGGCTCGCCCTGGAGAGCGGCGCCGCGCGGGCCGTACGGCTGGAGACCCCCTGACCGGCGGCGGCACCGGTTCACGACGCCAGGTTCTTCGGCATGCCGGCGGACAGCAGCTCGCGGTGCAGCTCCTGGATCTCCGGGGAGGGCGCCAGGCCCAGGTCCTCGTCGAGGAGGTCACGCAGGTGCCGGTAGGCGTCCAGCGCCTCGTTGCGCCGGTTGCAGCGGCCCAGGGCGCAGATCAGCTGGCCGTGGAACCCCTCGTTGTACGGGTGCGTCTCGACCAGCAGGCGCAGCTCCGGCAGGAGGTCGCGGTGGCGGCCCAGCTCCAGGCCGGCCTCGATGCACATCTCCTGGGCGCAGACCCGCTGCTCGTCCAGCGCGACCACGTGCCCGCGCAGCACCGGCCCCGGCAGCACGTCGGCCAGCGCCCGCCCGGACCACATATCCAGCGCCTGGCGTAACGACTCGGCCGCCCGGGCCATGTCCCCCTCGTCGAGCGCCTGCCGCCCCTGCCGGATGAGCCGGTCGAACCGGAAGACGTCCAGGTCGTCCTCGCCGGCGCGCAGGAGGTAGCCGGCGGTCCTGGTCTCGACCAGCTCCTCCGGGCACAGCCCGTCGCGTTCGAGATGCTTGCGTACCTGGTAGACGTAGGTGTGCAGGATGGTCCGCGCGTTCTTGGGCGGATCCTCGTCCCACAGCTCGCGGATCAGCAGGTCGGTGTCCACGATCTGGTTGGCCCGCAGCGCCAGCATGGCCAGCACCTGGCGCAGCTTGTGCTGGCCGAGCGTGTGCGGGTGACCGTCGACGACGATCTCCACCGGGCCGAGAAGTTGGAATGTCGCCATGGGTGATCTTCCTTGTGGTCGGCTGTGTGCGTTCGCGAGGCTCGCGCGTCCTCCGATCCCTTCGTCCTTCGACTCCTTCGTCCTTCGACTCCTTCGTCCTTCGACTCCTTCGTCCTTCGACTCCTTCGTCCTTCGACTCCTTCGTCCTTCGACTCCTTCGTCCTTCGACTCCTTCGCAGCGTCACCCTCCCGGCGGGCCGCCCACAACAGGAAACCTCCGCAAGCAGCACCCCGCTCAGCCGAAATATCCCGGGACCTGACCGGGAGGAGTAACACCCGGATGTAGTCCTGCCCCGAGGGCGCGCGGCCCGGCCACGCGCCGGGTTTTTTCCCTCCTCTCACCAGCCCTGATGGACCGGAGTGCGCGGGGCCGCGTTCGGGTGTTCCCTTCCAGGGAAGAAACTTCCGGTGTCCCCCCGCGATCGACGTCGTTCCTCACGGGAGGCGCTGGCCGGCTTTCTCGACGCCGAGCGGCCCGCGCTCCTGCGCGCGTACCTTGCCCGGCTGGAAGACGCGCACCCCCCGCTGACCGGCGATCCCGAGTTGCGGCGCCAGGCGCTCACGCACGCCGGCCGCACCATCGCCGACGTCGCCCGGAGCCTGCGGCTGGGCCGTCCGAGCGCCGGCGACGACGGCAGGACCGGTGCCGGCACGGCCGCGGGCCGGCTGCACCCCCGGGTCTCGCTGCGGGCCGCGACCTGCCTGGCGGACGTCACGCTCGACGCCGCCAGCGAGTACCTCGCCACGCGCGAGGACGGCGGGGAGGCCCTCGGGCTCGTCATGCGCTCTCTGACGGAGAGCGTCCTGACCCGCGTCCACGAGACGACGCTCGCCTACTCCTCCCGGCTTCTGCACGACCTCGACACCGCGTACACCGACGAGCGCCGCCGGATCGCCCGCGACCTGCACGACCGGGTCGGCTCGGGGCTGGGGGTCGCCCACCACCAGCTGGAGCTGGCCGAGGCGTCCCGCACCGACCCCACCGGCGCGATGAACCGGGTCGTGCTGGCGCACGAGGCCATCCAGGACGCCATGGTCGGCACCCGCTCCATCGTGACCGGCCTGCACACCGGCGACCAGGTACGCCACCTGGAGAAGGAACTGGCCAGGCTCGTGGAGACCACGGCGTCCGACGACGTGATCATGCGGTTACGGGTCGACGGCGACGAGGCGTGGGCGTCCGGGAAGGTGCTGGGCGAGACGTTCCTCATCGTCAGGGAAGCGGTGCGCAACGCGGTCACGCACGGCGCGCCGGGCATGGTGCTCATCACCGTCGACATCACGCCCGGCAGGCTCCGCGCGACCGTGGACGACGACGGCCGCGGCTTCGACCTGGACCGGGCGCTCCGGTCGCCCGGCCTGGGGCTCACGTCCATGCGGGAACGCGCCGAGCTGATGGGCGGCCGGGTGACCCTGACGCCGGTGGCCGACCGCGGCACCCGCGTGGACCTCGTGGTACCACTGTCGGAACGGCGTGACGGGTGATCGTGATGGATGACCGCACCACCGTCCTCATCGTGGACGACCACTCCCTGTTCCGCGAGGGACTGAAGGAGCTGCTGGAGAGCGACGACGACATCGCGGTGGTCGGCGAGGCCGGCGACAGCGAGAGCGCCGTCGAGCTGGCCGCGTCGCTGAAACCGCACGTCGTGCTGCTCGACGTGGAGATCCCCGGCGACGAGGCGACCACGACGGTGAGCCGTATCCAGGCGGCCTCGCCCCGCTCCGAAGTGATCATCCTGAGCATCTACGACGGGCCCTACCTCGTGCAGAGCCTGCTGGCCCGGAACATCCGGGGCTACCTGCTCAAGACCGTGCGGCGGGCGGAGCTGCTCGCGGCGGTCCGCACCGCCAGGACGGACCACGACCGGGTCATGCTCGTCATCTCCAGGGAGAGCCTGGTCCAGGTGCAGCCGAACGCGGCCAACCCGCTGTCCGCGCGGGAGCTGCAGGTGCTGGAGCTGGTGGCCGAGGCGCTGAGCAACGGCCAGGTCGCGAGCCGGATGAACCTCACCGAGTCCACCGTGAAGCGGCACCTGCGCAACGTCTTCCTGAAGCTCGGCGCGGTCTCCCGGGTCGACGCGGTGAACAAGGCGGTGGCCGCCTCCCTCATCAAACCGCCGTCCATCCCGCACCAGCCATGACCCTGCCGGCCGCGTCCCGTACCCGCTGGGACCGGCCCCTCTCGTGCCGGCTGTGACCTGCTCTAGTGCGGCGGGAAGAGGGTGTTCAGGCGGGCGAGCGGGGCGAGATCGACCTGGACGCCCGCCGTGCTGGCGTTCATCTCCAGGTGCACCCGGTTGCGCGTGCTCGGCACGGGCACGATGTCGCCGCCCTGCGCCAGCAGCCACACCAGGGCCAGCCTGGCCAGGCTGAGGTGGAGCTGCGCGGCGACCTCCTCGGCGGTCCGCACCGCCCGCACGGCGGCGCGCGGGTCGTCCCCGGAGGGCCGGACCCCGCCAGGGCCGGGCCCGGCTCCGAGGCCGAGCGGCCGGCAGGCGACCACCCCGATCCGGTGCGCGCGGGCCGCCGGGATCCGGTCCAGCTCGGCGCGGCGGTCCCAGAGCGAGTACTCGCAGGCGATGGCGGCGATCGCATGCTCCGCGGCGGCCCGGCCGATCTGCCAGGCCCGCGGCTCGGCCAGCCCGAGGTGGCGGACCTTGCCCGCCGTGACGAGCCGGGCCAGCTCGCCCACCCCGTCCTCGACCGGCCCAGGCCAGGCGGGGCAGTCCAGGTAGAGCAGGTCCAGGTGGTCGACGGCCAGCCGGCGCAGGGCCGCGTCGCAGGAACGGGCCAGCCCTCCGCCGCCCGCGCGGGCCCGCGCCGCCAGCACCACCTCCTGGCGGCGGCCCGCGATCGCCCGCCCGGCCAGCTGCTGCACCTGCTCCTGCCGGGACCGGCTCGTGGTGTCGAGCAGGGTGATGCCGAGATCGAGGGCGTGGCCGATGACCTGTGCGCCCGCCCGGACGTCGGGGCCGCCGGCCAGCGCCGTCCCGCCCAGGCCGATGGCCGAGGAGATCGGGCCGGCGCGGCCGAGCCGCCTGACGTCCATCGGTCACGGAACCCCGGGCGGGCGGAACCCGCCGGGCTCGGTCACGGGAGGGTCGGATCGATCCATCTCGGCCGTCCTTCGGCTGTGCGAACGCCGGGTCACCTCCTTCAGCATGCGCCGGGCCGGTCGAGGCGATCTCAATCCCGGATAGAGCGGCGATGACCTCGTACGAGGAAATCCCAGTTGACCAGACCGGAAATGTAGGCAATAGTGCGAGGGAGGACGCTCCCGTTCAGAGAGGCCGGGTATGACGCACTTCTATGGGGCTGGCCGGGAACCGGGCAAGGTGCGCGTCCCGATGCGCGCCGTCGCCTAGTGTCGCGCACATGTGGATCGACGAGCATGTGGTGCTGCCCGACCCGGATCGGGCCGTGGTCGCGGTCGGACCGCCGGCCGCCGGGGATGGACACTGGGCCGGAGCCCCGAGCGCGGTCGCCGCGGACGGCCTGATCTATCTCGCCTACCGGCTGCGCCGCCCGATCGGCCGGGGCCGCGGATACGCGGTGGTGGTCGCCCGCTCCTCGGACGGCGAGCGGTTCGAGACGCTGACGACCGTCACCCGCGAGGAGATGGACGCCGAGTCGCTGGAGCGGCCCTCGCTGGTGCGCCTGCCCGACGGCCGCTGGCGGCTCTACCTGAGCTGCGCCACCGAGGGCACCAAGCACTGGCGGGTGGAGGCGCTGGAAGCCGCCGACCCGGCCGCGTTCGACACCCGCTCGCGCGTCACCGTCCTGCCGGGCGACCCCAAGACCGGGGTGAAGGACACCGTGATCGTACGGCGCGGTGGCCTCTGGCACCTGTGGGCCTCCTGCCATCCGCTGGTGAACCCGGAGGAGGCCGACCGGATGGTGACCGACTACGCCACCAGCGCCGACGGCCTGGAGTGGACCTGGCACGGCACCGCGCTGAGCGGCCGGCCGGGGCTCTGGGACGAGCGGGGCGTCCGCGTGAGCGCGGTGCGGTGGCAGGGCGGCCGGGTGCTGGCCTACTACGACGGCCGGGCGAGCGCGGCGGAGAACTACGAGGAGCGCACCGGCGTCGCCGTCGGCGCCGATCCCGCCGCGCTGACCGCCCTCGGCGACACCCCCGCGGCGGCCTCGCCGTTCGGCGGGGGAGGGCTGCGCTACCTGGAGTTCGTGGACCTGCCCGGCGGCGCCGTCCGGCTGTACTACGAGTTCACCCGTCCCGACGGCGCTCACGAGCTGCTCACCGAGCTGCGCTGATCAGCGGCGCTGCCCGTTGCGCGACTGCCGCTGCCCGGCCGGCCGGGTGCCGACCAGGCCCCCGGCCCGCTGCCTGGGCAGCAGCCAGTCGCCGAAGTCCGCGCCGGTGACGCGCTCAAGCAGGCGGATGTCGTCGGCGAAGTACGGCAGGAGCCGCTGCCGCTGCTCCCACGACAGCGGGCGGCGGGAGGCGCCGCGGTGCTGGAGCAGTCCTTCGAGCGGCGTGCCCAGAACCTTGGACAGGCGCCTGCGCATCACGGACAGCACCCGGTGCCGCAGGCTCGGGTCCGGATGGGCGGTGACGTTCTCCCGGGGCAGCTCGGTGAGCAGCCCCTGACGCACGCCGAGGAAGGCGCAGATGCGGTCGAGCGTCTCGGCGGGCCGGTCCACGAGGTCCCGGTAACGGAAGATCAGCACCTGGTCGCGGGGGAACAGGCCGAAGAGGTGCTCCAGCTGCTCGCCGTAACGGCCGAGCCCGATGTAGTGCCAGAAGTGCGCCCACCCGTCACGGACGCGGCGCGGCTCGGCCTCGCACGCCCGCACCAGGTCGCCGATGGGCTCCAGCCCGGCCGACCACAGGTGCGTCCAGTTGGAGTGGGCCCGCTCGACCGGGTCGCGCAGACTGATGACCAGCTTCACGCCGGGGACGGCGGCGTGGATGCGCCGCTGGGCGGCGGTGTCGTAGAGGTAGAAGGGAGTGGACTCGCCGGCCGGCGCGCCCGGCGGCGCATCGGCGAACAGCGCCTCGTAGTCGGCGCGCCGCCAGACGTGCTCCCGGTAGGTCTCCGCGTCGCCCGGCCCGCCCCTGTCCGGAGGCGGCCCGTCGGTGAGGAAGAACTTCGGTTCCTTGATCCGTGACAGGAACAGGCCGGGATGCTGCCGCAACGCGGTGTGCAGGGCCGTGGTCCCCGCTTTGGGCACACCTGCGATCAGGAAATCGGGCAGGGACACCGTCTTCCCTCCAGTGGCGGAACGGACCTCTATCGGAGGTCAGCATAACAAGGTTATCCGGTAGGAAATGTCTATTATGTGGCTAGAGGGGGCTATCCCCGCATTCCTGGATCAGACGTAACTTGTCTGCATCTTCCGGTGCGCTGCACCGCGAGGCGGGCCAGGCTGGCGGCGAGGAGGCCCCGAGAGCCATGGCAGATCCAGCACAGGCGAGCAGCGACCGCCCCGGCACGACCCCCGCCCCCGCGCGGACCCCCGCGTGGCGCTACGCCGTCGGCATGCTCGGCACGTCCATCCCGATCAACATGATCAAGGGATCGATGATCCTCTACTACGTCGACATCCTCGGGCTCGACGTGCGCGCCTACGGCGTGGTGATGGTGGTCTACGCGGTCATCGACGCGATCGACAACCCGGTGCTCGGCCACCTGTCCGACCGCACCAGGAGCCGGTTCGGGCGGCGCAGGCCGTGGCTGATCGTCGGCGCGCCGATGCTCGCGGCCTGCATGATCGCCTTCTTCTCCGCGCCGGCCTCGCTGGACGGCCTCGGCCTCGTGCTGTGGTTCGCGGTGTTCGCGATCCTCTGCGAGGCCTTCGACTCCATGCTCAACGCCAACTACGGCGCGCTGCTGCCCGAGCTCTACCCGCGCGAGCGCGACCGCGCCGTGGCCAACGCCCTGCGCCAGGGTTTCCAGCTCGTGGCCCTGGTGATCTCGCTGGCGGTCACGCCGCTGCTCACGACGAAGGTGTTCGGCACGGAGGACTCCACCCAGGGCTTCCAGATCACCGCGATCGTGTACGGCGCGATCGCGGTCGTGGTGATCGTGTTCATGGCTCTCGGGGCGCGCGAGAACCCGCGCTACGCCACCCGCGAGCGGCCGCCGCTGCTGCGCAGCGTCTGGTCCATCGTGCGCACCCCGCTGTTCTGGACGGTCGGCCTCACCGGCGCCTGCTACGGGATCGCCATGGCGCTCGTCCTCACCGGCCTGCAACTGTACGTCCGCTACTCGCTCGGACTCGACGTCGGCAACACGTTCATCCTGCAGGGCGTCGTCATCCTGGTCGCGGCGGCCGGCCTGGTGGCGTGGACGAAGGTCGTCGCGCGCCGCGGCGCCCTGTGGACCTGGCGGCTCGCCTTCGCGGTCCTCGCGGTCAGCTTCGCGGCGCTGTTCCTCGCCAACGACCTCCTCACCGCGCTCGCCGCGGGCGTCCTCGTCGGCGCCGGGTGGTCGGGGATGCTCGCGACGAACGACCTCATCGTCGCCCGGGTGCTGGACGCCGACGCGGCGCGCAACCGTGAGCACCGCGAAGGGCTCTTCCTGTCGGCGTTCGGCTTCTTCGGCCGGCTCAACGGGGTCGTGACCGGGCTGGCGCTCACCTCGCTGGGCGTGTTCTTCGGCTACAACTCCGGCGCCGACCCCGGCGCCGACCCCGGGTTCGCGTTCCGGGTGTACCTGTGCGTCTACCCGTTCGTCCTGGTGACGATCGGCGCGATCGCGGCGCGGCTCATCACGGTCCCGCACGAGACACCGCCCGAGGCCGCCGACCCGGTGGAGGACCCCCGATGACCCGCAACCTCGTGTTCACGGCCGGGTCGCCGGACCCTGTGGAGGACCCCCGATGACCCGCAGCCTCGTGATCACGGCCGATGACCTCGGCCGGGAGCCCGGCACCACCGAGGTCGTCCTCGGCCTGCTGGCCGAGGGGCACGTCACCGCGACGACGCTGATCTGCGTCTCCCCGGACGCCGGGCGGGCGGCCGAGCGGGTCAAGGAGCTCGGCGTGCTGCCGCGCCTGCACGTGACGCTCACCAGCGAACGCGACGTGCCGAGTTGGCGGCCGCTCGGCGGCGCGACCAGTCTCGCCGACGCCGACGGCGCCCTCAGCGACGACCCCTTCGTCCTCGGAGCGCGCGGCGAGGCCGCGGACGTCATCCGGGAGGCGGACGCCCAACTGAGCTGGATGCGCGCGCGGGACCTCGCGCCGGTGGCCGCCGACTCCCACGCAGGCACCCTGTACGGGCTGCACGGCCGGTCGTGGCTCACCGAGACGCTCCACTGGTGCGCCCGCCACGGCTTCGCCTTCCGGCTGCCCCGCGACCCGGAGCCGTACGTCGGCGGCCCGCTGCCGCCGCCGCTCGCCGCGGCGCACGAGCGCGCCGTCGCGCTCGCCGACGAACTGGGCGTGGCCATCCCGCGGACGATCGCGACCAACCGCCGGACCGCCTACGAGCTGGGCTCCTACGAACGGCTCCGGGACGACTACCTGCGCCGCCTCGCCGACCTCCCTGAAGGGACGAGCGAACTGTTCCTGCACCCGTCCCGCGAGGACGCGGTCGCCGGGCCTGACGGCGTCGTGCGGGCCTGGGAGGCCCGGCTGCTGCGCGACCCGGCGTGGCACACCGCCCTCGACCGTGAGGGCGTCCGGCTCACCGCAGGCTGGTGGCCCTGACGTCCTCCACCCGCACGCGTTCTGAATGGGGCGCGCCGGGCGCTGGGTGTCACCGCCGTCAGGCGCCCGCCGCGTCGAGACGGGCGAGTTGGTCGGCGGTGAGCCGGACGTCCAGCGCGGGCAGCGCCGCCTCGTACTGTCCGAGCGTGCGCGGGCCGATCAGCGGCACGACCGCCGGTGACGTCTGGTGCTGCAGCCACGCGAGCACCAGCGCGTTCGGTGTCACTCCCACCTCCGCGGCCACCTCGGCGACGGCGGCGAGCCGCGCCTCGGCGTCCGGCCCGACGTACGGCTCCATCACCCCGTGCCCCCGCCGCTTGGCCGTGTCGTCATAGACGCCCTTCAGTATCGGGGAGTACGCGACCAGCGTCAGATCGTCGTGCGCCGCCAGGTAGTCGAGCTGCTCGTCGTCCACGATCGAGACGTGCCGCAGCCCGGCCCGGCGGCGCAGGTAGGAATGCTGCTGCTGGAGCGCGACCGGGGCCGGCCAGCCGTTCGCCGCGCACAGGTGCCGGATGCGCTCCAGCCGCCAGGTCCGCGCGTTCGACCAGCCGATGTAGCGGGCCTTGCCCGCCCGCACGATGCCGGCCAGCGCCTCCAGCGTCTCCTCCAGAGGCGTAGCCCGGTCGTCGACGTGGACGTAGTAGAGGTCGACGTGGTCGGTGCCCAGCCGGCGCAGGCTGCCGTCGATCGCGTCCCGCAGGGTCTTCGCCCCGGCCCCCACGAAGGTCCGGTAGGCCACCTCCCAGTCCGGCCGTCCACCGGCCCAGACCGCGTCCAGGTCGCGCACGACGGCGCTGCCCTTGGTGGCCAGGAACACCCGGTCGCGCCGTCCAGTCCTGGCCAGCCAGCGGCCGATCAGCTCCTCGCTGTGGCCGCCGAGGCTGCCCCGGCGCTCCCACCAGGCGTAGCAGTCGGCGGTGTCCAGGAAGGCGCCGCCCGTCTCGGCGTAGCGGTCCAGGATGGCGAAGGATTCGTCCTCCGGGGTCACCGTACCCATGATCATGCAACCCAGGGCGAGCTGGCTGATCTGTTCGCCGGTGCGGCCAAGCTGCACGGTCTTCATGCGAGTCGCTCCCTTCCTCGGCTCTCAGGTGCCTCGACGCGCACGCTAGGAGCTGGAGCGCGCTCCAGGTCAAGGCCGGGAAAGGCTCGGCATCAGTGGTGCGGAGCGGCGGCGCCGGCCGAGCTGGCTGCGCGGGACGGGAGGAGCAGCGCGGTGACGACCACGACCACGGACAGCGCCGCGCCGATGACGAAGGCCACCCGCATGCCGCTGAGGGTGGCGAGCACGTCGGTGGCCCCCGCCGATCTCAGCGCGTCGGCGCGGGCGCTCATCACGGTGATCACGAGCGCGGTGCCGAAGGCCGCCGCGACCTGCTGGAGCGTGCTCAGGATCGAGCTGCCGTGGGAGTAGAGCCGCGAGGGCACCGCGCCGAGCCCCAGGGTGAACACCGGGGTGAAGATCGCCGCCAGGCTCACCGACAGCAGCGCGTGCAGGCCGAGGATCTGCCAGTAGGGCATGGTCATCGAGACCTGGGTGAAGCCCGTGAGCGCCAGCATGAGCCCGATCGAGCCGGGGATGACGAGCACCCGGCCGCCGAAGGCGTCGAACAGGCGGCCCACGACCGGGCCCAGCAGCCCCATGGCGAGGCCGCCCGGCATCACCAGCAGCCCGGTCTCCAGGGCGCTGAGCCCGCGGACGCTCTGCAGGTAGAGCGGCAGCAGGATCATCGAGCCGAGCATCGCCATGAAGGCCACGGCCATCATGATCAGCCCGACCGTGTAGGTGCGATGGCGCAGGGTGCGCAGGTCCAGCAGCGGGACGCCGCGCTTCTGCAGCGACAGCTGGCGGAGCACGAAGACGGCGATGGTGACCAGCCCGGCCGCCGTGATCGAGGCGGCGACGGGGACGTCACCGCCCTCGAACCGGCTGAGGCCGTAGACCAGGCCGCCGAAGCCGGCCGCGGCGGTGACCACGCTGAACCAGTCGATGTCGCCGGCCTTGGGGGTGCCGACGTTCTCCAACCGCTTCAATCCCCGCCAGGTGATCAGGGCGGCGATGGGCAGCACCACGGCGAACAGCAGGCGCCAGGAGCCGAACTGGAGGATCAGCCCGGAGACCGTCGGCCCCATCGCGGGCGCGACCGAGATGGCCAGGGAGAGGTTGCCCATCACCCGGCCCCGGTCCTCCTCCGGCACCACCTGCATCAGCGTGGTCATCAGCAGGGGCATCATCACGGCGGTCCCGGCCGCCTGGACGATGCGGGCGCCCAGGAGCACCGCGAACGACGGCGCGACGATGGCCAGCGCGGTGCCGGCCAGGAACAGGCCCATCGCGGTGGCGTAGGCGCGGCGGGTGGGCACCCGCTGCAGGAACCACCCCGTGATGGGGATCACCGCGGCCATGGTGAGCATGAAGGCGGTCGAGAGCCACTGCGCCGTCTGCTCGGTGATGTGCAACGCGCCCATCAACTGGGGGATCGCGTTGATCATGATCGTCTCGTTGAGGATGACCACGAACGTGGCGAGCACCAGCAGCCGGATCACCGGTGGTGTGCGTCCCCGGGCATGTGTCTCGGGTCTGGACGGCGGGTCGAGCAGGCGGCTGGACATGGCACCTCGTGAGTCGTCGTGGGTCTTCGGGGGAACGCGGCGAGGACCGGAGCCCCGGCCCTCTTCCGCGCGAGAAGTCATCGTCATGGAAAGGATGACCGTCGCCACCGACAGAATTCGTCGGCCGCGCCCACGATGCGGCATCCCCCGCGCCGTGTCACCCGGTTTTCCGGCCGCGCTCGGCCCCTCCGGCGGTGCCGCCGGGGACGGTGCTCAGCCCCGGCGGTGCCGCCGGGGGCCGGTGCTCAGCGGGCGAGGAGTGCCGCGGCCAGCATGGAGGCGAGCCATTCCGCGTACTCGGCCTCGCTCCACCCGCACACCTCGGTCAGCCGCTCGAAGTTCTCCGTCGAGGTGAGCACGTAGATCTGGGCGGCCGCCCTGGCGGGGTCGAGGCCGGGGCGCAGCGCGCCGAGAGCGTGCAGATGCCGGGCCGGTCCCCCGCTTCCGGTCAGCCGTTCGCGCTCGATCCCGGCCAGCACGTCGCGCAGCCCGGCGTCGGACGGTGACGCGGCGGCCGCGGCGCGCAGGACGCGGTGCACGGGGGTGACGCGCCGGAGGATCGAGGTGGCCATCTCGGCGTAGCGGGCCAGTTTGCGGGCCGGGTCCGGCTCCTCGATGATCGCCCGTACCTCGGGCCGGTCGCTCTGCGGCACGGCCTGGGCGTCTCCGGCGAGCGTGATGTCGTAGACGAGCTTGGCCAGTGCGGGCTTGCCGCCGGGACAGGACGTGTAGAGCGTCTGGACGGCCACGCCGGCGTCCCGCGCGACCTGGGCCATCGTCGTGTCGGCGTACCCCTTCCCGACCATCAGCTCCCGCGCCGCCGTCGCGATCCGCAGCCGGGTCGCCTGCGCGTGTTCGCGGCGCAGGCTGCTGGAGTACGAGCGGCGCTTCCTCGGCTCAGTCATCGCCACCATGCTTCCAGAAATATTGACTGGAACCATGTCTAATGAAAGAGTGCCAATCTATCCAAGTGGAGGCCGCTGATGTCTCTGGCTCTCGCCGCGTCCCGGACGGTGGCCCTGGTACTGGTCGGCCTGTACGCCGGCGGCGTCGTGTTCGTGGTGCTCGCGCCGTCGGTGAGCCGGATGCCCGGGGCCGCGTACATCCGCTACTGGCAGGCGCTCAACGCCGACTACGGCCGGAGCATGCCGCCGCTGCTGCTGGTCAGCGTCGCCGCGCTGCTGGTCGCCGCGGTCCTCTCGTGGCAGCGGGGATGGCTCGTCTTCGGCCTGGGCGCGGCCGCCCTGGTCCTCGTCGTCCTGACGGTCGTCCTGACCGTCGCCGGGCTGGAGCCCCTCAACCAGGTCGCCGGCGCCTGGGATCCCGACGCGCCGCCGGCCGGCTGGGACGAGGTCCGGCAGCGATGGCTCACCCTGCACCTCGTCCGGACGGCGCTGGCCCTCGCGGCGTTCGCCTGCCTCATCGCCGCCCAGCAGGCCGATTGAAGCCGGTTCCGGTGGAACAGGCGTCGATCACGGCCGCTCCGTGAGGCGGCCCGGTGGTCGTGGCGGGTCAGACCTTGACGGGGAAGTGGCCTTCGAGCCCGGTGATGCGCAGCACTCTGGCGACGCGCGGCGGGACGCCGGTCAGGACGAGGGTGACGCCGCGGGCCCGGGCGCGGTTCTGCACGCTGATCAGCACGCTCAGCCCGTCGGCGCCGAAGAAGGTCACCTGGGACAGGTCCAGGACGAGCCTGCCGGTGCTGTAACCCAGGGCGTTGAGCAACTGCTGGCGGAGCCGCGCCGCGGTGAGGATGTCGATGTCGCCCGTCAGGTGGACGAGCGTCGAGGCGCCCGTGCCGCCGAGCGGGACGGTGTCCTTGGTGATCATGAGATCTCCTTCGGATGCTGGAACGGATGAGGCGCGTGCGGGCCGGTCTCTCGTCGTACCTCCTGCGGTCGTGTCGCGGGGACGGGGCGGAACGCGGACGTCGCCGGGCTCCGGCCGGGCGCGTAGCCGCATGTGGTCACTGCCCGCTGGTCCCGCGGGGACGCGGCGAGGCCGGCCCGAGCGGCCGGGGCGAGCGGTGCGAAGGAAGAAAGAAGCGTCGGAACATGGTCGCCTGACCTCGTCCGGGCCGCGATGGGCCGGTAGTGGTTCGCCGGGGCGACGCAGACCTGGAGTCGACGCGCGAAAAATCCTCGGTACCCTCAGCGTACCTCACGACCGGTCATGAGCACCTCCACCCCAGTACGCGGAGGACCGGGCGGGCTACTGGAGCCCGCCGCGCACGGACGTGATGCGCTGGGTGTTGAAGCCGAGCCAGTGCATCCGGCCCACGTAGCGGGCGTGCTCCACCTTGACGCAGCGATCCATGATCACGGTCAGGCCGCCGTCCTCGGCGATCGCGGCGCCTTCCTCGTCGACCACGCCGAACTGGGTCCACAGGGCGCCCGCCCCGATCGACACCGCTTCCCGCGCGATGCCCGGCAGCGCGGGCGGCGCGCGGAAGACGTTCACGAGGTCGACCGGCACGGGCACGTCGAGCAGGCTCGGGTAGCTGGTCTCGCCCAGGATCTCCGGCTCGCGGGGGTTCACCGGGATCACCCGGTAGCCGTGACGCCTGAGGTAGTAGCCGACGAAGTAGCTGGCCCGCAGCTCGTTGTTCGACAGCCCCACGACGGCGATCGTCTTGGCGGAGTGGAGCACGCGCTGGATCGTCAGCGGGTCCTGGTAGCGGTCGGGGACGTTCACGCCGTGGCCGCCTTCCTGCCCGTGGTGGCCGCGACCCGGGCGAAGCCCTGCTCCAGGTCCCAGATGAGGTCGTCGACGGATTCGAGGCCCACCGACAGCCGCACCGTGCCGGGCCCGACGCCGGCCGCCCGCAGTTCGTCGTCGCCGAGCTGGCGGTGGGTCGTGCTGGCCGGGTGGATGACCAGGCTCTTGGCGTCGCCGACGTTCGCCAGGTGGGACCAGAGCGTCAGGCCGCCGATGAGGCCCTGCCCGCCGGCCCGCCCGCCGGCGCAGTCGAAGGAGAACACCGCCCCGGCGCCGCGCGGCAGGTACTTGTCCGCCAGCGGCCGGTATCGGCTCTCCGGCAGGCCGGCGTACGTCACGTTGGACGCCAGCTCGTGCGCCTCCAGGAACGCCGCGACCGCCCGGGCGTTGGCGACATGGCGGTCCATCCGCAGCGAGAGCGTCTCCAGCCCCTGCAGGAACAGGAAGGCGTTGAACGGCGAGAGCGCCGCGCCGAGGTCGCGCAGGGTCTCGGCGCGGAGCTTCATCAGATAGCCGTACATGCCGAACGTCTCGTGGAAGCGTAGGCCGTGGTAGGCGGGCGACGGGTCCGCGATCACCGGGAAGCGCCCGTTGGACCAGTCGAACGTGCCGGCCTCGACGACGACGCCGCCGATGCTGGTGCCGTGGCCGCCGATGAACTTGGTGGCCGAGTGGATCACGATGTCGGCGCCCCACTCGATCGGGCGGCACAGGTACGGGGTCGCGAACGTGTTGTCGACGATCAGCGGCAGCTCGTGCTCGTGCGCGATGGCCGCCACGGTCTCGATGTCGAGCACGTTGCCCGCCGGGTTGCCGATCGTCTCGCCGAAGAACGCCTTGGTCCGCGGCGTGACCGCCTGCCGCCAGGCGTCGGGGTCGTCCGGGTCGACCCAGGTGAGCTCCACGTTCAGCTTGCGCAGCAGGTGCTTGAGCTGGTTCACCGTCCCGCCGTAGAGCGCCGAGGACGACACCACGTGGTCGCCCGGCTCCAGCAGCGTGAACAGGGCGGCCGCCTGCGCGGCGATCCCGCTGGCGAACGCGACCGCGCCGCTGCCGCCCTCGAGGTTCGCCACCCGCTCCTCGAACACCGCGACGGTCGGGTTCATGATGCGCGAGTAGGTGTTGCCGTACTCCTGCAGGTTGAAGTAGGCCGCCGCGGACTCCGGGTCCTCGAAGACGTAGCTGGTCGTCTGGAAGATCGGCACCGCGCGGGCGCCCGTGTTGGGGTCGGGCCGCTGCCCGGCGTGCAGCTGCCGGGTGTCGAACCCGAACGCGCGGGCCTGCTCGGCCCGGGGGAGATGATCGGTCACGAAAGCCTCTTCCATGTCACGCGGCCAGGAACCGCCGGATGATGGGCGTCTGTCGCGCTTCCTCCAGCAGGAAGCAGTCATGACCGTACGGCGCGTCGATCACCTGGAGCTCGACCGGCTTGCCGAGGGCGCGCAGCGCCTGCTCCACCTCCCGCGACGCCGACGGCGGATAGAGCCAGTCGGAGCTGAAGGCGATCAGCAGCGTGCGCGCCGAGACGCCTTCGAGCGCCCGCGCGAGCGATCCGCCGCCGTGCTGCCGCGCGAGGTCGAAGTAGGTCAGCGCGCGCGAGGTGTAGAGGTAGGTGTTGGCGTCGAAGCGCTTGACGAACGAGGCGGCCTGGTGGCGCAGGTAGCTCTCCACCTCGAACTCCGGCTCGGTGATCGTGTAGCGCAGGTCGTCGGCGAACTGCAGCCGCCGGCCGAACTTGTCGTCCAGCGCCGGCGCGGACAGATAGGTGATGTGGCCGACCATCCGCGCCACCCCCATGCCGGCGTCGGGCGCCCGGCCGGTGCCGTGGTAGCGGCCGCCCTGCCACGCAGGGTCGCGCATGATCGCGTCACGCGCTATCGCGTTCCAGGCCACGCCCTGCGGGTGGAGCGCGTGCGTGCTGGCGATCGCCACCACGGCGTCGACCTGGCCGGGGTAGAGGATCGCCCACTCCAGCGCCTGCATCCCGCCGAGCGAGCCGCCGGCCACCGCCGCGAGCCGCTCGATGCCGAGGACGTCCAGGAACGCGCGCTGGGTCCGCACCATGTCCGCGACCGTGATCACCGGGAAGTCCGGCCCGTACGGCTCGCCCGTCGCCGGGTCGATCGACGACGGGCCGGTGGTGCCGCGGCAGCCGCCGAGCAGGTTGGTCGCGACGACGAAGAAGCGGTCGGTGTCGAACGCCTTGCCGGGCCCGATCATGCCGTCCCACCAGCCGAGCCCCTGGCCGCGCCCGCCGTCGCGCTCCTCGGCGCCGAACCCGTCGCGGGCGCTCTCCGTGGCCGGCGCCTTCGACAGGCCGGCCGCGTGGGCGTCGCCGCTGAGCGCGTGGCACACCAGGATCACGTTGTCGCGCTCGGGGGAGAGCGTGCCGTACGTCTCGTACGCGACGCGGACGGGGTGCAGCTCCCGGCCGCAGTCGAGCTGTACCGGCCGGGGGAGGTCGAGGTGCCGCGTCTCCACGACGCCGACGCTGCCGGCTGGGCTTGCGGGGATCGCCGGGGCTGGCTGGGACATGGGGCCCATGGTAGCCACCACGGCCTGTGTATGGTCAAATACCTATCGGTATTCCATGAAGCCGGAAGGGGTGCGACATGACCACGGCCGCCAACGGAGTGAACGTGCAGGCGCTGCTGGACGCGCGCGAGGCGCTCAAGGGCTCGCCCGAGGCCGCGCAGTTCGTGTGGCGGGCGACCACCAAGTGGCGCAACGGCGTCCACAGCACCACGACGGTCAAGGAGTACTTCGGCCTCGGCCAGGAGCAGAGCCACAAGACCGAGACAGTGTTCGACGCCGACCACCCCGAGGTGTTCGCGGCCGAGGACAACGGCATCACGCCGATCGAGTACCTCCTCGTCGGCCTGGCGAGCTGCCTGACCGCGGGCGTGGCGTCCGTCGCGCAGAACCGCGGCATCCAGCTCCGCTCCGTCGAGGCGACGCTGGAGGGCGCCCACGACATCCGCGGCATCCTCGGCGCCGACAGCGACGTGCGCAACGGCTTCAACGGCATCAAGGTGACCTTCACCATCGACGCCGACGCCTCCAAGCAGGAGATCGAGGCCCTGGTGGCGCAGTCCCAGAAGCGCTCCGCCGTGTTCGACGCCCTCACCAACCCGACGGACGTCACCGTCGAGGTCGCCTGAGAGGCCGGACGATCATCGAGCGCTTCACCGCAGTCGTCGTCGGAGCGGGGCACGCGGGCCTCGCCGCGAGCCACTTCCTCACGGAACGGTCCATCGATCACGTCGTGCTCGAACGCGGCGAGGTGGCCAACTCCTGGCGGCGCGAACGCTGGGACTCCTTCCGGCTGCTGACCCCCAACTGGCAGACCCGCCTGCCGGGCCTGTCCTACGAGGGCCCGGACCCCGACGGCTACATGACCATGGACGAGGTCACCGGCTTCGTCGAGCGCTTCGCCGCCGTCTCGCGCGCGCCCGTCAGGACCCGTACCGAGGTCACGTCCGTACGGCCCGCCGCCGACGGCTACCACGTGACGACGAGCCGCGGCGAGATCGGCTGCCGGACGGTGGTCATCGCGAGCGGGGCCTGCAACCGGCCGGTGGTGCCGCCCTTCCACGAGGCGGTGCCCTCGTCGGTCGAGCAGCTCACGCCGTTCGACTACCGCGAACCCGGTCAGCTCCCCGACGGCGGCGTGCTCGTCGTCGGGGCGTCCGCGACCGGCGTCCAGCTGGCCGCCGAGCTGCGGCGGTCGGGCCGGCCGGTGATCCTCTCGGTGGGGGAGCACGTGCGGCTGCCCCGCACCTACCGGGGGCGCGACGTGCTGTGGTGGATGGACGCCTCGGGTGTGTGGGACCAGCGCTACGACGAGGTCGACGACCTGACGCGGGCCCGGCGGCTGCCGTCCCCGCAGCTCGTCGGCACCCCGGAGCGCGCGACCCTCGATCTCAACGCGCTCACCGCCATGGGCGTGGAGCTCGTAGGCCGGTGGGCGGCCGTCCGCGACGGCCGGGCGCTGTTCTCCGGCGGCCTGCGCAACGTGTTCTCCCTCGCGGACCTCAAGATGGAGCGCCTGCTCGGCACGTTCGACGAGTGGGCCGCGGCGACCGGCCGCGACGCCGAGGTGGGCCCGCCCGAGCGGTTCGCGCCGACCGCCGTGCCCGCGTCGGCGCGGCTCCAGCTCGACCTGCGCGGCGGGGAGATCCGCTCGATCGTGTGGGCGACGGGGTTCCGCCCCGACTACGGGTGGCTCGACGTGCCCGTGGTCGACGAGAAGGGCCGGCTGCGCCACGACGGCGGCGTGGTGGACGGCCCGGGGATGTACGCGCTGGGGCTGCCGGTGCTGCGGCGGCGCAGGTCCACGTTCATCCACGGCATCGAGTCCGACGCTCGCGAGGTGATCGACCATCTCGCGCGATATGTGGCTCAAGGCAGTAATATCCGGAAATAACGGATGTGCCGGGCCGGACGGCCCCATCCCGCACGCCGTCCTCTACATGCCGGTGACCCCCGGAAATGGGTGTCACCCCTGATGGCGCGCCGGTGAAGTCCCCGCCAGAATGAAGAGTGAGCGTTGTCGCGGGCACGAGAGGAGAAACCGTGGAACTCACGCACCACACCATCCCCGGCACCGGCACCGTGCACCACGGCGACACCCTGCGGGGCGACCACCTCGCCGTCGTCGTCACGCAGACGGGACGCACCCTCCTGCTCTACGACCAGGCCGACCCCGACACCCCGGCGCACACCCTGCGGCTCGACCAGCGGGAGGCCGACCAGCTCGCCGACCTGCTGCACAGCCGCCCCGCCGCTGACCGGCTGGCCGAGGTGGAGCGGCGCCTGGCCGCCGTCGAGCAGCGCCTGGCCGCCTGACGCCCCCGAGGGGCGCCGCCCCTTGTCACGGTTCCGGCATCACACGCGCGTATCAGATTCGTCACCGTTGCGGCGATCACCCTTGCCCGCGACCGCGCCGCGCCCCGAAGGTCGGGGCAACGGGATGAGGGGGATCGATGCGCGTGCCGCTGATCGTCGTGCGGGCGTTCAGCGAGCCGCTGCTCCTCCTGGCCGCGTTCGGGTCGATCCTCCTGGCGACCACCACGCTCGTGGCGCTGACGATGTACGTCTCCTCCATCGGGGACGCAGGCGTCCGCCGGGTGCTGGAGACGGCCCCGTACCGCGAGACCACCACCACGGTCAGCGCCCTGGTCACCGCCGAGACCTTCCAGCGGTACGACCGCGCCGTGCGTGACGATCTCACCACGGTCCACACCACGCTCCCCGCCCTCACCACCAGCCTGCGCTCCGACTCGTACGTCATGCCGGGCCAGGGTGGCGACAAGCAGCCCGAACTGCTCCGGTTCGCCAGCCACGACGGCCTCTCCCGGCACGGCCGGTTGGTCTCGGGCCGCTGGCCCGCCACCGGCGGACCCGTGGTCGAGACGGTGATCTCGCAGCCGGCGGCGGCGGCCACCGGGTTCGCACCCGGGCGCGAGTTCGTCACCGAGGGGCGGCTCGACCGCATCCCGGTCACGGTGCGCGTCGTCGGCGTCTTCCGGCTCGACGACCCCGCGCACGGGCGCTGGGCGGGGGAGGAACTGCTGAGCAGGGGCGTCGAGCACGGCGACTACACCACGTACGGCCCGCTGATCGTCGCCGAGGAGACGTTCCTCGCGCGCTTCGCCACCAACGTGCGGGCCACCTGGACGGCGGAGCCGGACTTCGCCGCGCTGACGGTCGAGCGGCTGCGCCCGCTGGCGGCGGACATCGAGCGCACCCGCGAGCGGCTGGCGGCGGCCGGCTGCGTGAACTGCCTGACCGCCGGCCGCCTGCCTGGCCTGCTCACCCAGCTCGCCACCGCCTCCCTGGTGGCCAGATCCACGATGCTCATCCCGGTGCTGCAGGTGCTGACGTTGGCCGCGTACGCGCTGATCCTGACCGCGCGGCTGCTCGCCGACCACCGCCGCATGGAGGTGGCGCTGCTGCGCTCGCGCGGGGCGGGCACGCTGCGCCTGACGGCGCTGGCGGCGGGCGAGGCGCTGCTGGTCGCGGTCCCGTGCGCGGTCGTCGCGCCGTTCCTCGGCCCGCCGCTGCTCGCGCTGGTCCATCAGCTGCCGTGGATCAGGAGCTCCGGGGTGAGCCTCGCGCCGCCGGTCGATCCCGCCGCGTTCCTCGTGTCGTCCGGCGTGGCCCTGGGCGCCGCCGCGCTCCTGGCCCTGCCGTCCCTGGCGGGTACGCGGCGCACGTACGTGGAGGAGCAGTCGGCGCGCGGCCGCGGGGTGCGCGGGCTGATCGAGAAGGCGGGCGCGGACCTGGCGCTGCTGGCGGTGGCCGCGCTGGCGGTCTGGCAGCTGCGGCGCTACGGCGCGCCGGTCACGGCGACGGCGGCGGGCGGGCTCGGCATCGACCCGCTCATCGTCTCCGGCCCGGCGCTGGCCCTGCTCGCGGGCGGCATGCTGGGCGTGCGGCTGGTGCCGCGCGTGTCACGGCTGGCCGAGCGGCTGACGTCCCGGCGGCCCACGCTCGCCCCCGCGCTGGGAACGTGGCAGGTCAGCAGGAGGCCGCTCACGTACGCGGGCCCCGCGCTGCTGCTCACCATGGCCGTCGCGATCGGCATCCTGTCCATGGCCACCGTCTCCACCTGGCGGGCCTCGCAGCTCGACCAGGCCGCCCACCAGGCGGGCGCCGACCTGCGCCTGTCCGGGCCGTCCGCCGGGTCCGAGCTCGGCGCGCTCGGCCGGGGCACGGCGTTCACCGCGCTGCCCGGCGTCACCGCGGCCTCCCCCGGGCTGCGCCGGCAGACGGAGGTGAACGGCGAGCCGGCGCTGCTGCTCGGGCTCGACGCCGCCGCGCTCGGCGAACTGTTCGACCTGCGGCCCGACCTGTCGGCGCAGCCGGTCGCGCGGCTGGCGCGGGCCCTGCCCGGCGACCTGGCGGGCAGGCTGGAGCTGCCCGGACGGCCGCGCACGCTCACCGTACGGGTCGAGGCCCCGGCTCCCGCGCCGGCGCGGCTCGTGCTGTCGGACGCCCTGGGCGTGTGGATCGATCTGCCGCTCGGCGAGCTGCGGGCGGGCGGCAACCGGATCGAACTCGATCTGGCGGTGACCGCCGGGCGGGCCGGGAGGATCACGTACCCGCTGGCGGTGCGCGGCCTGGTCGCGGATCCGGCGGCCGGGCTGAGACTCGCCGGGCTGGGCGCGGACGGAGGGGACGTGCCGGTGCCCCCGGCCTTCGCGGCGCGACGGGAGCCCGGACCGCTGCCCGTCGTGCTCACCGCCGGCCTGGCCGCCTCCCTCAAGCTGGAGGCCGGGCAGACCGGGCCCGCCACCGTCGCCGGCCGGGTGGTGCCGGTCACCGTGGCCGGCGTGGTGGCGAGCATGCCGACGAGCGCCCCCGGCCAGCAGGCGCTGCTCGCCGACTGGGAGACGCTGCAGGCCCGCGAACTGGCCGCGGCGCAGCCGCCCTTGCCGGCGGCCGAATGGTGGCTCGCCGCCCGCGACACCGCGCCGGCCAGGGAGATCCTGCGCGCGAACCCCCAATGGGACGTGACCGTGACCGACCGGCGGGAGCTGTCCGTGAAGCTGCGGGACGACCCGCTGGCCGGCGGGCTGCAGGGGGCGCTGATCCTGGGCTTCGCCGGGGCGCTGGGCTTCGCGCTGCTCGGGTTCCTGGCGAACGCCGTGGTCGCGGCGCGGGAACGCGGGGCCGAGTTCGCCGTCCTGCGGGCCCTCGGGGCCGGCCCCCGCCAGTTGTTCGGGCTGCTGGCGACGGAGCAGGCCTTCGTCGTCGGGCTGTCGCTGGCGACCGGGACCGGGCTCGCCGTGGCCGTCGGCAACCTGGTCGTCCCGCACCTCGTCCTGACCGGGCAGGCGTCGGCGGTCACGCCGGGCGTGCTGCTGCACATCCCGCCGGCGGCCACGGCCGCGATGCTGGCGCTGGTCGCGGGGATGCTGCTGGCGATCGTCGCCGGGCTGGCCTGGCGCCTGCGGCGCGCGCGGACCCTGGAGGAGCGGTGAGGATCCCTCTGGGCGCCCGGGCGCACGCCGGCACGGCGGCCCTGCTCGCCGTGCTGACCGTGGCCGCCTGCCTGCTCCTGTCCGGGATTCCCCGTACCACGCAGGCGTCCTTCGACGAGGCGCTGCGCCGCGCGCTGGTCGCGGCCCCCGCCGTCGAGACCGACCTGACGGTGGTCGGCGAGGTGGCCCTGCGCGAGGGGGAGCTGCGCGAGCGCGCGCAGTTCGAGGCCGCGGACCGGCGCTGGCGCGGGTTCCTGCCGGCGGCGCTGCGTCCCCTGATCCGGCCCGGCGGCCACATGAGCGCCAAGACCGTCAGCACCCCTGTCACCGGCAGCCGCGGCACCACGTTCGTCAATCTCGGCTGGCTGTCCGACGCCGACCGCCGGGTGGACTGGACAGCAGGCCGCCGGCCCGGCGCGCCGTCCACGACCAGCGTCGCGGGCACGACCGTCCCGGTGATCGAGGTGGGTGTCGCCGAGGAGGCCACGCGCGCGATGGGCCTGCGGGTCGGCCAGACCCGGGCGCTGGGCGACAGCACGCACACCGTGGTGCGGATCGTCGGCGTCTACAGGGCCGTGGACCCGGGCGACCGCGCGTGGAGCCACGACCATGACATCCTGCACGTCAGCCACGTCGTGTCACCGCTCGGGCCGGAGGAGTTCCACACCACGACGCTGATGTCCGACGAAGGGCTGGCCGGGCTCAGGAGCAGCGGGCGCAACCTGACCTACCGCTGGATCCTGCCCCTCGACGAACGGGCCGTGAGCGCGCAGGACGTGCCGGACGTCGGCGCGGCCGTCGCCGAGTTCAAGCGGTGGCCGGAGTTCGAGAGGACCGGCACCACCAGCTACCGAGTGATCACCGGGCTTCCCCCGCTGCTCGGCGACTTCCAGGGCGCGCTGTCGGCCGCGCGGACGGTGATGTACCTGACCCTCGGCGGGCTGCTCGCGGTCGCGCTCGGCGTGATCGCGCTGGGGGTGCGGCTGCTGACCGACCGGATGGAGCACACCCTGGCCGTGGCCCGGGCGCGCGGCGGATCGCTGCGGCAGGTGGCCGCGGCCGGGGCCGCGCTGACCGCGGTCGCGGTCGGGCCGGCCGCTCTGGCGGGGTACGCGCTGGCGTTCCTCCTGCCGGGTCCCGTGTCGCCGGTCGTCCATGCCGGGCCGGCGCTGGTGGTCGTCGTCGCCGTGGCCTACGCCGTGACCCGGGTGGTGCGCGCCCATCGCACGCCGCTGCCGGAACGCCGCGACGACCTGGTGGCCGCCCGGCCGTCGGCGCGGCGGGTGACGGCGGAGGCGCTGGCCGTCGTGCTCGCCCTGGCCGGGGTGTACCTGCTGCGGGCCCGGGGGCTGTCCGGCGACGCGGGGCAGGACCCGTTCCTGCTGCTGATCCCCGTCCTGCTCACGGTCGCGGCCGCGCTGATCACCATGCGCTGCTACCCGTACCCGCTGCGGCTGCTCGTCCGGCTGACGCGGGGCGGCCGGGCGGCCGTGCCGTTCCTGGGACTGACGAGGGCGGCCAGGGCGCGCTCCACCGGCGCGCTGCCGGTGCTGATCCTGCTGCCGGCGCTGAGCGTGTCGGTGTTCGCCGCGACGATCGCGGAGGGGATCGCCGCCACGCAGCGGGCCGCCTCCTGGCAGAAGGTGGGCGCGCCGATCAAGCTGACGTCGGACGTGGACATCCCCGCCGACGCCATCGCCCGGGTACGCGACGCCCCCGGGGTCGATCAGGTGGCGCTCGCGCTCACGGGACGGGCGCAGATCACGGCGACGGGGGAGCGGCCCCTGGCCATCGCGGTGGAACTGGAGCAGTGGCGGCAGGTCGTCGGCGACGCGCCCGTCGACCTGCCCGCGCTGTCGGGGAGCGCCTCCGCGCTGCTCTCGCCCGCCCTGGGAGAGCGGGGCACCTTCGAGATCATGTGGCTCGCTCCGGCGAAGCTGACCACGCAGGGCCTGATCGACTCGCTGCCGGGATTCGACCCCGGCGGGCAGTTCCTCCTCATGCCCCGGGAGGCGCTGCCCTGGCCCGCCGCGAACACCCTGCTGATCAAGGGCGACGTCGCGCCCGCCGACCTGGCGCGGCTGGTCCCGTCGGCCACCGTGGAGACCCAGGAGCAGGCCCTGGCCGCCATCCGGGCCGACCCGCTCACCGGCACCGTCCGCACGACGCTGCTCGTGGTGACGGTGGCGCTCGGCCTGTACGCGCTGGTCGCGATCGCCCTGTCCCTGGTCGTCGGGGCGCCCGAGCGGGCCAGGACGGTGTCGCTGCTGCGCACGCTCGGGCTGTCCGACCGGCAGGCCGTACGGCTGACCCTGCTGGAGTCGCTGCCCCTGACCGTCATCACGGCGCTGGCGGGCCTGGCTCTGGGCCTGGGGCTGCCCGCCGCTCTGGGGCCGGGCGTGGACATGTCCTCCTACGCCGGCGGCCTGCCCGTCGGCGACTTCTCACCGAGCCCGCTCACGCCTGTGGCGCTGACGGCCGGGCTGGTCCTGTGCGCGCTGGCCTGCGCGCACGCACACCAGGCCGCCGTCCGCCGGCGCGACCTCGGCGCCGTCCTGCGGGTGGGGGACAGGGCCTGAACCCGGCCCCCCACCGCGCGGGTCAGCGGGTGTGACGGTCGGGGAGCATGTCGTCGTCGGGGATGTCGGCCGCGACGCGCTGGGTCGCCTGGGCGCCCGTCACCCCGGCCCAGCGCAGCAGGGTCGCGGTGGCCGCCTGGCGCTCGGCCTCCGGCAGGCGGGAGATGTTCGCCCCGTGGTTGGCCCCCGGCGCGACGTACACGTAGGAGTCGTTACGACTCGGCGTGAACCGCTCCGCGCTCCACGGGTCGTTCTCGCCGTAGACGAACATCATCCGGCTCGACTGCTTGCGCACCCAGTGGTCGACGTCCAGCATCGGACGCGGGTCGTGGTGGGAGCGCAGTTCCCTGGGGATGACCGAGTTGGGCTGGTAGAGCCCGGGGTAACGGATCAGGCCGCGCAGGTGGCCGAACTTCAGCGCGGGCCAGCCGAGCTGGGTGGCGGCCTGGTAGTAGTACGGGACGTAGTAGGCGATGCCCTGGTCGGTGTAGAACGAGAAGCCGGCGACCGAGTCGATCCAGTCGTAGATCTCGTCGTCGGTGGCCGTGGCGGGCGGCACGCTCGTGCACTGGCTCACGTCGGAGTACTGCCAGAAGGCCCACACCGCGTCCAGCACGGTCATCTCGAACGACCGGTCGGCGCTGCCGAGCGACTGGGTGAAGGTGTAGCCGTTGCGCGCGGCCTCGTCCTCGAACCTGGCCACCAGCCTGTCGCGCCGCTTGAGCGCCTCCTTCTGGACGCCCTCCAGCGCGGCCCGGCAGTCGGCGTCGCCCACCTGCTCGAAGAACGCGTCGTAGGCGCGGTCGGCCGGGTTGACCCGGTCGTTCGGCGCGACGTAGGCGACCACGCCGTCCACGTCGCCGGGGTAGAAGCGGCGGTGGTAGACGGAGGTCATGCCGCCCTTGCTGGCGCCGGTCTGGATCCACTTGCCGCTGTAGACGGTCTTGAGCGCCTGGACGATGCGGTGCTCGTCGCTGGCCTCCTGCCAGATGTCGAGCTTGCTCCAGTCGGCCGGGTCCGGCCGCGAGGTGCGAAAGAACCGGTGCTCGACCGAGACCTGGTTGGCGCCGAGCAGCCGCGTCGGCTCGGTCTGGGAGGCGGTCGGGTTGACGGGCAGGCCGTAGCCGCCGGTGTAGAGCACCACGGGGGCGTCGTCGGACCGGTGCAGCAGGGTGAAGCGCTGCTGGAACGTGCCCTTGTGGGGGCGGCGGTGGTCCACCGGCTGGGCGAGGGTGAGGACGAAGAAGCGCATGCCGCTCGGCCGGGTCTCGGAGACGACGGTCAGGCCGGGGATGGCGGTGAGCTTGTCCAGCAGCGGGTCGGCGGTGGTCGTGGCGGCCGCGGGTGCGGCCGTGGCGGCCGTGGCGGCCGAGGCCGGCTGGGAGATCACGCCGGTGACGATCAAGGCGAGGGCGAGGGCGGCGGGTGCCAGCCGGGTGCGGGGGGGCATGCTTCTCCTGACGATGCTGAATGATCGTGATTAGAGCCAGACCGTCCTACTTATATCGATTTGCCGGTTGAGGCGCGACCCGTCACTCCACTCCGCACGGCCACACTCCGCACGGCCACCGCGTCACCTCCCGGCCGGGACGTCCGCCGGGCGCGCGTCCCCGGTGTCAGGCCCACAGGGCCAGCACCACGAGGCCCAGCCCCAGCACCAGATCGAGGACCAGGCAGAACTCGGCCATCGACACCGCCACCACCTGCCTGGCCCGCAGCACCAGCAGATCCTGCGCGGCGTGCCCGATCAGCGCCGCCGCGACCAGCAGACCGCCGGCCTGCGCGGGCAGGGACAGCGCCAGCACGGCCGCCCCGCCGAAGACCGCCATGGCCGGCACCTGCAGCGCGATCAGCGCCGGCTTGCGCGGCAGGCCCCCCGCCAGCCCGAGCAGGATCAGGGTGACCGCGCCGCCGACCAGCCCCGGCCAGGGCTCGGCCGGGAGCAGGTTCAGCACCGGCCACGCCACCAGGGAGACGGCGAACAGCACCCAGGCCGAGCCCGGCCTGTCGAGCACGGCCGCGGCCAGGTAGATGAACGCGGCCGCGAAGACGACGAACGCCGATCCGCGGCCGTCGCCCCCGCCTGCGAGGCTCACGGCGGCGAAGACGAGCCCGAGCAGGGTCGGCCAGCGATGGACGACGGAAGGCAGCGGGCGGGGGAGCGTCGGCTTCTCGATCATGCGGCCAAGACTCCCCGGGCCGGCCGCCGTCGTCCCCTCCCGTACGCCCCCGCTGTCCGAAAACTTGGTGAGCCGGTCCTTCCGCCCGGCACTCGGATCCTGGCCCGCCGCGGCGCCGCTCGCCCGTACGCTTCGCGGGAGCGTTCCGCGCCTCCCTCGGTGCGGAGCCGGGACGGCCCGGGTGACCGTCTACGGTGGATGGCGGGTAAACCTCGGGAAGGCGTGCGTGGTGAAGAGCGATGACGACGGAATGCTGGGTGGCCTGCTGGAGGTCAACCATCTGTCCGTGATGGAGGAACTGCCGGCCCGGATCGCCGAGCACGCGCGGCAGGCGGGGTTCGGGCAGACCGTCGTCTACGTCACCGATCTTCAGCAGCAGCACCTCGTACCGCTGCCGGGACAGGGTGACGCGCACGGCGAGCCGCCGAAGCTGATCCGCATCGACGGCACCGTGCCGGGGCGCGCCTTCCGCGACGTGGAGATCGTCCGCGCCCGGCGCGCGAGCGGCGCGGCGGCCGGTGAGGGGACGCGATGGTGGGTGCCGCTGCTGGACGGCACCGAGCGGGTGGGGGTGCTCGGCGTGGACGTGACGCCCGGCACGCGGGCCGCGGAACCGCTCGCCAGGCGGATGGCGTCCCTGGCGTCCCTGGTGGCGCTGCTCGTGGTCAGCAAGCGTCCGCACAGCGACTCCCACGCCCGGGCGGTACGGGTCCGGCCGATGAGCCTGTCGGCCGAGGTGCTGTGGAACCTGCTTCCCCCGGGGACCATGGCCAACGACAGGGTGGTGGTCAGCGCCGCGCTGGAGCCCGCCTACGAGGTGGGCGGCGACGCCTACGACTTCGCCGTCGACGGCGACACCCTGTACGTGTCGATCTTCGACGCGATGGGACACGACACCTCCGCGGGGCTGACCGCCACCATCGCCGTGGGCGCCTGCCGCAACAGCCGCCGCAAGGGCGACGACCTGCCCGCGACGAGCGAGGCCATCGACGCGGCGATCGCCGATCACTTCACCGGGCGCTTCGTCACCGCCCTCCTGGCCGCTCTCGACCTGCGGACGGGCCGGCTGACCTGGGTCAACCGAGGTCACCCCCCGCCGCTGCTGATCCGCAACGGCCGGCGGGTCACCGCTCTGGACAGCAAACCCGATCCCCCGATGGGGATCAGGCTCCCGATCGGCACCGGCCTGCTGAGCCACCGGCTCGAACCGGGGGACCGGCTGCTCTTCTACACCGACGGCGTGGTCGACGCGCCGAGCCCGGACGGGGAGGCTTTCGGGCTGGAGCGCTTCATCGACTTCGTGGTCCGCCGCGAGGCGGACGGCGTGTCGGCCCCGGAGACGCTGCGCCGGCTCATCCAGAACCTCCTCGAATACCATCGCGGGCTGCTCCAGGACGACGCCACCGTGCTGACGGTCGAGTGGTGCGGCCAGCGGCACCGGAGCCTCACCCTGTGACGTCCCCGGCCCCTGCCCGCACCGCGACCGCCGGTCGGCACGCGGACCGGCGTTTCGGCGGACGAGATCGGCGGACGAGATCGGTGGATGGGGTTTAGTGGACGGGACAGAGGATAGAGTGAAGGGAATCGGTCCCGGCCTTCAGCAGTGAGGGAACGCGCCCGATGCCTACATCGGAGCTGGACATCGATCCCGACCTGTTCGCCCTTCCCCCCTCGACGGCCTTCTCGCGACTGTCGATCACCACGACCCCCGGCGCGAAGCCGGGAACCCTCACGATCAGAGCCCGCGGAGAGATCGAGACCCTCACCGTCGCCGCCCTGCGGCACGCCGTCGTCGACGGCCTGCGCCGTCACCAGCCCGCCCGCATCGAGCTCGACCTGTCCGCCGTCGTCTTCTTCGACGCGCGCGGGGTCAGCACCCTGCTGGTGAGCCGGCAGGACACCGAGCGGCTGGGCTGCCGGCTCACCGTCGTCGACGCCAGCCGGATCGTCCGCCGCGTCCTGGACATCGTGGGGCTGCTGGAATGGTCCGGTCTCCCGTCCTCCTACGTGCCCTCGCCGCGCGCCGCGTCGCCCAGCGGCTGACCGATCCGGCGCCCCGCCAGTTCCCCGGTGTGCACCAGATGCCGGGCGATGTCGGCCAGCCTGGTGTTGGTCTCCTGGCTCGCGCTGACCAGTAACGTGAACGCCTGGTCGGCGGTGAGCCGGTGACGCTCCATGAGGATGCCCTTGGCCTGGCCGATGAGGTCACGCATGGCGACGGCCCGGCTCAGGTGCTCCTCCTGCTGGGCGCCGGACATGGCGACCGCGGCGTGCGCGGCGAACAGCAGGCCCACGTGCTCGGACTCGTCGCCGAAGGCGTCCGGGCGGCCGGCGTAGAGGTTGAGCGCGCCGAGGTTGTCCTCGTGGACGTACAGCTGGAACGACAGCATGCTCGCCACGCCGAGACCCCGCGCCCTCTCGACGAACGCGGGCCAGCGACGCTCGGCGCTCATGTCGGACACCCGCACCGTGCGCTCCAGATAGATGGCGTCCAGGCAGGGGCCCTGGCCGGTCTCGTACTGGGCCCGGTCGGCCTCCCGGACCACCTCGTCGGTGGAGGCCTTGGTCTCCACCGTTCTGCGCCGCCGTACGACGGTCACCCCCGCGTGCTCCGCGCCCGCGATCGTGTCGACCCCAGCCCGTACGATGGCGTCCAGCGTCTCCTGCACCCCGGCGCCCTCCCGCAGATGGCGGGCGAGCTCGCTCAGCTTGACGGCCAGCCGGTCGGCGGACGCCTGACCCCGGTAGTCCGCGGACGGCTGCCCGCGCTCCCCCCTGTGTTCGCTGTCGTCCGGCATCCCGTACCGCCTCCCTTCACGTTGTCCCCTACCCAAGAGAACCGATCCACCCGGGAAAAACGCCGCCGCGGGCCCGGTGAGGGCGGCCGGGCGGCATGACGGGACAAGCGCTGTGGCACGGCGTCGGAGCCGGCCCGCCGGCTGACCGCCCGTCACCTCGGCGGAGGCGAGCCTTCCCCCTCGTAGAAGGGCATGCGTGCGGCGTGCGGCGTGTCCAGCTCGCCGATCAGCAAGGCCACCCCGATCTCGCCCTTGTGGAGGCTGTCGGGCCGCTGCGCGGCTTCGAGCACCCGCGTCGCCGCGTGCGCGGCGAGCGTCTCGGCGCGAGCCAGCCAGAGCGCGTCCCCGGTCATGGCGTGCTGACCGAGCAGCGCGTACGCGCGACCGGCGAGACCGCAGCACAGGTCGGCGGGTCCCGGCAGCGGCGCCTCGCAGGCGGCCCACGCCGCCCCCCGGGCCCATTCCTCGTACCGGGGCTCGCCGGTGAGCGTGCGGGCCAGCCACCACAGGGGCACCAGCCCGGTGCCGCCGTTGCACCAGCTCGCTCCCATGAGCGGGTCCGGCCGGGGGCCGCCCGCCCTGAAGGGCCAGAGCAGGCCGCGGCCCGCCGGGTGGGCGAGCGCCCCCAGCTGGTCGAGGAGGCCGGGGACCTCTCCGGCGAGTGGCGTGGAGGACGCCCGCGCCCAGCGCAGGAGGGCGAACAGGCAGCCTGCCCAGCCGTGGGCGGCGCCCAGGGCCCGGAGCCGCTGACCGTGCGCGATGGGTGGAGCGCAGGCGAGTTCGGACCGTACCGAGTCGCTGAGACGCGCCCCCAGGGACCGCAGCCCGCCGTCCAAAGGGGAGCCGGCGCACTCTTCCAGCAGGGTCGCGCAGCCGAGCAGCAGCCCTGACCGGCCGAAGGCGACGTCGAGCTCGGGGCAGGGAGCGGACGCCGCGCGCAGGAACGCTTCCAGCGCGGCGTCCCGCGACCCCGCGTCGCCGCGCGCCCGGGCGATGAGAGCCCGCACGCAGTGGACGCCGCTGACCTGGTGGTAGAGCGAGGCGCCGCCGGTGAGGGCGGGGACGATGCCGAGGCTCTCGTTGACGAACGCCTCCTCGCCCGCCGCCGCGGCTCTCACCGCCCAGGCGTCGGCGAGCGCGAGCAGGTGCCCGTCACCGCGCCTCTGGGCGATCCGCAGCAGGGCGTAGGCGAAGCCGGCGGCGCCGTTCGTGACGGACGCCGTCGGCGGCTCAAGAGGGGCGTCGAACAGCGGGCCGGGCACGTCGAGCCGGGAGAGCACGCGGTCGAGCAGCTTCCCGCCCCCGCCCGGCCTCGCCACGGGCGCCGCCGCCCTGTCGGAGGCCGCGGCGGCCCGCAGCGACCGCAGCAGGCCGGCGAGCGAGGGGTAGCGGTCGTCCGGGTCCTTCGACAGGGCGCGGCGCAGGACGCGCTCGGTCGCCGGCAGGCGCGCCGGACCCTGCGCGGAGAACGGCAGCGGCGGTTCGTCGCGCACCTGGCGCAGCATGTGCTCGGGATGCAGGGAGAACGCGTGGGTGTGGGCGCCGGTCAGCATGAGGTAGACCAGCG
>NZ_JAPNNL010000109.1 GCF_027620315.1 Nonomuraea corallina | reverse complement strand
GACCTGTTGCTCGACCGGATCACCGAGGTGTGCGAGGCCCGGCACGAACGGACCAGGATCCGGCGGCTGCGTGACCACCTCGTGGTCACCCATCCGGAGGACGGGTTCGTCCGGCAGACCATGATCGGCGCTCACGTCGGCGAGCTGACGGCGGAGGACGCCACCGCGTTCGTGCGGCAGGCGCACGCCACCGAGCTGGCGGCGGAGCTGGTCCACCAGGGGCCGCCGCCGTCACGCGCGCTCCGCGAGGACCTGATGCGGCGCGGCGTGCGGCTGCGCAGCTTCACCGAGTTCCAGGGGCTGCTCGACCTGTCCGGCTACGTGGCCGAGCAGACGGCCAGGCTGACCGCCGACCGCCGCTACCCGCCCGAGCTGTACGTCCCCCAGCGCTACCGCGAGCTCGACCGGCCCGGCGGCCAGGTCAAGGCGGGGCTGACCGACGAGCTGATGCGGCTGCTCTCCGCCGACCACGGCCGGTTCCTGCTGCTGCTCGGCGACTTCGGCCACGGCAAGACGTTCGCGCTGCGCGAGCTGGCCCGGCGCGTCCCGGCCGAGCTGCCCCACCTGACGCCGATCTTCATCGAGCTGCGCGCGCTGGACAAGGCCCACTCGGTGGACGGGCTGGTGGCGGCCCACCTGGCCAACCACGGCGAGGAGGTCATCGACCTGAAGGCGTTCCGCTACCTGCTGCGTCAGGGGCGGATCGTGCTGCTCTTCGACGGGTTCGACGAGCTGGTCACCCGGCTCACCTACGACCGGGCGGCCGACCACCTGGCGACGTTACTGGCCGCGGCCGAGGACAAGGCGAAGATCGTGGTCGCCAGCCGTACCCAGCACTTCAAGTCGCACAGCCAGGTGCTGACCTCGCTCGGCGAGATGGTCGGCGTGCTGCCGCAGCGGCGGGTGCTCGCCCTGGAGAACTTCACCCGCGACCAGATCCGCTCCTACCTGCGCAACCGCTTCGACGCCGCGGACGAGGCCGCCGCCCGCATGTCGCAGATGGAGGGCATCGAGGACCTGCTGGCGCTGGCCAGGAACCCGCGCATGCTGAGCTTCATCGCCGACCTGGACGCCGACCGGCTGCGCACGGTCGCCGAGGCCCGCCACACCATCAGCCCGGCCCTGCTGTACGAGCAGATCCTGGAGGCGTGGCTGGCCTTCGAGGAGCAGCGGGCCAGGGTGCCGGGCTCGGCGGCCACGCTGACCAAGGACGAGCTGTGGCAGGCGGTGACGGCGCTGGCGCTGCGGCTGTGGGAGACCGGCGAGTCGCTGCTCGGCATCGACGACCTGACCGAGATCGCCGGGACCCTCGCCGGGCTGGCGGGCGGGCAGCTCACCCCCGCGCACACCGCGCACGCCATGGGCTCGGGCAGCCTCATGGTCCGCACCGAGGAGGGCATGTTCGGCTTCATCCACACCTCGGTGATGGAGTGGCTGATCGCCCGGCACGTCGCGGCGACGCTGGAGGACGCGCCGGTGGCGCTGTCGCGGCGGCCGCTGTCGGCGCTGACCGTCGAGTTCCTGTGCGACCTGGCGGAGGTGCGGGCGCTGCGCGCGTGGGCGGCCGACCCGCCCGCCGACGACGTGGCCAGGGCCAACGCCGTGAAGATCGCGGCCCGGCTGCGTACCCCGGCCAGGGCCGACCTGCGCGGCGCGAACCTCAAGGGCGAGGACCTGTCGGCCAGGGACCTGCGCGAGGTCGACCTGACCGGCGCCGACCTGACCGAGGCGACGCTGGCCGGCACGAACCTGTCCCGGGCCGTGCTGCGCGACGCCCGGCTGATCGGCGCGCGGCTCGACGGCGCGGTGCTCGCCGGAGCCGACCTCACCGGCGCCGACCTGTCGGGGGCGCGGCTGGCCAGGGCCGACCTGAGCGACGCCGCCGTGTCCGGCGCCCGCTGGCACCGCGCCGCGCTGATCCACGTGCGCGGCACCCTGCCCCGCCTGCCGGGCGCGGCCGTGGTGCCCGGCCAGCCGGTGGAGACCCAGCTGTCGCCGGCCGAGATCGGCGTCTCGTACGGCTATCACTTCCAGACCAGCCGGCTGCCCGAGCCGATCGCCTACAGCGCCGACGGCGTGACGATCGCGATCGGCAACGACGACGGAGGGGTGCTGCTCTGCGCCGGCGGGCTGCCGGTGCGGACGCTGCAGGGGCACGCAGGGCGGGTGTACGCGGTCTCGTTCTCCGGCGATCTGCTGGTGAGCGGCGCGAGCGACGGCACCGTGGTGCTGTGGGACGCGCTGACCGGCGAGCGGCTGCGCACGCTGACCGGACACCCGGACGGCGTCTGGCCGGTGCGGCTCAACCGGTCGGGCGAGCTGCTCGCGGTGGGCGGCGGCGACGGCGTGGTGCGGGTGTGGGACACCGCCACCGGCGAGCCGGTGCACCTGCTGGCGGGACACCAGTCGCCGATCTACACGGCCTCGTTCGGCGGTTCGGCGCTGGTGACGGGCGACTCGGCGGGCGTGGTCCGGGTGTGGGACCTCACCGACGGGGAGATCGTCACTACCCTGGACGAGCACCGCGGCGCGGTCTACCGGGCCGTGCACGCACCCGGCGGCGCGCTGCTGGCCACCGGCGACGAGGCGGGCACGCTGCGGCTGTGGGACACCCGCACGTGGGAGCGCCTGCACGCGCTGACCGGGCACCGCGGCAGCATCTACGCCGTCGCCTTCTCCCCCGACGGCTCGCTGGTGGCCACCGGCGACACCTCCGGCGACGTGCGCCTGTGGGAGACCTCCGGCGAGTTCCGCGGCCTGCACACCACGCACGCGGCGGCCGTCTACCAGGTGGCGTTCTCGCCCGACGGCGGCACCCTGGCCACCGGCGACTCCGGCGGCGTGGTGCGGCTGCAGACCGTGGGCGGCCCGCAGCGCACCGAGCTGACCGGTCACCGCAGCTCGGTCTGGCCGTTCGTGTGGCGGCCCGACGGCGGGCAGCTCGCCACCAGCAGCAACGACGGCACCGTCCGGCTGTGGGACCCGCACTCCGGCCAGAGCCAGCGGGTGCTGCGCGGCCACGGCAGGCGCATCACCTCCGTGCGGTTCAGCGCCGACGGCACGATGCTGGCCACGAGCGGCAACGACGGCGTGGCCCGCATCTGGGAGCCGCGCACCGGACGCAAGCTGCACGAGTTCACCGGCAGCTCCGACCGGCTCATCTCCGCGCTCTTCTCCCCCGCCGGGCCGCTGCTCGCCGCCTCCAGCAACGACGGCGGCGTGCACTTCTGGAACGTGACGACCCAGGAGTACGAGCGCGAGCTCAACACCGAGACCGACCACGTCTGGGCCGAGGCGTTCAGCCCCGACGGCACCATGCTGGCGACCGCCAACGACGACGACAGCGTGCGCGTCTGGTGGCGCTCGACGGGCCGGCTGGTCACCAACCTGGCCGACCACCGCGGCCGGGTCCGCTCGATCGCCTTCAGCCCTGACGGCCGCTACGTGGCCACCGGCTGCGACGACCGGCGGGTACGGATCTGGCACGTGGAGTCCGGCGGCCGGGTGGCCACCCTCGACGGGCACACCGACCGGGTGTACGCGGTGGCGTTCTCGCCGTCGGGGCGCCTGCTGGCGAGCGCCGGCAACGACGGCCGGGCCCTGGTGTGGGAGCTGCGGCCGGGCCAGCCGTGGCACCCGCTGCTCAGGCACACCCTCGACGGCGGCGCCGGCCGGCTGTGGAGCGTCGCCTTCAACGCGGCCGGTGACCGGCTGGCGACCGGAGGCGACGACGTGGCCGTGCGGGTGTGGGACGCGGAGTCGGGGCGGCTGCTGCGCCGGCTGACCGGCCACGCGCGGCGGGTCTGGTCGGTGGCCTACAGTCCCCGGTCCGACCTGCTGGCCACGGCGGGCGACGACGGTGTGGTCATCCTGTGGGAGGAAGACCGGCGGCTGGTCACGCTGCTCGGGCTGCCGGAGGGCTGGGCGGCGCTCGCCCCCGACGGCCGCTACAAGGTGTACGGCGAGACGGCCGGGCAGTTCTGGCATGTCGTGGGCATGTCACGGTTCGAGCTGGGCGAGCTGGACGCCTACCTGCCCGGGGTGCGCCAGGTGCCGCTGGACGCGCCGTTCTAGCCGCGGGCGGCGCGTTCGAGCAGCTCGGACCAGATCTCGTCGACCCGGGCGTCGAGGTCGCCGAGCGACCCGTCGTTGGGGATGACGAGGTCGGCGACGGCCAGCCGGTCCTCGCGGCTCGCCTGGGCGGCGATGCGGGCCTTGGCGTCCCCTTCGCTCATGCCGCGGTGCTCGGCCAGCCGGGCGAGACGCACCACGTCGGCCGCGTCGACCACGATGACCATGTCGTACATGCCCGCCAGGCCGTTCTCGGCCAGCAGCGGCACGTCGTAGACCACGATCGCGTCGTCGGGCGCCTGGCTGTGCAGCTCCGCGACCCGCTCCCCCACCAGCGGGTGCACGATCGCGTTGAGCGCGGCGAGCTTCTCCTGGTCGGCGAAGACGATCGAGCCGAGCTTCTCCCTGTCGAGGGAGCCGTCGGGCCGCAGCACCTGGTCGCCGAAGGTCGCCACCACCCGGGCCAGGCCGGGGGTGCCCGGCTCGACCACCTCGCGGGCGATCTTGTCGGCGTCGATGATCACGGCGCCCTTGGCGGACAGCCTCCTGGAGACCTCGCTCTTGCCCGAACCGATGCCGCCGGTGAGCCCTATTTTCAGCACAGCGGCAGCCTACCGGGCGGTCAACGCCTCAGGTGGACGAGCGTCAGGTGGTCGTCCATGCGCTCGCGGCGGGTCTCGCGGTAGCCCAGGCGGCGGTAGAGGCGCAGGTTTCCCTCCGACAGATGGCCGGTGAACAGGTCGAACGCCTCCGCCTCCGGCACCCGCTCGTGCAGCGCCCGCAGCAGCGCCGTGCCCAGGCCCTGCCCCTGCCGGTCGGGGGCCACGACGAGGCGGCCCACCAGGCAGGTCGTGCCCGCCAGGGTGCCGCGCACCGCGCCGACGATCCGCCCGCCGTCGATCCGCCCGCCGTCGATCCGCCCGCCGTCGATCCGCCCGCCGTCGATCCGCCCGCCGTCGATCCGCCCGCCGTCGACCGCCTTGAGCGTGACGCCGGTCTCGATGGCCTTGCGGACCTGCTGGAGGGACTCCACCAGCGGCGGGATGTACGGGTCGCCGTAGAGCTGGGCCTCGCTCACGTACGCCGCCCGCTGGAGGGTCAGGATCTCGCCGGCGTCGCCGGGCTCAGCCCGCTGGATCTCCACGCCGAGCACCCTACACGCCCCCCGGCCCCGAGCCCTGCCTGCGACCACCGCCCCGGACCAGTCCGGGCCACTCTCATCCCGCCCGCTGTCCGCTTCCCATGCCCCACCGGCCGCACGCCCGCTCTCGGCCTCGCCCCGTGCGGCCGACACCCCTCTATCGACGCCTCAGATGCCCCATACCGCCCGGAAGGAGCGGCCCCCTGCCCCCTTTTGCCCCTCGGCGGCCTCAGGTCGCCTGGGCGCCACGTCGGCGCCTTCGGCCGGACGTGGTGCCCTTGCGGGCGGAGATACCGCCGGACAGACCCCGCCCTGGGCCTTGACCGGGCGTGGGCGTGCGAAAGGCCCCGCACGAGTGGTGCGGGGCCTTTCGATGTGCTGCTTACCTACAGGCGATCAGCTCTGGCCGCCCGCGAGCTTCTCGCGGAGGGCCGCCAGGGCCTCGTCGGAGGCCAGGGCGCCGCCGGCCGGGGCCGACTGGCCGCCGCTCTGCTGGCCCTGCGGCTCGCCGTAGGACGTGGGGGCCGCCTCGCCCGCCTCGGCCTCGGCCTTGCGAGCCTCCTCGATCTGCTTGCGGTGGGCCTCGTAGCGCGTCTGGGCCTCGGCGTACTGCCGCTCCCACTCCTCACGCTGCTTGTCGAAGCCCTCAAGCCACTCCCCGGTCTCCGGGTCGAAGCCCTCGGGGTAGATGTAGTTGCCCTGGTCGTCGTAGGTGGCCGCCATGCCGTAGAGCGTCGGGTCGAACTCGACCTCGGCGCCGACGCCCTCGTTGGCCTGCTTGAGCGACAGGCTGATGCGGCGACGGTCGAGGTCGATGTCGATGATCTTCACGAAGATCTCGTCGCCGACCTGGACGACCTGCTCCGGGATCTCCACGTGGCGCTCGGCCAGCTCGGAGATGTGGACCAGGCCCTCGATGCCCTCCTCGACCCGGACGAACGCGCCGAACGGCACCAGCTTGGTGACGCGGCCCGGCACGACCTGGCCGATCTGGTGGGTGCGGGCGAACTGCTGCCACGGGTCTTCCTGGGTCGCCTTGAGCGACAGGGAGACGCGCTCGCGCTCCATGTCGACGTCCAGGACCTCGACCGTGACCTCCTGGCCGACCTCGACGACCTCGGAGGGGTGGTCGATGTGCTTCCAGGACAGCTCGGAGACGTGGACCAGACCGTCGACGCCGCCGAGGTCCACGAAGGCGCCGAAGTTGACGATCGAGGACACGACGCCCTTGCGGACCTGACCCTTCTGAAGGGTGTTGAGGAACGTCTGGCGAACCTCGGACTGGGTCTGCTCCAGCCAGGCGCGGCGCGACAGGACCACGTTGTTGCGGTTCTTGTCGAGCTCGATGATCTTGGCTTCGAGCTCGCGGCCGACGTACGGCTGCAGGTCGCGGACACGGCGCATCTCGACGAGGGACGCCGGGAGGAAGCCGCGCAGGCCGATGTCGAGGATGAGTCCACCCTTGACGACCTCGATGACGGTCCCGGTGACGATGCCGTCCTCGTCCTTGATCTTCTCGATCGTGCCCCAGGCGCGCTCGTACTGAGCACGCTTCTTGGACAGGATCAGGCGGCCCTCCTTGTCCTCCTTCTGGAGAACCAGGGCCTCGACGTGTTCGCCGACCTCCACGACGTCAGCTGGGTCGACATCGTGCTTGATCGAAAGCTCACGCGAGGGGATGACTCCCTCGGTCTTGTAGCCGATATCGAGAAGGACCTCGTCTCGATCGACCTTGACGACGGTGCCCTCGACGATGTCGCCGTCGTTGAAGTACTTGATGGTCTCGTCGATCGCGGCGAGGAAGGCTTCCTCGGACCCGATGTCGTTGACCGCTACCTGCGGGGTGCTCGAGGTGGCCTCAGTGCTGGACGTCATGTGTGGAATTGCTCCGAACGCGGACAGGATGTCGATGTGGCGGACGCGCGGCAGGCCCTCTTCCGCATCAAGCCGAGGAATTACGACGTCGACGTGACCGAGCGCGAGCCCGCTCCGTCTGAGGCGCGCGCGAGCCCACAGCGCAGCGATCAGCATATGAGACCAAGGCGACGGGGTCAATCCAAGCAGCACATCGGCTGCGGCCCCCGGCGGCTAATAGGCGTTGATCCGCAGACCGCGCCTGGCGCCGATCTTACCCCTAAGCCGGGCCGGAACGGAGATCCGATCAGGGTCACCGTCGGAGACGTAACGCTCACCGGGGTGCTTGTTCAGCCACTCCAGCCAGTGCTGGGAGCACCACTTGCGGCACTCTCCCTTCTTGGCGTTGCTCTGGATCCGCTGGATCGCGCCACGATCGAATTTTTTCGCGTAGGGCGAAAGCGAGGGCTCCGCCCCGGCCAGAAAGACCCCGTCGAAGTCGTACCGGGTGCCCTGCCACGTCCCGGTGCGCGCGGCCTTCTTCTCGCGCGGCATGGATCCGTACGGCAGCGCCATGGTCCTGGCCGGGCCGGCGCCGAGC
This sequence comes from Nonomuraea corallina, assembly GCF_027620315.1. Lineage (GTDB taxonomy): Bacteria > Actinomycetota > Actinomycetes > Streptosporangiales > Streptosporangiaceae > Nonomuraea > Nonomuraea corallina. The sequence goes on along the minus strand of NZ_JAPNNL010000109.1, from coordinate 16,594 downwards.
CGTACGAGCAGGCGTTCCTGCTTGGCCACCTGCTTGCGGACCTTCGCGGTGGGCAGCGCCCGCAGGTTGGCGTGGCCCCAGGTGTGGTTGGCCACCTCGAACCCGTTGCCGGTCAGCCACCGCACGGCCGCCTCCTGCTCCCGCTCGGTCCGCAGACCGAACGGGGTGTGGTTGATCCAGAAGGTGGCGACGGGCCGGAAGCCGTCGTGCTTGGCGGCGGTCTCCATGATGATCGCCACCGCCGTGTCGCGCTTGACGTTGCCGTCGGCGTCCAGCCCGAAGTGGCTGGCATGGCCGTCGTCGAAGGTGAGCACGACGGGGAACTTGCCGGCCGGCACCCGGATGTCGCCGGCGGCGAACTCCCTGGCGCTGATCGGCACGTAGCCCTGCCGGGCGAGCTGGTCCAGCTCCCGCCGCAGCTGGCCGGGGGTGCGGTCGATGGAGGCCTGCCGCTTGGCCACGATGCGGTGGTACATGAGCACCGGCACCTTGCCGAGCTCGTTGGCCTTCACCTCGCGGGCGGACTCCGGCGTGGCGACGATCCCGGGCGGGGGCGTCGTCTCGACGGCGGCGGTGGTCGGCCCGGGGGACGCGCGCTGCGGCGACTTGACGACCTGGGGCGTGCCGGGCTCGCCGGGGATCACCAGGAGCCCGATGATCGCGACCGCCACGACCGCGACGTTCGCCGACGCGACGAGCCGCTCGAGGAACGATGTGGACCGCACAGAACTCCCGTGCCACTCGGGGGAACGAACCCACAAGGGTAGTGGAGGCCATGGCGCCCCTAGATCACTCCCCTGCTTGGGGAAGCGAGCTGCCCGTCAAAAACGGACAAAATCGGCCAAAGAATCAGTGACCGGCGTCCTCCCAGGTGCGTCCCACCCCCACCGACACCTCCAGCGGCACCCGCAGGTGGTAGGCGGCGTTCATCTGGTCGGTGACGAGCTGCCGGAGCGTCTCCAGCTCGCCGGGCGCGACCTCGAACAGCAGCTCGTCGTGGACCTGCAGCAGCATCCGCGAGGAGAGCCCCTCCTCCCGGAGCGCCTGGTGCACGTGGAGCATGGCGACCTTGATGATGTCGGCGGCCGAGCCCTGGATGGGGGCGTTGAGCGCCATCCGCTCGGCCATCTCCCGGCGCTGACGGTTGTCGCTGGTCAGGTCGGGCAGGTAGCGGCGGCGGCCCATCATGGTCTCGGTGTAGCCGTTGGTGCGCGCCTGACGGACGATCTCCTGGAGGAAGTCGCGCACGCCGCCGAACTCCTGGAAGTACTCCTCCTTGAGCGCCCTGGCCTCGGCGACCGGAATGTTGAGCTGCCCGGAGAGCCCGAAGTCGGACAGCCCGTAGGCCAGGCCGTAGTTCATCGCCTTGATCCGGGCCCGCAGCTCGCCGTCGATCTGCTCGGGCGGCAGGTCGAACACCCGGGCGGCGGTCGCCCGGTGGAAGTCGTGGCCCGACTCGAAGGCGGCGATCAACGACTCGTCACCCGACAGGTGGGCCATGATGCGCAGCTCGATCTGGCTGTAGTCGGCGGTCAGCAGCGTCTCGTAGCCCTCGCCGACGACGAACCCCTGCCGGATGCGGCGGCCCTCGGAGGTGCGGATCGGGATGTTCTGCAGGTTGGGCTTCTCGGACGACAGCCGCCCGGTCGCCGCGATGATCTGGTTGTAGGTGGTGTGGATGCGGCCGTCGTCGGCGATCTCCTTGATCAGGCCCTCGACGGTCGTGCGGAGCCTGGTCTGGTCGCGGTGGCGCAGCATGATGACCGGCAGCTCGTGGTCGGTCTGGGTGGCCAGCCAGGCGAGCTGGTCGGCGTCGGTGCTGTAGCCCGTCTTGATCTTCTTGGTCTTGGGCAGGCCGAGCCGGACGAACAGAATCTCCTGCAGCTGCTTGGGCGAGCCCAGGTTGAACTGCTCGCCGACGGCCCGGTGGGCCTCCTCGACGGCGTGCTTGACCGCGGCGCCGAACTCGGCCTCCAGGCCCGCGAAGTAGTCGCGGTCGACGGCGATGCCGGCCCGCTCCAGCTCCGCCAGCACGGTCAGCAGGGGCAGCTCGACCTCGGTGAGGAGGTGGGTGCCGCCCCGGCCGGCCAGGAAGGTCTCCAGCGCCTCGGCCAGCTCGCGCACCGCATGGGCGCGCAGCGCCAGGTCCTTGGCCGGGGCGTCCTCGTCGTCGCCGAACAGCGCGGCCTGGCCGTCGGACTCCTCCTCGGCGCGCAGGTCGCGGTGGAGGTAGCGCCGGGCGAGGTCCTCCAGGGCGAACGTGCGCTGGCCGGGCATCGCCAGGTAGGCCGCCAGGGCGGTGTCGCAGGTGAGGCCGCGCAAGTCCATGCCCTGCGCCCACAGCGCCAGGAGCGGGCCCTTGGCGTCGTGGACGGCCTTGGGCCTGGACTCGTCGGCCAGCCAGGCGCGCAGCGCCTCCTCGTCGGCCTGGGTGAGCTTGGCCGGGTCGATGTGGGCGGCGGTGCCGTCGGGCGAGGCGACGGCGATGGCGTCGACGCGGCCGGTGCCGCCGCCGTAGGCGCCCTTGAAGGCCAGGCCCGCGCGGCCCGCCGGCAGGGCCGACAGCCAGCCGGACACCCGGTCGGGGCCGAGGATCACGGTCTCGACCTCGAAGCCCTGCTCGGGCTCCAGCTCGCCGGTGCCGAGCGTCTTGAAGACCCGCTCGCGCAGCTCGCCGCGGATCTGCAGGGTGTCGAACAGCTTGTTGAGCTCCTCGCGGTCCCACGCGCCCTGCTGGAGGCCGGCGGGCTCGACCTCGACCGCCACGTCGCGCAGCAGCTCGGTGAGCCGGCGGTTCATCAGCACCTGGGCGACGTGCTCGCGCAGCTTGTCGCCGACCTTGCCCTTGACCTCGTCGACCCGGTCGACCAGGGCGGTGAGCGAACCGTACTCGCGCACCCACTTGGCGGCGGTCTTCTCGCCGACGCCGGGGATGCTGGCGAGGTTGTCGCTGGGGTCGCCGCGGAGCGCGGCGAAGTCGGGGTACTGCTGCGGGGTGAGGCCGTACTTCTCCTGCACCGCCTCGGGGGTGAAGCGGGTCATGTCGCTGATGCCGCGGCGGGTCATGAGCACCGTGACGTTGTCGTCGACGAGCTGCAGCGCGTCGCGGTCGCCGGTGACGATGAGCACGCTCATGCCTTCAGCGGAGGCGCGGGTGGCCAGGGTGGCGATCAGGTCGTCGGCCTCGAAGCCGGGCTTGGACAGCCGCGGGATGCGCAGGATGTCGAGCAGCTCGAAGATGAGCTGCATCTGGCCACGGAAGTCCTCGGGGGTCTCGACCCTGTTGGCCTTGTAGGCGGAGTATTCCTCGTGCCGGAACGTCGGCTCCGAGCGGTCGAACGCCACCGCGATGTGCGTCGGCTGCTCGTCGCGCAGGATGTTGGTCAGCATCGACGTGAACCCGTAGACCGCCTCGGTGTGCTGACCGTCGGTGGTCATGAGGTTGGCGTCCTTGAGCGCGTAGAAAGCGCGGTAAGCCAGGGAATGCCCGTCGAGCAACAGCAGGCACGGGCGGCTGGGGGTCACTTCACTCTTCGGCACACTGGCAGCCTAGTCTGCGACTGCGACAGAAAACCCGAGCTGGAAAGAGTGGAGGCGTCCCCTTGACGCAGATCGACCCCTCGACCGACCCCTGGACCGACCCCGCCGTCGCCCTGGAGGTCGCCCGCACCAAGACAGGTCTGCTCGCCGACCGCATGGGCATCGAGTTCCTGGAGGCCTCGGCCGAGCGGGTGGTGGCCCGCATGCCGGTGGAGGGCAACACGCAGCCGTACGGGCTGCTGCACGGCGGCGCCTCGGTGGTGCTGGCGGAGACGGTGGGCTCGACCGGGGCGGCGCTGCACGCGGGACCCGGCAAGGTGGCGGTCGGCGTGGAGATCAACGCCACCCATCACCGCTCGGCGACGTCGGGCTTCGTCATCGGGGTGGCCACCCCCCTGCACGCGGGGCGGACGCTGGCGACCTACGCGATCGAGATCACGGACGAGGACGGACGTCGGATCTGCACCTCTCGTCTCATCTGTATGCTGCGTGACGCCTGACCTTCGCCGAACTTTTGCCCGACCTTTGCGCATGCACCCCAGGGGTCGCTACCGTGGTGTGCCCTAGAGCCCGCGGGGAGGCCGAGTAGATAACAGGTGAGGCCGGGGAAGCCTTGCATGGCCCCAAAGGCCCCCTTCGGGCTCTTTCACCCCTCCACCGATTCGTTGTCCAGCCGTCATCATCGTCTGCCAGGTGCATCCCTCGATTACGCCCCTGACCTGCCGCCTTTGTTTCCTCACATGAGTGACACACACATGTCACTAAATGGTGACGAAGGATACTGAACCGGGCGTACGCGAAATAAGCTCCCGCCAGCATCCCAGTCGTGCCTGCGATGCCCGCGTGTCGAGATGGAGGGGCAAAACCCCGCCTTGACCTATCTGAGGGAGCACCATTGCGCAGAGCCGTGATCGCGTTCACGGCCTTCCTGGGTGGACTCATCCTGTTGCTCGCCGCTCCGGCCCACGCGGCCGAACCGGAACAGAGCCTGAGGGGAACACTCAACTTCCAAGGCCAGCCAGTGAACGGCGTGAAGATCGTGGTGACCACCGAGAGCGGGCAACCCGTTCAAGAGGTCACCAGTGACGCCAAGGGCACTTGGGAAGTGCCGATCGACCAGCCCGGCTCGTACAAGGTCACGCTGGACACCGCCACGCTCCCGCAGAACATGGCGATCCGCGGAGGCAACAACCAACGAGCCCCGACCGTGTACGAGGGCAACCCGACCACCGTCCTGTTCGCGCTGACCGCCAAGGGCGAGGACGGCGCGGCGGCGCCCGACGAAGGAGGCGGCAGCAGCGCCTTCTGGCAACGCGCCGCCCAGCTGACCTTCGAAGGGTTCAACCTGGGCCTGATCATCGCCCTGGCGGCGCTCGGCCTGTCACTCATCTACGGCACCACGGGGCTGACGAACTTCGCCCACGGCGAGCTCGTCACCCTGGGAGCCTTGCTCGCCTATCTCGTCAACGTCCCGTTCGGGCTGCACATCATCCCGGCCGCCGTCATCGCGGTCATCCTGGCCGGCGGGCTGGGCTACGCGCAGGACCGGTTCTTCTGGGGCGGGCTGCGCAAGCGCGGCACCGGCATCATCGCCGCGATGATCGTCTCGATCGGCGTGGCGCTGTTCATGAGGTACCTGTTCCTCATCCTCTTCGGCGGCGAGACCCAGTCGTACGCCCAGTACAACGCCCAGGCCGGCATCGAGATCGGGCCCATCTCGGCCACGCCGAAGAACCTCATCTCGATGGGCATCGAGCTGACCGTGCTGATCATCGTCGGCATCGCCCTGCTGCGCACCCGTACCGGCAAGGCCGCCCGCGCCGTCGCCGACAACCCGGCGCTGGCCTCGTCCTCGGGCATCAACGTCGACCGGATCATCCGCATCATCTGGACCGGCGGCGGCGCCATCGCCGCGCTCGCGGGCATCATGCTCGGCCTGTCGCAGAACCTGAAGTACACGATGGGCCAGGAACTGCTGCTGCTCATCTTCGCCGGAGTCACGCTCGGCGGCCTCGGCACCGCCTTCGGCGCGCTGGTGGGGTCGATCATCGTCGGCCTGTTCATCCAGATCTCGACGCTGTGGGTGCCACCGGAGCTCAAGAACGTCGGCGCGCTGGCCGTCCTCATCCTCGTGCTCCTCTTCCGGCCGCAGGGCATCCTCGGCCGCCGAGAGCGGATCGGCTGACCGGGGGAATCATGAACTGGGACATCATCCTCTCCACCACCGTCAAGGCCGCCGTCGGCGTCGAGACGGTGTGGTACGCGCTCGCCGCCATCGGCATCAACATCCACTTCGGCTACACCGGACTGCTCAACTTCGGCCAGTCGGCGTTCCTCGCCGTCGCGGGTTACGGCCTGGCCGTGACCGTGACCACGCTCGGGCTGCCGTTCTGGATCGGCATCGGGGTCGGCCTGGCCGCCGCCGTGCTGCTCGCCATCCTGCTGGGCATCCCGACGCTGCGGCTGCGGGCCGACTATCTGGCCATCGTGACCATCGCCGCGGCGGAGATCGTCAGGCTCATCTTCCGCTCCGTGGAGTTCAAGGACGTCTTCGGCGGCTCCGACGGACGGCGCGGCTTCTCCCAGGGGTTCTACGACATCAACCCCTACCCGCAGGGCACCTACGGGTTCTGGCCGCTGAGCTTCAACGAACGCGAGATGTGGGTGCTCAGCGTCGCCTGGGCCCTGATCGCGATCTCCTGTCTCATCGTCTACCTCCTGATGAAGAGCCCGTGGGGCCGCGTGATCAAGGCCATCCGCGAGGACGAGGACGCCGTGCGCAGCCTCGGCAAGAACGTGTTCTCCTACAAGATGCAGTCGCTGATCCTCGGCGGCGTGCTCGGCTGCCTGGGCGGCTTCATCTACGGGCTCGCCACCGGGTCCGTGCAGCCCGACATCTTCGGCACCGAGACCACGTTCTTCGCGTACACGATCGTCATCCTGGGCGGCGCCGCCCGCGTGTTCGGCCCGGTGGTCGGCGCGTCGATCTTCTGGGTGCTGCTGGTGCTCGTCAACGGCCTGCTCACCGGCGCGGTGCAGTCCGGTCTCCTCCCCTTCATGGACATCACGCAGGTCGGCCCGTTCCGCTTCCTGCTGGTCGGGCTGGGGCTGATCCTCCTGTTGGTCTACCGGCCGCAAGGTATCTTCGGGGACAAGAGGGAGCTGGCGATCAATGCACGCTGAGACCACCACCGACCGCAAGGCCGCCGCGCTGGCGGTCTTCAAGGACATGCCGCGCGAGCCGGGCGTGGCCAAGCCCGACCCGATCCTCGTGGTCGACAACGTCGTGCGCCGCTTCGGCGGCCTGACCGCCGTCGACGTCAAGCACGTGGAGATCCAGCGGGGCTCCATCACCGCGCTCATCGGCCCCAACGGCGCGGGCAAGACCACGTTCTTCAACCAGCTCACCGGGTTCGACACCGCCGACTCGGGCGAGTGGACGTTCAACGGGCGGCGGATGAACGGCGTGCCGGCCCACAAGGTCGCCCGCGCCGGCATGGTCCGCACCTTCCAGCTCACCAAGGCGCTGTCGCGGCTGACCGTGCTGGAGAACATGCGGCTCGGGGCGCAGGGCCAGTCGGGCGAGAGCTTCTGGCAGGCGCTGCTGCCCTTCATCTGGCGGAGCCAGGAGGACGAGATCACCTCTCGGGCCGACGAGCTGCTGGCCAGGTTCAAGCTCGACGCCAAGCGCGAGGACTTCGCCGGCTCGCTCTCGGGCGGCCAGCGCAAGCTGCTGGAGATGGCCCGCGCCCTCATGGTCAAGCCGGAGCTGGTGATGCTCGACGAGCCCATGGCCGGCGTCAACCCGGCACTCACCCAGTCGCTCCTCGGCCACGTCAAGGACCTGCGCGAGCAGGGCATGAGCGTGCTGTTCGTCGAGCACGACATGGACATGGTGCGCGACATCAGCGACTGGGTGATCGTCATGGCGCAGGGCGCCGTCATCGCCGAGGGCCCGCCGGACACCATCATGTCCGACGAGCGGGTCATCGACGCCTACCTGGGCGCCCACCACGACGCGCCGCTCACCGAGAGCGAGCTGGAGCAGCAGCTCCAGGAGGCCGAGGAGGCGCTCGAGGCCGAGATCGAGGAGGACAAGAAGTGAACGCCGTCCCCGAGTCCGAGTCCGAGTCCAAGGCCGCCGTCACCGACCGCGGCGACCACCTGCGCGGCGCCGAGAACGCCGTGCTCCGCTGCGACGAGCTGATCGCCGGCTACCTGCCGGGGGTCAACATCCTCAACGGCTCCGACCTGTACGTCGCCGACGGCGAGCTGATCGGCATCATCGGGCCCAACGGAGCCGGCAAGTCGACCCTGCTCAAGGCCATGTTCGGGCTGGTCAACATCCGCAGCGGCACGGTGACGCTGAAGGGTGAGGACATCACCAACATGAAGGCGCACCAGCTGGTCTCCCGCGGCGTCGGCTACGTCCCGCAGACCAACAACGTCTTCCCGAGCCTGACTATCGAGGAGAACCTGGAGATGGGCGCCTACCAGGCGCCCGCCAAGTTCAAGGAGCGCTTCGAGTTCGTCTGCGAGCTGTTCCCCGCGCTCAAGGAGCGGCGCAAGCAGCGCGCCGGCTCCCTGTCGGGCGGTGAGCGGCAGATGGTGGCCATGGCCAGGGCGCTGATGACCGAGCCGTCGGTGCTGCTGCTGGACGAGCCCTCCGCGGGCCTGTCGCCCAAGCTGCAGGACCTCGTCTTCATCCAGGCCCAGCAGATCAACAAGGCCGGCGTCACCATCATCATGGTGGAGCAGAACGCCCGGCGCTGCCTCCAGATCTGCCACCGGGGCTACGTCCTCGACCAGGGACGCAACGCCTACACCGGCACCGGACGCCAGCTCGCCAACGACCCCAAGGTCATCGAGCTGTACCTCGGCACCCTCGCCAAGGCGTAGATCGGTCACCCGAACGGAGAAGGGGCTTCACCCGGGCCCCTTCTCCGTTCTTCAATGTCCGGGTGAATCGTATTCTGGCGCTCGCGCTCCTGCTCCCCGTCCTCGCCGCCTGCCGGCAGGCTCCCGCCGCCGGCGGCTCGTACAGCACGGGCGGCGACCCCGACGACGCCCCGTGCGCGCGCGTGGTCTCCGCCATCGGGTACGCGGAACTGCTGCTGAAGCCCGCCGGCCAGGAGGACGCGCAGCACTTCGAGGACGCCGTGCTCGGCCGTCTCGCCGAGGTGCGCGGCATCACCCTCCAGTTCGGCCCCCGGCTGCCCGCCTCGCTCGGCGACGCGGTCCGCACGGTCGAGGCCACCACCGAGAGCCTGTCCACGGCGGCCGTGCCGCGCCCCCGGCAGGTGGCCCTGCTCAAGGAGTACCGGACCGCGGCCGAGCGGATCGAGCGGACCTGCGGCTGAGCACGTGAAAGGGCCCCGGTCCTCAGGGGGGAGGGGACCGGGGCCCTGATGGTTCAGCCGAGGGGCTGTCAGCCCTCGATGTTGCCCGTGCGGTACTCGAGCGCCTTGGTCGGGTACTTGTTGTCGTCGCCGTACTCGTAGATGCCGATGGTGGCGACGGCCGGGTCACCGGCGTCGTTGAACTCGACCGGACCGCTCACGCCGTCGTAGTCGATGTCCTTGCCGGCCTTGAGCAGCTCGACGCAGGACGGGAAGTCCTTGCACTTCTCGCCGCCCTTGCTGACCTCGGCCAGCTTGGCCGCGATGGCGGTGCCCGCGTCGCTCTTGGCGGCCTCGGCGGCCAGGGCGATCAGGTTGGCGGCGTCGTACGACTCCGGCGCGTAGCTGAAGTCCTCGAGGTCGGGGTTGATCTCGAGGAGCTTCTTCTGGAAGTCCTCCGGCGACGCGGCGCCGGGGATGGTGCCCTTGACGCCCTTCAGCGTGCCCTTGGGCATCTTGACGTAGTTGGTGTTGGAGGTGTTGCCGTCGACCATGTACCACTTGTGCTTGTCGGCCGGCAGGCCCTGCTTGACCAGCTCGTTGATGACCTTGGCGGTCTCCTCGAAGCCGATGAGGACGACGGCCGCGGGGTTCTTCGCCTTGATCTTGGCGATGTCGGCCGCGAACTCGGCCGCCTTCGGGTCGTAGTCGACCCGCTCGACCACTTCGGCGCCGCCGTCCTGGACGGTCTTGGCGACCTGGTCGGCCAGGCCGGTGCCGTAGGAGTCCTGCATGGCCATGATGGCGACCGTGGCGTTGCCGTCGGCCACGATCAGGTCACCGAGGACGCGGCCCTGCAGCTTGTCCGGCGGGGAGGTGCGGAAGTAGAGGCCCTGGTCGGCGATGGTGGTGAACTTGTCGGAGGTGTTGGCCGGGGAGAAGTGCACGACGCCCGCACCGGTGATCTTGTCGATCACCGTCTCCGACACCGACGAGGAGGCGGCGCCGATGATGGCGTCGGCCTTCTGCGCCAGCAGGTTGTCGACCGACTGGGAGGCGATGTTGGTGGTGGTGTCGCCGGAGTCGGTGTGGATCTTGCCGACTTCCTTGCCGAGCACGCCGCCGGCCTCGTTGATCTCCTTGACGGCCAGGTCGACGCCCGCGAACTCGGGCGGGCCGAGGAACGCCAGCGACCCCGTCTGCGGCAGCAGCGTGCCAAGGGTCAGCGTGCCGTCGCCCTGGGCCGCGGGGGCCGCGGACGAGGGCGCAGCCGAGGCGGGCGAGGATGGCGCGGCGGTGTCGCTGCCACCACCGCAAGCTGTCAGAGCGAGGCTGGTGGCAGCCACGACAGCCAGCACCCGTCCCACGGGAGCAATGCGGACCATGAAGTAATCTCCTTCATTCCAGGCCGGGATCCGTCAGCACCGCCGAGCGTTCCCGATCGAATGGTGGAAACGTACAAAATGCCTGCATGGTGATGCCAGGGCAGCGGCGCAACTGTCGGCACTTGGATGCGGAGTCGTAATCAGTCCTCAACTTACGCTCGCGATCGGTGCGTGTTTAGTCTGCGGTGAGTGAAGCGCATCATGGCCCTCTCGCTCTCGACCGCCCTCCTCGCCGGCTGCTCCGGCGCCGACCCGTCCCCGTCCGTGACCGAGCCGCCGCCCGGGGTGTCGGTCTCCCTGGCGCAGTGGCGTTCCGACGAGCCCGTGCACAGAATGCAGGTGGCGGTCCGGAACACCACGGGGACTCCGGTGCACTTCGCTGACGTTCAGCTGGTGACCGCATCGTTCGCCGCCTTAGCCCCGGAGAAGGTGAACATCACCGTCGCGAAGACCCAGCGGACGGACCTGCCCATCCCGTACGGCCGAGCCCGCTGCCTGCCCGACCGCCTCCCCGAGGCGCAGCCGGCCACCGTCGTCGCCCACGTGCGCGTCGGCGACGAGCAGAACCCCCGCAAGGTCGTCTTCCCGGTCCCCCATCCCGACCCGCTGCTGGCGCGGCTGCTGCGCGACGAGTGTTCGGAGCACCTCATCAAGCAGGCGGCCGACATCTCCTTCGGCCCCGAGTGGAAGCGCGTGGGCGACGCCATGCACACCACCCTCACCCTCACCCGCCGCGGCAAGGGCGCCGTGACCGTCCACCGCATCGACGGCACCACCCACTACATCGCCGCCCCCGTCACCGAGGGGACGCCGATCGCCGAGCTGGACGACACCGCCCGCAGCGTCCAGGCCGCCGTCCAGCTCACCCCGGGGCGCTGCGACCCGCACGCCTTCGCCGAGGCCAAGAAGGCCTTCCTCTTCCCCGTACGGGCCAGCGTCGACGGCGGCGCCGAGCGCGTCGTCATCGTCGTGCCGCCCGAGGACGTCCAGCACCGGCTCATCGAGTACGCGCTCGACGTGTGCGGGCTGCCCACCTCCTGACCGGCGAGCGCGACCGGGGCCCGGCCGGGGCGCTCAGCTCCGGTCGGCCGCGTCGTCGATGACGATCTGCGCGACCTCGCGCATGCTCAGCCGCCGGTCCATCGACGCCTTCTGGATCCAGCGGAACGCCTGCGGCTCGCTCCACCCGTGCTGCGTCATCAGGCGGCCCTTGGCCCGCTCGACCAGCTTGCGCGTCTCCAGCCGCTCGGTGAGGCCCGACACCTCGGCGGCCAGCGCCACCATCTCCTCATGGCGGCTCACCGCCATCTCGATCGCCGGCACCAGGTCGGACTTGGTGAACGGCTTGACCAGATAGGCCATCGCCCCCGCCTCCCTGGCCCGTTCGACCAGGTCGCGCTGGGAGAAGGCGGTGAGGATCAGGCACGGCGCGATGCGCTCGGCCACGATCCGCTCCGCCGCGGAGATCCCGTCGAGCACCGGCATCTTGACGTCCAGGATGACGAGATCGGGCCGCAGCTCGGTGGCCAGCCGGATGGCCTGCTCCCCGTCCCCGGCCTCCCCCACGACGACGTAACCGTCCTCCTGGAGCATCTCCTTGAGATCGAGGCGGATCAGCGCCTCGTCTTCCGCGATCACCACTCGTCGCTGCGTACTCACGAGCAGAAGAGTACCGATGTCCGGTAGATTAGATCCACGTCGGCCCAGCACCGCGACCCTGGAGTCGCGCCCCGTGCGGCGGTCGGCGCTGCCGCCCCGATAGACCAATCGGCAGAGTCGATGGACTCAAAATCCATTCAGTGTGGGTTCGAATCCCACTCGGGGCACTTCCCCGCCGCCTCCGGCTTCCCCTGCGGGACCGGCCGCGGCCGCCCCTCCCCGTGGACCCCGTCCCTTCCTGGTCAGAGGCATAGCCCGCCGATGATCGGTAATGAAACGGGTGTGGTGGTTTCTGGAGGTGGGTGCCGTGGGGTTGAGCGCGAAGGAGCGGGCCACGTTCCTGGCGGAGCCGCATGTGGCCGCGGTGGCGGTCGACGCGGGCGCGGACCGGGCGCCGCTGAGCGTGCCCGTCTGGTACGACTACGAGCCGGGCGGAGACGTCGAGTTCCTCACCGGCCGTGACTCGCGCAAGGCCGTGCTGATCGCGAAGGCGGGCCGGTTCGCGCTGCTGGTCCAGCGGACCAGCCCGACCTACCGGTACGTGTCCGTGGAAGGGCCGGTCGTCTGGTCGGGCCCGACGACGCTGGAGCAGCTCACCCGGATCGCCGCCCGCTACCTCCCGATCGAGGCGGTGCCCGGCTACGTCGAGGGGTCGGACCTGAGCGCGCTGGTGACGTTCAGGATGCGGCCGGAGCGCTGGCTGTCGGCCGACCTGGGCGCGCTCTGAAGAGGCCCGTCACGGTATTTTGAGGCACGTGACTGCTATCGATCCCACCGTGACCGGCGCCGGCGGCGTCGGCCTGGCCACCATAGCCGCCGACGGCACCGTACTCGACACCTGGTTCCCCGCGCCCGAGCTGGGCGACCCGCCCGCGACGGGCACCGAGCGGCTCGCCGCCGAGGCGGCCGGCGAGTTCGCCGGCCTGGTGGGGCCCGATCCGGCGCGCGGCGTCGAGGTCGTGGCGGTGCGCACCGGCATCGCCAAGCTCTCCGATCCCCCGGCCGACGCCCACGACGCCTACCTGCGGCTCCACCTGCTGTCGGCGCGGCTGGTGCGGCCGCACGGGCTGAACCTCGACGGCTTGTTCGGCAAGCTCGCGAACGTCGTGTGGACCAACCACGGGCCGTGCGCCGTGGCGGGCTTCGAGGCGACGCGGGCGCGGCTGCGCGCCAAGGGGGCGGTCACGGTGTACGGGATCGACAAGTTCCCGCGGATGGTCGACTACGTGGTGCCGTCAGGGGTGCGCGTCGCCGACGCCGACCGGGTCCGTCTCGGCGCCCACCTGGCCAACGGCACGACGGTGATGCACGAGGGGTTCGTCAACTTCAACGCCGGCACGCTCGGCGCGTCCATGGTCGAGGGCAGGATCTCGGCCGGGGTCGTCCTCGGCGAGGGCTCCGACCTGGGCGGCGGCGCCTCCATCATGGGCACCCTCTCCGGCGGCGGCAAGGAGGTCGTCTCGGTCGGCGAGCGCTGCCTGATCGGCGCGAACGCCGGCATCGGCATCTCCCTGGGCGACGACTGCGTCGTCGAGGCCGGCCTGTACGTGACGGCCGGGACGAAGGTGCGCCTGCCCGGCGGCGACGTGGTGAAGGCCAGGGAGCTGTCGGGGCGCGACGGGCTGCTGTTCCGCCGCAACTCCGAGACCGGCGCCGTGGAGGTGGTGGCCCGCCAGGGCACCGGCGTGGAGCTGAACGAGGCGCTCCACGCCAACTGACGCAGGGTGCGGTGGGGGCCAGGCCGCGAGCGCCCGGCCCCCCGGGCCCTAGTTGCCGTGGGAGACGGCGGAGCCGATCGTGTGGACGCGCAGGGCATTGGTGGAGCCGTGGCTGCCGGGCGGCGAGCCGGCGACGATGACCACCTTGTCGCCCTTCTCCAGGCGGTTCAGCGACAGCAGGGACGCCTCCACCTGCCGGACCATGTCGTCGGTGTGGTGCACGAACGGCACCTGGAACGTCTCCACCCCCCAGGTGAGCGAGAGCTGGCCCCGCACGTGGGGGGAGGAGGTGAAGGCGAGCAGCGGGATCGGCGAGCGGTAGCGGGCCAACCGGCGGGCCGTCTCGCCGGACATGGTGAAGGCCACCAGCGCCTTCGCCCCGACGATGGCGCCGACCTCGGCGGCGGCGCGGGCGATGGCGCCGCCGGTGGTCTCCGGCATGCGCTCCAGGGTGTGGGTGGCGTGCAGCGACGACGCCTCGGCGGCACAGGCGATGCGGTCCATCGTGGAGACGGCCTCGATCGGGTAGTTGCCGACGGAGGTCTCGCCCGACAGCATGACCGCGTCCGCGCCGTCCATGACGGCATAGGCGACGTCGGAGGCCTCGGCGCGGGTGGGGCGGGGGGCGTTCATCATCGAGTCGAGCATCTGGGTGGCGACGATGACCGGGCGGGCCTTCTCGCGGCACAGCTCGATGATGCGCCGCTGGACGATCGGCACCTGCTCCAGCGGCAGCTCCACGCCCAGGTCGCCGCGGGCGACCATGATGCCGTCGAAGGCCTCGACGATCTCGGGGAGGCGCTCGACCGCCTGCGGCTTCTCGATCTTGGCGAGGAGGGGGAGGCGGACGGCCTCCTGCTCCATGATGTTGCGCACGACGTCGGCGTCGGAGGGACGGCGGACGAACGACAGCGCGATCATGTCGAACCCGGTGCGCAGCGCCCAGCGCAGGTCGGTCTCGTCCTTGTCGGTCAGCGCGGGGGCGCTGACGTTGACGCCGGGGAGGTTGAGGCCCTTGTTGTCGGAGATCATGCCGCCGATGACGACGCGGGTGACGACCCGCTCGCCGTCGACGCGGGTGACCTCCAGGACGAGCCTGCCGTCGTCGACCAGGATGGTGTCACCCGGGCGGACGTCGTTGGACAGGCCCTTGTAGGTGGTGGAGACCTGCTCGCGGTCGCCGGGCACGTCCTCGGCGGTGATCGTGAAGACGTCGCCGAAGCCGAGCCGGACCGGGCCTTCCTCGAAGCGGCCGACGCGGATCTTGGGACCCTGCAGATCGGCGAGGACGCCTACACCGCGGCCGAGATCGGCCGCGACCTCCCTGACCCGGTCGAAGACCTCTCTGTGCATGTCATGGTCGCCATGGCTGAGGTTGAACCGTGCGACGTCCATGCCCGCGGCGATGAGATCGCGCAGGCGTTCGGGGGAGGACGTGGCTGGGCCTAGGGTGCAGACGATTTTCGCGCGACGTGTCACGCGTCCTACCTTAATTGGTACAGACCACTTGGCAGTCAAGGTCTCGGGAGAACGTACCCGGCATCTGCGTCACGGTTCGAAGGTCGCCGCCTCCAGGGCGTCGACGAGGCCGTGGCCGAAGAAGCCGTTCCTGTCCGGCCCGCCTTCGCACAGGTGGGTCTCCTTCTCCCCGTACACGTCGTAGACGAACGCGCGGGGGCTCGGGCACGCGGCCGGCGTGGCCGTCTCGTACAGGTACTTCTCGACGGTGGCGGGGGCGAGGGTGACGCCGCCGGGGCCCGGGCGGCCGAAGCGGCTGATGAGGATGGCGGCCACGCCGGCGGCGTGCGGCGCGGCCATCGAGGTGCCCTCCAGGTACTGGTAGTAGGCGCAGGTGCCGCCGGTGCAGTCGCGCACGACGTCCGCGCCCTTGGGCTTGCCGTCGGCGTCGATGCGGCCCTTGGCGCGCAGCGCCTTCTCGGGGGCGGCGGCGAGGATGGTGCGGTTCGCCGAGGCGCCCTTGCCGTCGAGCGAGTCGCCGCCGGGCGCGGCGAGGTCGGCCTGTTCGACGCCGTAGTCGCTGTAGACGGCCTTGCGGCCGGAGGAGCCGACCGAGGCCACGGAGATGACGCCGTCGGACTCCGCCGGGACGTTGAGGCAGGTGTTGTCGACGCGGCGGACCTTCTCCTCGCCGCGCGGGTAGCCGGGGCTGTCGTCGTCGGTCTTCGGCCGCCCGAGGTCGGTGGCGCCGTTGCCGAGCGCGGAGATGAGCGTGACGCCCTTGTTCCTGGCGTAGTCGAGGGCGCGCTGCATGCCGGTGATGATGGCGCGCTGTTCGAGCTGTTCCTTCTTGCTGTCGGACGGGTTGGCCGCGCAGTTGAACAGCCACGGGTCGACGTAGTAGCTCATGTTGACCACGTCGACGCCGATGTCGCCGGCGTAGGTCAGCGCGTCGAGGCTGGCCTTGAGGAAGAAGAAGCCGGAGTCCTGGCCGGCCCGGATGTTGACGAGCTGGACCCCGGGGGCCACGCCGGCGATGCCGACGCCGTTGAGCGGTGAGGCGATGGTGCTGGCGACGTGCGTGCCGTGGCCGTCGTCGTCCTGGTCGACGGGGTCCTTGCAGCCGGCGGCCTCGCAGGGGCCGTCGAGGTTCTCCCCCTTGTCGTCCTTGGGCCGGTCGGTGACGAAGTTGCGGCTGAGCTCGCGGTTGAAGTTGGGCGCGATGTCGGGGTGGGTCCCGTCGATGCCGGTGTCGATGACGCCGACCAGGACCTTCTCGGTGCCGGGCGCCTTCTGGTTGGCGCGGTCGGCGCCGATCATCCGCATGTCCCACTGGCGGCCGGCGAGCGGCTCGCCCGTGCCCTTCTCGCTGAAGGCGGACGCGTCGGGGAACACCGTGGCGGGGACCGTGGTGGCGGGGACCGTGGTGGCGGGGACCGTGGTGGCGGGGACCGTGGTGGTGCGCCCGATGGCGCGGTCGGCGGCGACGCCCCCC
>NZ_JAPNNL010000108.1 GCF_027620315.1 Nonomuraea corallina | reverse complement strand
GCACCAGGTCCCGCTGCCCGGCGAAGGCACCCCCGACCAGCTCGGCGCGGCCGTCGCCGGCGAGGTCGCCCGCGTCGAGTCCCGGCTCGAACGGGTCAAGGAGGCCCGCGAGCGCGCCGCCGAGCTGGCGGAGGAGGCCGCGGCGAAGGAGCACGCCGCGAAGGTCGCGCACGAGCTGGCGCTGCGGCTGCGCGCCAACGCCTTCGAACGCTGGCTGTGCGCCGAGGCGCTCGACGTGCTCGTCACCACCGCGTCCGGCCTGCTCAAGGAGCTGTCCGACGGCCAGTACGAGCTCGCGCTGAGCGACCGCACCGAGATCGAGGTGATCGACCACGCCGAGGCCGGGCTGCGGCGCAGCGCCCGCACGCTGTCCGGCGGCGAGACCTTCCAGGCGGCCCTCGCGCTGGCGCTGGCGCTGTCCGACGCGGTCGCCCGCGGCCTCGACTCGATCTTCCTCGACGAGGGGTTCGGCACGCTCGACCCGGCGACCCTCGACACCGTCGCCACCACGCTGGAACGGCTCGCCGCCGCTCAGGAGCGCATGGTGGGCGTCGTCACCCACGTCCCGGCGCTGGCCGAGCGGGTGCCGGTGCGGTTCGAGGTCAGCCGCGACGCCAAGGGCTCACACGTACGGAAGGCGGGGCTGTGACGGCGTTCTCCGTCGATCCCTGGGACCCGGGCTACGCGGCGGCGCTGGCGGCCGAGGCGTTCTCCGAGCTGGGCGCCACCAGCGCCGAGCTGATCCTGGACGTCGAGCGGCCGGCCGGCGACTGGAAGCCCGTCACCCCGGGCCCCGGCGCCCGCGCCCCGGAGACGCTGCTGGTCGCCGACGGGGTCCGCCGGATCGACGCCCGGGTGTGGGTGAACGACCCCGACGCGGCCATGCCGATGCCGGGGATCGCGGCCTCGTACGCGGCGGGGATCGTGCGGTGCGGCCCCGACGGCGCCGAACTGGCGGACGTCGAGGTGCACCGCGCGCTCATCAGCGCCTCCCCGTACACCCCGGAGGTGAAGACCGCGCACGCCGACTACCGTCCCGGCAGGGCGGCCGACTCGACCGTGGAGGAGCTGTCGCTGGCGCTGCAGCGGCAGGTCACCCAGCTGGAGGTGGAGCTGTCGGTGCGGCACCGGGGGATGGCCGACGACCTGCTGCTGGTCGACGGGCCGCTGCGCGGGCGCGGCCATCTGCCGCGCACGATCGGCTACATCAAGACCCACCACACCGCCTACCTGCCGCCCGCCCAGTCGGCGGTGGTGTCGTCGCTGGCGCCGGGGCAGCGCACGCCGGTGTTCCTCATGGGCACGAGCTGGCGGCGGCACGCCTGGTACGTGCGGCTGCCGGCGCACTCGCCCACGCCGTGGGCGGGCATCGTGCGCTGCGAGGCCAGCGCGGACCTGGACCCGGCGGAGGCGGCGGGGCTGGCCGACGCCGTGACGCTCGCCCTGCCGCCGCTGGCCGGCGTCGACTACAAGGACCCGCGCGCCCCGCAGAACCTGGTGCCGATCGGCGGCCTGGAGAAGCTGCTGCGCCACCACCTGGGCGACGCGCGGCTGCTCTACCGGGCGCTGCGCACCGCCTCACGCGGCTGACCCCGGCAGATCCGGCACCGCCGATCCGAGGACCGGGGGACGGTCCAGGGCGGGGCAGGTCAGGGGACGCGGGCGACGACGCCGAGCACGCCGCCTCTGGCCAGCCCGGGCCACGGGTACGGGTCGTCGTCGTTGCGCCACTTCTGGGCCGGCACCACACCCGGCGGGAGGATCTCCAGGCCGTCGAAGAGGGACAGCAGCTCCTCCCGGCCGCGCCAGGCGATGGCGCCGGAAGTGCTGCGCCGGTAGACGCCGCGGACCTCGTCGACCTTGTCCTCCTCGCCCTCGCCCGGCTCGATGTAGCCGTGGGAGACGACGAGGTGGCTGCCGGACACCAGGGGCCGCCGGAGCGTCTCCATGATCTTGGCCACCTGGTCGTCGTCGTGGAAGAAGTGGAACACCGCCGCCACGACCACGGCCACCGGCTGGGAGAAGTCCAGGTGGTCGGCGGCGGCGGCGAGGACGGCGTCGGGCTCGGCCAGGTCGCCCTGGACGATGATCGTCTCGTGGTTGTCGGCCAGCAGGGCGCGGGCGTGGGCCAGCACGATCGGGTCGTTGTCCACGTACACGATCCTGGACTCGAGCGCCACCCGCTGGGCGACCTGGTGGACGTTGTCCTGGGTGGGCAGACCGGTGCCGATGTCGAGGAACTGCCGGATGCCCGACTGGGCCAGGTGCCGCACGCTGCGGATGAGGAAACCACGGTTGGCCAGCGCGACTTCGCGGATGTCGGTGCCGGTCCGGCGGCCGAGCTCGATCACCTGCTCCGCGGCTTCCCGGTCGGCGGGGAAGTTGTCCTTGCCGCCCAGGTAGTAGTCGTACATGCGGGCCACACTGGGCACGTTGGGGTCGATCTGCCCCGGAAGCTGCGCCATGTCCTCGCCTTCGTCGTAGCCTCTGCCGTAAATGTAGTGCTTCTTCGTGACGAATGGATCTATATCCGCCGAAAGGGCGATCTAGTTGGGCGGTGTGGGCCAAGGGCTGATGTGGACCATACCTTGGTCGGATGCGGCGGGCCCGCCGGAGGTGCCAGCGTGGTCCCCATGGGGTTCATCGGCGTCATTCTCATGCTCCAGGGGTTCGGCGGGTTCGTGGCCCACCAGTTCTTCGACAGCGACTTCGGGCTGCTGCATCTCTGGCTCGACGGCACGGCGCTGACGGTGGTGAGCCTCGTGCTGGGCGGGCTCGGCCTGGTGCTCGCCCTGGCCTCCCTCAGGGACGGGCCGTGACGGAGGCGGCCGAGGTGACCGGCTGGCTCGCGTCCAGAGCCGTCCCGCTCGACGGGCTCGACCCGTGCGGGCCGGTCGCCGGCCTGGAGCCGCTGCGGGAGGTTCTCGACGGTGTCAGGGTGGTGGGGCTGGGGGAGGCGACCCACGGCACGCGGGAGTTCTTCCTGCTCAAGCACCGGCTGCTGCGGTTCCTCGTGGAGGAGCTGGGGTTCACCGCACTCGCGATGGAGGCCAGTGTGTCGGCGTCCGAGGCCCTGGACGCCTACGTCCTGGGCGGGAGGGGAGAGCCGGAGCGGCTCCTGGCCGACCTCGGGTTCTGGATCTGGCGGACGCGGGAGATGCTGGGCGTGGTGGAGTGGATGCGCGAGCACAACCGCACCGCCGAGCCGAAGGTGCGCTTCGTCGGGATCGACCC
The DNA here is from genome assembly GCF_027620315.1 of Nonomuraea corallina. Taxonomy (GTDB): domain Bacteria; phylum Actinomycetota; class Actinomycetes; order Streptosporangiales; family Streptosporangiaceae; genus Nonomuraea; species Nonomuraea corallina. Next base: position 21,170 of record NZ_JAPNNL010000108.1, on the reverse strand, counting down.
GCAGTTCCCCGCCGCGTCGCTGCGGTGGCTCCGCGATCATCTGGGTGAGCGGGCCGGAGAGTCGCTCGGGCCGCTGGCGGTGCTGGAGGAGACGCGCCTGGGGGTGGGTGAGCCGCTCGACCCGGCGATCGAGGCGGCCGCGCGCAGGCTGGCCGACGAGATGGAGGCCGGAGGGCCGCGGGAGGCGGCGGCGCATGCCAGGACCGTGTGGCAGTTCGCGACCCTGGTGACGCGGCCCATGCGCGACGCCGACGGGGCGCGCACGGCCGCGGCGGCCCGCGACCTGTTCCTGGCCGACAACGTCGACCGGCTGCTGGAGGACCCGGCGGCGAAGATCGCCACCTGGGCGCACAACGGTCACGTGGCCGCCGGCCACTACGCGGGCCACGGCGCTCCGGTCATGGGAGGTCATCTGCGCCGGCGTCACGGCGCCGGCTACTACGCGCTCGGCCTGCTGTTCGGACAGGGTGAGTTCCGGGCCAGGCGGCTCCGGTTCGGCAGGCCCGACGTGCGGAGGCCGCCGGTCCGCCACCGGGTGCCCGCCGCCGGCAGGCCCGACGTGGCCGAGTCCCTGCTGGCCGCCGCCTGCCCCCGTGATCACGTCGTCGACCTGCGCCTCGGGCCCAGGCCCGAGGCGGTGACCCGATGGCTGGGCGAGCAGCGGTACGTGCGCGGCTACGGCGCCACGGCCTGGCGCTGGTCGTACAAGCAGTCCTTCACCCCGGCCGTGCTCGGCGCCGCCTTCGACGGGCTCGCCTACATCGCGCGGGGCACCTGTTCGACCCCGCTGTAGGCGGGCCGGGGCTACAGCGGGGGCCGGGGGCCGATGGCGCTCAGGCGGTCGGCGTATCGGCCCAGGCCCAGCGCCATCGACTCGACGGGCCGGTCCGCGCGCCGGGCCGGCACGCCCATGGCCGTGCGCAGGCGCCTGGCGAGGCCGCGCAGCAGGGCGCCGCCGCCGGTCAGCACCACCCCGTGCGCGGCCACGTCGCCGGCCAGCTCGGCGGGACAGCGCTCCAGGGCCGACGCCGCGGCGCGGGCGATGGCCTCCGCCGGCGCCCTGGTGACCTCGTACAACTGCTGGACGGGCAGCCACGCGATCCGCTCGCGCCGGGACTCCGGGTCGAGGCCGCGGACGATCACGTGTCGGTCGATCGGCTTCCAGCGCGAACCGGCGCGGAGCTTGACCGCCTCCGCCTCCGCCTCGCCGACCAGCAGGCCGAGCTCGCAGGCGGCCAGCGCGGCGATCGCCCTGTTCACGGCGTCGCCGCCGGCGTGGACGGTCGTCGCGGCCACGACGGCGCCGCAGGTCAGGATCGCGATCCTGGTCAGCCGCGGGCCGATGTCGACGATCATCCGGCCCATCGGCTCCCGCACCGGCAGGCCCGCGCCGAGCGCCACCGCGACGGCGTGCTCGACGAGGTAGATCCGCCGGGCGTCCGCCCGGTAGGCCAGGTCGCGCGCCGCGGCCCGCAGGAGCGGCGAGGAACCGTCGGGCAGCGCCATCACCAGGCGCGGCCGGGCGAACGGGTGCCCGTGCACCTTCGTGAGGAAGTACTTGATCAGTCGGCCGGCGAGCTCGCCGCCCTCGCGCACCGGCCAGCGGGCGATCCCGCCGCCCGACTCGTACGCCGGAGCGCCGAAGAGGGTGCGGCCGGTGGCCGTCAGGGCGGCCGACGGCTCGTTGAGCACGATGCCCCGGCCTGGCGCGTAGATCTGGGTGGTGGCCGCGCCGAGATCGACGGCGAGGTCGCGGCCGAGGAAGCCGAGCGGGCTCACCGTCGCCGCTCCGGGGGGTCGGGCTGCATGTCAGGGGTGTTTCCTGGATCGGGTCAAGCCAATACCAAGCCGCCGGCGCGGGTTGCGTGATGATCCCGGTTTCGCGCGGTCAAGGCTCGCGTGGGAAGCTGGGACCGTACGCACACCAGGAGGTCCTCATGGCGGAAACACCGGAGCCGGAAGTCGACGAGACTCCCGAGGACGAGCTGAAGCGGAAGTTCCGTGAGGCTCTGGAGCGCAAGCGCGGCCAGCAGGCGGGCGCCGGCGGGGGTGGTAGGGGAGCCGACCATTCCAAGGTCCACGGGACTCATGGTCCGGCTGCGGGCAAGCGGTCCTTCAGGCGCAAGAGCGGCGGCTGAAACCGGGTGTTCCCAAGGGGGTACGGCATGCCGTGCCCCCTTTTTGTAGGTAGATCTTCGCCCGAATCATGGGCTTACCTTTGCATATGTCCGCTTTGCCCGCTAAATTGGTAAGCGTTACCAGGCGGTGACCATGACTCTTCACCAGGAAGAGGCCGCTGCCTGGCGCCGAATCCCGCGTCTCGCGGGAACCGGGGACCCATCTCCTTGGGGTGAATCCGGCCCTCGCGGCCGGTAGGGCATCTCCACGTCCGAACCCGTCAGCTAACCCGGTAGGCGAGATGGAGAGGACTTTTCCACGTGATGTATCACCGCGCACGTCCCCCCTATCTCGGGATGTCGCCGGCCGCCGGTTGAGCGGCACCATTTCCTGATCTTTCTCGTCGCGCTCCCGCGTAGCGTCCGCATGGCTTGATGCCCGGCTACGCCCTCTGTGCGCGCGCTTTGCCGTTGCCTCACAAAGGATTTCCGCTTTTCATGTCCGCTCGTTTCAGCATGCGTTCCCTCGCCGTGCTCGTCGCCGCCGCCGGCACACTGGCGTTCGGCTCCGGCACCGCCGCCCACGCCGACCTCGACATGAGCACCGAAAAGATTCTCCTCAAGGGTGATACCACCGCCTCCTACTTCTGGGACGACGGCTCCGGCCGCGCCGGTGACACCGGTCTGCCGGCCAGCGGCAAGCCCATGCAGAAGGGTATGGCCGCCAGCCCCAGCTGGCCCCTGCTGACCGAGGGCTACGTCCTCTACAACGGCAAGAAGGCGCCGTTCTTCGTCGGTGACCGCGGTCCGGGCACGCCGTCCAACAGGGGCATCATGCTCGACCTGGACGGCAAGACCTTCGCCGACCTGACCGGCGGGACGTTCAACCCGCGCACGCTGATGGTGGACGGCAACGGCGGCAAGGGCCACATCAAGGTCGAGTACGTCATCACCAAGTGGGGCGACGGCGTGGGCCTGAAGAACCACCCGGTGGCGTTCTCCACCGGCGCCTGGGGCCGCATGGACCGCAACCCCGCCAGCCCGCCGGTCCTGGCCGAGGACAAGGCCGGGGACCAGGCCGGGGAGAAGGCGGAAGGCGACAAGGCCCTGGCCGGCGCCAAGCCGGACGCCAGGTCGGACGCCGAGCAGGATGCCCCGAAGGCCCTCGCCGGAGCCGAGCCCGCCAAGAGCGAGGCCCCGAAGGCCGTGGCCGTGGAGCCCGTGGCGGACGCCAGGCCGACGGCAGGCGCCGCCGCCCAGGCCGCCGCGGCCAGTGAGCAGAGCAACGTGACCGGCGCCGTCGTGGTCGGCGGGGCCGTGCTGCTCGGCGGTGGCCTGGTGCTGGGCCGCGAGCGGCTGCGCAAGCTCCTGCGCCGCTGAGCTTGGCGTCACCTACATCAGAATGTCATTCTAGGGCCGTGACCTCGATCGCATCGGCCCATGGCATCGACATCGCGTACGAGAGCTTCGGCTCTCCCGGCGGGCGCCCGCTCCTGTTGATCATGGGGCTGGGCGCCCAGCTCGTGCACTGGGACGACCAGTTCTGCGAGCTGCTCGCCGACCAGGGACACCACGTCGTCAGGTTCGACAACCGCGACGCCGGCCTGTCCACCCACCTGCACGACGCGGGAGTGCCCGGCTCGGGCAGGCCCGCGCCCTACCTGCTGGACGACATGGCCGAGGACGCCGCCGCGGTGATGGACGCGCTGGGCTGGCCGGCCGCGCACGTGATGGGCGCCTCGATGGGCGGCATGATCGCCCAGGCGCTCGCCCTGCGCCACCCCGAGCGGGTCCTGACCCTCACCTCGATCATGTCCATGCCCGGCGGCTCGGTGGCCCCGCCGACCGAGGCGGCCCGCGCGGTCCTGTTCGCCAGGCCGGCGACCAGCCGGGAGGGCGTCGTCGCGCAGGCGGTGGCCACGGCGTCGGTGATCGGCTCCCCGGGGTACGAACCCGACCGCGAGCGCGTCGAGCGGCTGGCCGGGCTGGCGTTCGACCGTTGCCACGACCCGGCCGGGGTGGCCAGGCAGTACGCCGCGATCGTCTCCTCTCCCGACCGGACCGAGGCCCTGGCCCGGCTCGACGTCCCCACCCTGGTCATCCACGGCGCCGACGACCCGCTCATCCCGCTCGCGGGCGGTCAGGCCACCGCGGCGGCGATCCCCGGCGCGGAGCTCAAGGTCTTCCCCGGCATGGGACACGACCTGCCGCGGGCCCTCTGGGCGGAGATCGTCGAGGCCGTCACCAAGCTGACCGCGGGCCGTCCCGGCCAGGCCGGGTGATCTCTCCTCCGTACGGCTGACGGCACGCGACCCGCCGTGGAAGGGGCGCGCCTCGCGGGATGGCGGGAGGCCGGGGCCTCGCGAGACGCGCCCCGGCGGCGGCCCGCGCGCGCCGCGCCCGAACGCGGGCCGCCGGGTCCTCGGGGTGAAGGTGCGGCATGGGGACGCCGACAGCTTAGAAGTGCCAGAAGGTACGGAAATTAACCGTGACAACGGGAGTCATACTGAGATGAAGGTGTTTATGGCTGAGAAGAAGAAAACCCTCCCCGGAGGGGGAGTTCAGCCATTCAGGAAAGCTGATTCGCGTTCTCGTCGTCCGGCAGGAGCGCCTTCTCGTCGGGCTTGAAGACCAGCACCTTCCGCACGTACGAGGTCACCGCGGCGGCCAGCCCCACGTCGGCCCCGGCCGCCTCCGACAGGTACCACCGGTGGTCGAGGATCTCGTGGAACAGCTGCGGCGCCTCCAGCTTCCCGCGCAGCTCCGCGGGGATCGCCGCGATCGTCGGCTGGAACACCTCGGCCAGCCAGCGGTGCGCCACGATCGCCTCGTCCTCGTGCCGCAGCCCCTTGGCCACCCGGAACCCGTCGAGGTCGTTGAGCAGCCGGCGGGCCTGGTTCTCCTCGGCGTCCAGGCCGGTCAGGCGGAGCAGGCGGCGCTGGTGGTGACCGGAGTCCACCACCTTGGGCCGGACGATCAGCCGGCCGGTGCCGACCTTGCGCCGCACCATCATCTCGGCCACGTCGAAGCCGAGCAGGTTCAGCCGCCTGATCCGCTGCTCCACCCGGTGCCAGTCGACCTCCTCGATGATCTCGTCCTGGGTCAGCTCGGCCCACAGCCGGTGGTAGCGGTTGACGATGTCCTCGGCGGTGTCCATGGGGTCGATCGACGGGTGCAGCAGGCCGCCCGCCTCCAGGTCGAGCATCTCGCCGAAGATGTTGGTGTGCGCGGCGTCGATGTCGCCGAGCCGCTGCCCCTCGCTGATCATCGGATGCATCTCACCCGTCTCGGCGTCGACCAGATAGGCGGCGAAGGCCCCGGCGTCGCGCCGGAACAGGGTGTTCGACAGCGAGCAGTCGCCCCAGTAGAACCCGGTGAGGTGCAGCCGCACCAGCAGCACGACCAGCGCGTCCATCAGCCGGGTCAGGGTGTCGGGCCGCAGCGTCCCGGACATCACGGCCCGGTACGGCAGCGAGAACTGCAGGTGGCGGGTGACCAGCGCCGCGTCCAGCCCTTCCTCGCGGCCGGTGACGTAGGCGACCGGCTCCACGGCGGGCGCGTCCAGCCGGGCCAGGTCCCACAGGAGCTGATACTCCCGCTTGGCGTACCTCTCGCTGATCTCCTTGATCGCGTAGACCTTGCCGCCCAGCCGGGCGAACCGCACGACGTGCCGGGAGATGCCGCGGGGCAGGTCGACGAGATGGTGCTGCGGCCATTCGGCGAGCGGCACCTCCCAGGGGAGCCGGATCAGGTCGGGGTCGCCTAACGCGCCGGTGATCTGGAGGGGCATGGGGCCAGGATAAGGTGCGTCGGTGGACGAGTTTCTCAGGTGGTATTTCTCCCGGCGTCCGGTCGTGGCGAGCACCTTGGGCGCCGAAGGCTACGACCACACACTGGGCGACTTCTCCGCCGCCGGGTTCGCCGAACGCGAGCGGGAGGAGGCCCGGTGGCTCGCCCGGCTCGAAGCCGACCCCGCCGGCGACCCGATCGACCGCGGCCTCGTGCTCTCCCAGCTGCGCGGCGCGGTCGCGCTGGCCGAGTGGCCCGACTGGCGGCGCGACCCCGCCGTCTACCTGTCGGCGGTCTTCGCCGCCCTGTTCACGCCGTTCCAGCACCGGCTCAGGCCCGAGCCCGAGCTGGTGGCCGCCGCGATCTCCCGGCTGGCCGAGGTGCCCGGCGTGCTGGCCGCCTGCCGGGCCAGCCTCGACCCCGAACTGGCCGCGCCGCTGCTCGTGGAGCGCGGGCTCGGGCAGGCGCGCACCGGGCGCGGCTTCCTCACCGAGACCGTGCCCGGCATGGTCGCCGACCCGGACCTGCGGGCCCGGCTCGCCGAGGCCGCCGAGCCCGCCGCCGTCGCGTTCGACGAGCTGGTCGCGTTCCTGGCGGACTTCCGCTGCGGCGGCACCTGGCGGATGGGGGAGCGGCTCTACTCGCGCCTGCTGCGCGAGCGCGAGCTGCTCGGGTACGGGTCGGCCGAGCTGCACGAGAAGGGCAGGGCCGCCTGGGACGAGCTCAACGGGCGGATGCGCGAGGTCGCGGTACGGGCGAGCGGCTCGCCCGACTGGCGGGCCGCCATGGAGACGCTCATGGACGACCATCCCGAGACGCTGGAGCTGATGCGGGCCGAGTACGAGGCCGAGACCGCCCGGGCCCGCGCGTTCGTCCTGGAGCGGGACCTGGTGACGTTCCCCGAGGGCGAGGAGTGCCTGGTCCTGCCGTCGGCGGTCTACAGCCGCCCGGTCGTGTCGGTGGCCCACTACCTGGCGCCGCCGCCGCTCAGCAGCTCGCGCACCGGCGTGTTCTTCGTCCCGTACACGCCCGGCCACTTCACCCCCGAGCAGGTACGGCAGCGGCTGCGCACCAACAGTCGCGCCCAGATGCCGTCGATCGCGGTCCACGAGGCCTACCCCGGCCACCACTGGCACCTGGCGACGCTGGCCGGCAACCCGCACCCGGTCCGCAAGGTGTTCCGCACCCCGTACTTCACCGAGGGCTGGGGCCTGTACGTGGAGAAGCTGCTGCACGAACAGGGCTACTTCGACACGCCCGCCACCGAGCTGGCCCACCTGGACTTCCGGATCTTCCGGGCGGCCCGCATCGTCGTGGACACCGCGCTGCACTGCGGCGACATGACGGTGGAGGAGGCCGAGACGTTCATGGCCACCAGGGCGTCGCTGTCGCCCGGCACCGCGCGCGGCGAGGTCGGCCGCTACTGCGCCTGGCCCACCCAGGCGCCGTCGTACCTCACCGGGGCCATCGAGATCGAGCGCATCCGCGACGCGTACGGAGGCTCGCTGAAGTCCTTCCACGACCGGATCGCCGGGTCCGGCGGGCTGCCGCTCGGGCTCGCCGAGGCGGCGCTCAACGGCGGGGGAACTCCGGCGGGTTGAGCGCGCGCTCCACCACGGCGGCGAGCTGCTCGTCGGTGAGCACGACCGGCTCGCCGACGCCGAGCGCGCGCACGTAGACCTCGCACAGCCACTCCAGCAGGCGGGTGGCCTCGAACGCCTCCTCCAGCGTGGCGCCGATCGTCACCCCGCCGTGGTTGGCCATCAGCGCCGCCCGCCTGCCCGCCAGCGCCGCGCGCACGTTCGCGGCCAGCTCGTCGGTGCCGTACGTGGCGTACTCGGCGACCCTGACCGCCCCGCCCAGCAGCAGCGCGTTGTAGTGGACCGGCGGCAGCTCGGTCTTCGTGGTGGCCACGACCGTGCCGAACACCGAGTGGGTGTGCACCACCGCCCGCGCGTCGGTGGTGCGGTAGATCGCCAGGTGCATCGGCGTCTCGGACGACGGGGCCGCCTCGCCCTCCAGGAGGTGGCCGTCGAGGTCCACGACCGGGCAGAGCTCCGGGGTCAGCCGGTCGAGGGCGACCCCGGACGGCGTCATCGTCACCCGGTCGCCCTTGCGGACGCTGAGGTTGCCCGACGTCCCGATGACCAGGCCCAGCTCGACGGCGCGCCGGCCGTAGGCGCACAGCTGCTCGCGGAGGCTCATGGCGGCAATGTAGTCGGTCGTCCGAAATGCAGCAACGCCGTTGACTATCGCCGTGATCGAACGTAAGTTCGAACGTAGCCTATGGAAGGAACGTCCATGACCATCGCGATCTACGGCGCGAACGGGCACACCGGCCGCCTGGTCGCCGCCGAGCTGCTCGCCCGCGACCAGGACATCGTGCTCGCCGGGCGGAACTCCGAGGCCCTGCGCGCGCTGGCCGCCGAGCTGGACTCGCCCCGCGTGAGCGTCCACCCGGCGGAGCTCGACGACGCCGGGGCGCTGCGCGAGCTGGCCGCCGGCAGCGCCGCGCTGATCCACTGCGCCGGGCCCTTCACCCGCACCTGCGAGCCGCTCGCCCGGGCCGCCGTGGCGGGCGGCTGCCACTACATCGACCACGCCATCGAGCCCAAGCCGGTCAAGTGGCTGTTCGACACCATGCAGGGACCGGCCCAGCAGGCGGGCGTGGTGATGATCCCGCAGCTGAGCTTCTACGGCGGCCTGGCCGACCTGCTCGCCGCCGCCGCGGCCAGTGGGCTGCCCGCCGTGGACCGGGTGACGATCGGCTACTCCATCAGCGGCTGGCGGATGACGCCCGCCGCGGTGCGGACCGCCGAGCTGCTCATCGGCGAGATCGACCGCGTCACCTACACCGGCGGAGCGCTCCGCGTGGGCCCGGTCGACATCCGCAACACCGTCTATCCGTTCCCGCCGCCCGTCGGGCCGCGCTCCATGATCGCGCCCTTCCCGTCGGGGGAGATGGTCACCATCCCCCGCCATGTGCCCGCCCGTACGGTCGAGTCCCAGCTCACCGCGAGCACGTTCGAGGAGGAGCAGGTCTTCACCAGCCAGGAGGCCTCTCCGGAGGAACGGGCGCGCACCACGTTCATGGTGGCCGCGCAGGTCGTCGCCGAGGGCGGCGGCGGGCGCACCGCCCACCTGCGGGGCCGTGACATCTGGTGGGTGGGCGCGCTGGCCTCCGCCGACGCGGCGGTGCGCCTGGTCGGCGGCGACGGCCCCGGCAAGTCCGGCGTGCTGAGCACGGCGGAGGCGTTCGAGGCCGAGCCGTTCCTGCGCCGGCTGGCCGCACAGGGCGCCTTCGAGCTGTCGCTCTAGAGGCCGTCGAGGTGCTGCAGCAGGAGGCGCTCCAGGTCGACGCGGCGCAGGCGGTCGGGGTAGAGCAGCAGGTGCAGGCTCAGGCCGTCGACCAGGGCGAGCAGGTGCTCGGCGACGTCGTCGAGGTTCTGCTCGGTGGTCAGCTCGCCCGCCGTCCTGGCCTGGCCGAGCAGGTCGCGCACCGCCGCGCGCAGCTCGGCCGCCTCCGACCGCTGCACCTCGGCCAGCCGCTCGGAGGCCAGGCTGCGGCTCCAGAAGCTGACCTCCAGGCGCGTCTCCTGGGTCCGCTCGGCGTCCAGCGGCAGGTTGTCGAGGAGCAGCTCGCGCAGCGCGGCCAGCCCTGAGACGCCGTCGACCTTGCGGGACAGCCGGTCGCGGATGCGCTCGTGCGACTGGCGCAGCGCCGACAGCAGGATCTCGTCCTTGTCGGTGAAGTAGTGGGCCAGCACGCCGTTGGAGTAGCCCGCCTCCTTGGCGATGGCGCGGGTGGTGGCCGCGTCGATGCCGTCCCGGACGATGACCCGGCGGGCGGCGGACAGCACCTCGCGCCTGCGCTCGTCGTGGTCCACGATCTTCGGCACCGGCGTGCCCCCTTTCGCGTTCGCTCCAGCATATTGACTTTTTAGTCGGACGTCTGTCTATTTAAGCTCATGACCGTCGTCACCGTCGGCGTGCACATCGTCGACATCCTCGCCAGGCCCGTCTCCCACATCCCCGGCGGACAGGACACCGTGCTCGTCGAGGAGATCCGGCTCACCGCCGCGGGCTCCGCCGCCGGCACCGCCGTCGACCTCGTCAAGCTGGGCAACGAGGTCGTCACCATGGGCGCCGCGGGCGACGACGAGCTCGGCGACTTCCTGGTCGCGGTGCTGGCCAAGCACGGCGTGGACGTCTCCCGGCTGGCCCGCAGGGCGGGGGAGCGCACGGCGGCCTCGATCCTGCCGATCCGGCCGGACGGCGGGCGCCCCAGCTTCCACGTCCCCGGCGCCAATCTCGGCGTCACCCCCGCCGACCTGGACACCGGCCTGCTGCGCCGGGCGCGGGCGATCCACCTGGGCGGCATGGACGTCACCTTCGCCCTCGCCGACCCCGCAATCTTCGCGCTGCTCGACGAGGTGCGGGCCGCGGGCACGCTGGTCACGATGGACCTGCTGTCCGAGATGCCCGACCTGCTCGGCCTGGCGCGGGCGTTCCTGCCGCACGTCGACTACGTGCTGCCGAACGAGAGCCAGGCCCGGCTGATGGCGGGCGCCGACGACGTACGGGAGGCCGCCGAGGCGCTGCTGGCCGACGGGCCGCGCGGCGTGCTCGTCACCCTCGGCGAGCAGGGCAGCCTGGTGGTGACCGGCGCGGGCGCTGAACGGGTGCCCGCGATCAAGACCGAGGTGGCCGACACCACCGGCTGCGGCGACGCGTACTGCGCCGGGTTCGTCACCGGACTGCTGCACGGCCAGGACGTGCCGGCCGCCGCCCGCTGGGGGACCGCCGCCGCCTCGCTGGTCGCCACCGGGCTCGGCTCCGACGCCGGGCTCACCGACCTCGACGCCGTGCTGTCCCTCCTCAGCTGACACTCGTCCCTCCTCAGCTGACACTCGTCCCTCCTCAGCTGGCACTCGTCCCTCCTCGGCTGACGCTCGTCCCTCCTCGGACGGACCTGACCCCCCTCGGACGCCACCCACGTCCCCTCCCGCCGACCACCACACCCCAGGAGTCCCCGATGACAGACGCCGAACTCCGCGCGCGGGCCGCCAAGGTCGTCCCCGGCGGCATGTACGGGCACCTCAACGCGGCCATCTTCGCCCCCGGCTACCCCCAGTTCTTCGAGCGGGCCGAGGGCTGCCGGCAGTGGGACGCGGACGGGCGCGCGTACATCGACTTCATGTGCAGCTGGGGCCCGATCGTGCTGGGACACCGCCACCCCAGGGTGGAGGAGGCCGCCGCCCGCCAGGCCGCGCTCGGCGACTGCCTCAACGGCCCCGGCCCGATCATGGTGGAGCTGGCCGAGCTGCTTGTCGACACGATCCCCAGCGCCGACTGGGCGATGTTCTCCAAGAACGGCACCGACGCCACCACCCAGGCGCTCATGGTCGCCCGCGCCGCCACCGGCCGCGCCAAGGTGCTCCGCGCGCACGGCGCCTACCACGGGGCCGACCCGTGGTGCACCCCCTCCACCGCGGGAACCACCCCGAACGAGCGGGCCGACCTGGTCGAGTTCGACTACAACTCCCTGGAGTCGCTGGAGGCCGCGGCCGCGAGCGCCGACGGCGACGTGGCGGCGATCATCGTGACCCCGTTCAAGCACGACTCGTTCGAGGACCAGGAGCTCGTCGAGCCGGCCTTCGCCCGCGGCGCGCGGGCGCTGGCCGACCGGCTCGGCGCCGCGCTCGTGATCGACGACGTGCGCGCCGGGTTCCGGATCGACCTGCGCGGCTCGTGGGAGCGGTACGGGGTGCGGCCCGACCTGACCGCCTGGTCCAAGGCCATGGCCAACGGCTACCCGATCGCCGCCCTGACCGGCACCGACGCGCTGCGCGGCGCGGCCCAGACGCTCTACACGACCGGGTCGTTCTGGTTCTCCGCGGTGGCCATGGCGGCGGCCAAGGCGACCATCGAGACCCTGCGCGACACCGACGGCATCGCGGCCATGGAACGAGCCGGGACCCAGCTGAGAGAAGGGCTCCACGCCCAGGCCAAGGCGCACGGCTTCACGGTCGACCAGACCGGCCCGGTGACCATCCCGTGGCTCAGCTTCGACGGCGACGCCGACCTGTCGGTGGCGCTGCACTGGAGCGACGCCTGCCTCAGGCACGGCGTCTACCTGCATCCCTGGCACAACTGGTTCATGTCGGCGGCCCACACCGAGAAGGACGTGGCCCGCGCCCTGGAGGGCACCGACCGGGCCTTCGCCGAGACCCGGGCCCACTTCGGCTGAGCGCGCGACCGCCGATCCCTAGAGTGGGGGCCATGGACGTCGAGCAGAAACTACGCGAACTACCGGACTGGCGGCGCGAGGGCGACGAGATCCGGCGCACGATCACCGCGCCCGACTTCCCCACCGCCATCCGCGTCGTCGACGAGATCGCGGTCGAGGCCGAGGCGCTCAACCACCATCCCGACATCGACATCCGCTGGCGCACCCTCCACCTGGCGCTGACCACCCACGACCGGGGCGGCCTCACCGAGCTGGACTTCACGCTCGCGGCGCGGATCGACGCCATCGCGGCCAAACACGGTGCGTAGTCGTTGAGTTACTGATATGAGTGGGGCATGCCGACACGCATGCCCGTCCTGCTGCCCGTCCTGCCCGTCCTGCTCGGACTGCTCGCCGCCGGCTGCGGCGCGAGCCCGCCGCAGCTCGCCCACCCGGCCGACCAGCCGGGCGACCAGGCGGCCGATCAGGTGGCGACGACGCTCAACGGCGCCGGCGAGTTCACCACCGCCGGCGCCTCCGCGATCGTCTACGACCGCAAGCTCGTGCCCCGCGGCGCCCAGGCGAGCCTCACCGCCGAGTCGTCGGGCGGCCAGACGATCACGTCGCTCGTGGTCGAGGGCTTCCTGCCCCGCCGTGCCTACGGCGCCCACCTGCACACCGCGCCGTGCGGCAAGGCGGGCGCGGACGCGGGGCCGCACTACCAGCACCGGCCCGGCCAGGCCAGCGCCGACAACGAGATCTGGCTCGACTTCAAGACCGACAGCGAGGGCTCCGGCCGGGCCACCGCCCGCCACCCGTGGGGCTTCGACCCGGCCTCGCCGCCCCGTTCCCTGGTCGTGCACGCGAAGACGACGAAGACGAGCGGCTCCGAGGCGGGCGACGCCGGCGAACGCGTCGCCTGCCTGACGATCAGCTAGCCTTCCCGCCCTCCGGCGGACGCGCCCAAGGGGCGCTCTCCAGGAGGGCCGCTCAGGGGGCGCTCTCCAGGAGGGCGGAGAGCGCCGAGAGGCCGTGGTCGACGTCCGCCTCCGTGATGTTCAGCGCGGGGCGCAGGCGGACCGACCGGGGCCCGCACGGCAGGACCAGGACGCCCGCCTCCTCCCGCAGCCGGGCGATCAGGGCGTCCCGGTCGGCCGGGGTCGGCAGGTCGAAGGCGCACATCAGCCCGCGGCCCCGGACGCTCGACACGGTCTGCGGATGCTCGGCCTCCAGCTTGCCGAGCCGCTCCAGGACGGTGGCGCCGAGCGCGGCCGCCCGCGGGATGAGCCCGTCCCGCTCGACGATCTCCAGGATGCCGCGGCTGCGGACCATGTCGACCAGCCCGCCGCCCCAGGTGGAGTTGATCCGCCCGCTGCGCTCGAAGACGTTGCCCGGCACCTCGTCCACGCGCCGCCCCGCCATGATGCCGCCGACCTGCACCTTCTTGGCGAAGGCGACGATGTCCGGCTGCAGGCCGAGCTGCTGGTAGGCCCATGGGGTGCCGGTGGCGCCGCCGCCCGTCTGGACCTCGTCCAGCACGAACAGCGCGTCGTGCTCGTGACACAGCCGCTGCATGGCCTGGAGGAACTCCGGTCGCATGTGGTTGTCGCCGCCCTCGCCCTGGATGGGTTCGGCGATGAAGCAGGCGATGTCGTGCGGGTGCCGTTCGAAGGCGGCGCGCGCCTGGGCCAGCGCGCGCTCCTCGGCCGCCTCGACGTCGCCGGCGTGGATCGCGGGCACGTCGATCCGCGGCCAGTCGAAGGTGGGGAAGCGCTCGGTCTTGACCGGGTCGGTGTTGGTCAGGCTCAGCGTGTAGCCGCTGCGGCCGTGGAAGGCCTTGGTGAGGTGGAGGACCTTGGCGCCGAGCCCGGGCGAGCGGCCCGCGGCCTCGTTGCGGCGGCTCTTCCAGTCGAACGCGGTCTTGAGCGCGTTCTCCACGGCCAGCGCGCCGCCCTCGACGAAGAACAGGTGGGGAAGGTCGGGGTCGCCCAGCACCCGGGTGAAGGTGTCGACGAAGTCGGCCAGGTGCGCGGTGTACATGTCGGGGTTGGCCGGCTTGTTCCTGGCCACCTGGCCGAGCAGCCGGGCGAAGTCGGGGTCGAAGGGCGGGTTCACGCCCAGCGGCGCGGAGGCGAAGAACGTGTAGAAGTCCAGGTAGCGGCGGCCGTCGCGGGCGTCGACGAGCCAGGAGCCCTGGCTCAGTTCGAGGTCGAGCACGAGGCGGTAGCCGTCGACGAGCAGGTGGCGGGCAAGGCGGGCGTGAACGTCCATGTCTCCTCCGCATCAGGCCAGACAGCCATATAATCCCCACCGTAGCGTCGATATATACGTAAAATTTACGGTTATACGGTCTGTGGACCGAGTTTCTTCAGGCGGAAGGCCAAAGTGATCAGCGTGATCCCGTACAGGATCGCGAAGAGCCCGATCAGCCAGACGAGGCTGAGCATCCCCGCGGCCGGCCAGATCAGCAGCAGCACGCCGAAGACGACCGACAGCACGCCGCCCAGGATGAGCGTCCACTCCCTGTCGATGATCTTGCGGAGCTGGATGCCGTCCACGATCTCCGCGAGACCGCTGAAGATGGCCCAGATGGCGATGACGTAGAGCAGCGCCAGCGAGGTGATCCCCGGCCAGGCGAACGCCACGAAACCCGCCAGGATGCTGAGGACGCCGACCACGATGGCCCAGATCCGTGACCGCACCTCGTGGCGCAACGCGGTGAAGATCGCGAAAACGCCGTTCACGATGGCGTACGCGCCGAAGAACGTGACCAGCACCAGGAGGGTGATGCCCGGCCAGATCACCGCGAGGACGCCGAAGATGATCGCCGCGATGCCCCGGATGAGCGGCAGCCACCAGGTGCGTGCGAGGTGTTCCATTCCTCCCTGATGTCCGCAAGAGTCGCTGGGGCATCCCCTGACCTGGTCAAAAATGGGCGATCATTGGGAGTAGACCACGATCGACACCGCGATGTACTGCACCAGGTAGGCGGCCAGGGTGCAGGCGTGGAACACCTCGTGATAGCCGAACCAGCGGGGCGAAGGATCGGGCCGGCGCAGCCCGTACACCACGGCCCCGGCGCTGTAGAGGACGCCGCCGACGGCGACCAGCACCACGGCGGCCACCCCGGCGCCCTCTACCAGTTGGGGCAGCACGAAGACCGCGGTCCAGCCGAGCGCGATGTAGAGGATCGTGTAGAGCCAGCGCGGCGCGCCCATCCACAGCAGCCTGAACAGCACGCCCGCCAGCGCACCGCCCCAGGTGACGCCGAGCACGGCGGCCTGTGCGGCGCCGTCGAGCGCGAGCAGGGCGAAGGGCGTGTAGGTGCCGGCGATGATCAGGTAGATGTTGGCATGGTCGAGCCGGCGCAGCCACTCGGCCGGCCTGGGGCCGAGGGTGCCGCGATGGTAGGTGGCCGAGATGCCGAAGAGCAGCCCCGAGGTGATCGCGTAGATGGCCGAGGCGATGCGGGCCTGGAGGGTCGGGCCGAGCGCCACGAGCAGGATCCCGGCGACCAGCGCCACGGGCAGGGCTCCCGCGTGCAACCACCCCCGCAGAACGGGCTTGACGGAGATCGTGGACATGAACCTACGGTACCGTAGGTTAGAGCCCGTTCAGGAACCGGGAGGCGATCGGCAGCGCCGCCGACACGCTGGATCCCCCGTGCCGGACGAAGACGCAGAAGGCCAGATCGCCCCGATAACCGATGAACCACGCGTGCGGCTCGCCGTCCGCGGTCTCGGCGGTCCCGGTCTTGCCGTGCAGGTCCGCGGGCAGACCGGCGCCCGCGGCCGTGCCGTGGTCGACCACCGCGCGCATCATCGTGCGCAGCGCGGCCACCACCTCAGGGTCGAGCTCCACGGGCTCCGGCGCCGGACCGTCGAGGAGCCGGGCGGCCCGCTCGGAGACCAGCCTGGGCGGCCGCCAGGTGCCGTTCTGCACGGCGGCGGCGGCCGCGGCCATGCACAGCGGGCTGGCCGCGACCGTGCCCTGCCCGATCGCGTCGATGGCGCGCTGGTCGGGGTCGTCGCTGTCCTGGATCTTGCCGCAGAAGCCGTCGGCGCCGGTGGGCAGGGAGCGCCCGAACCCCCACCGCGCGGCCGTCTCGCTCAGGTCCGTCGGGTCCAGCCGGCTCAGCGCCTGCTCGATGAACGTGGTGTTGCACGAGTGCGCGAACGCGTCGGTGAAGGAGACGACGCCGCGCTCCACCTCGCCGTCGTTCCTGAAGCCGCTGTGGCCGGGGACGGTGTACGTGCCGGGACACGGCACCTGGTCGTCGGCCCTGAGTCCGGACCCCAGCAGGGCGGCCGCCGTGATGACCTTGAAGGCCGAACCCGGCGGGAAGGTGTCCTTGAAGGCGCTGTAGCTGTCCCGCAGCCGGTCGGCCACCGCGAGGATCTCGCCGCTGCGCGGATCGATCGCCACGATGGCCGCGTCCGCCCGCGCGTCGAGCGCCCGCGCGGCCGCCGCCTGCACCGCGCGGGACAGGGTGGTGCGCTGTCCCTTCTCCTCCGGTACGTCACGCAGCAGCTCCTGGTCCGGCCGGCCCGGCGCCTTGGCCACCAGCACCCGGCCCACCGGCTCGGCCACCTCCCGATCGTCCCGCAGCGGCAGCAGGTGGGCGTCGGCGTAGCTTCTGTGCGGGATCTTGTCGCCCTCCCGGGTCAGCGGCTCCGACGGGGACGCGAACAGCTCCACCAACTGGATCGTGCCGCCGTCCTTGAGCAGCGGGTGCAGGGTCTCGGGCTGCCAGAGCACCTTCCACTCCCGCTCGCGCACCGCCAGCCGGAGCGTCCCGGCGAACGGCCACTCGCCCAGCTCCTCCAGCTCCCTGACCCCGCTGAACGGCACCTCGGCCGTCTCCTCGCCGGTGACCCGCACCCGCCCCGGCTCCAGCCGCAGCCGCTCCACGCCGAGCTCCCCGGTCATCGCGTCGTGCCAGGCGCGGAAGTCCGCCGGCGGCCGGTCGACCAGGCGTGACATGGCGACCACGTCACTGTCCTCCCACGCCTGGAAGTACGCGGCCGAGGTCTCGGCGGGGCTGCCCTCGACGCCGCGGGCGGCGGCCCAGCCCGCGAAGGCGACCGCCGCTGAAACGGCCAGAACCGCGCCGACGACCACAATCAGCCTGCGCTGTCGCATACGGTTTCTCCCAGGAGGAGATGAACGTGGCACGTGGACAGAGGGAACCGATGCCCGGCCTGTATCCCGTGAGCTTCGGCGAGGTGGAGCTGCTCCGGGACCTGGACAGGGAGGACGGCTGGGTGCTGTCCAAGGATGGCGTACCTCAGTCCTACGTGGACCTGCAAGACCCGACTTTTCTCGAATTCGAATACGTCCGGCTCATGGCCGACGTCATCGACCTGCTCGACGAGGGCCCGCTGAGCTGCGTGCACGTGGGCGGCGGAGCCTGCACCATCCCCCGCTACGTCGCCGCCACCCGCCCGGGCTCCCGGCACATCGTGATCGAACCCGACGGCCTCCTGGTGAACCTGGTCCGCGAGCAGCTCGACCTGCGCTCCGTGCCCAAGCTCAAGATGATCATCGCGGGCGGCCGGGAGGGCACCGCCAAGGTCTGGGACGCCTCGGCGGACCTCGTGGTGCTGGACGCCTTCGCCGGCGCCACCATGCCCGTCGAACTGGCCACGGTCGAGTATCTCGGCGACCTCGCCCGCGTCCTGCGCCCCACCGGCACGCTGCTGGTGAACCTCGCCGACGGCAAGGGCCTGGCCTTCGCCAGACGCCTGCTCGCCACCGTCACCGGCGCCTTCCGCCACGTCGCGCTGCTGGCCGAGCCGGGCGTGATGCGCGGCCGCCGGTTCGGCAACCTGATCGTCGCCGCCTCACGGGCCGAACTGCCGCTCGGCCCGCTCGCCCGCCGCGCCGCCGGCGGCCTCACCCAGGCGAGGTGCCTGTACGGGGAAGCGCTGACGAACTTCGTCGCCGGCGCCGCCCCGATCAGGGACGGCGACGCGGTGCTCGCCCCGGTGCCCCCGCCCGCGGTGTTCGAGTAGGGCGTGTCTCAAAAGATCCAGGGGCAGGGGCGCGGGGTTCACTCGGTACGGCGGGAACGCCAGAGGCCGATGGCGCGGACGCGGGAGTCCACGCCGAGCTTGGCGTAGATGCGGTTGACGTGGTTCTTGACCGTCTTCTCGCTGAGGAACAGCCGCTGGGCGATCTGGCTGTTGGACTGCCCTGTCGCGATCAGGTCCATGACCTCGGCCTCGCGCTTGCTCAGGGACGTGAACACGCTATCGAACGCTGCGTCGTCGACTCTCATCCGGCCTCCGGGGCGGCAGACGGTCAGATCGCCGAGTCCCCCCGACCAACCGGCGTTAGCGGTAGACAGCGAGCATAACTCGCATTGACATGTTTTTGGGGAGTTGTCGGAAGAAAACGCCAACGGCCGGTCCCGAAGGACCGGCCGTTGGCACCTGGGGTGAGTGAAGGGACTTGAACCCTCGACATCCAGGACCACAACCTGGCGCTCTGCCAACTGAGCTACACCCACCATCGCGCCGCCTGCGCGGGCGGCACAGGAAAAGTGTAGCGGTGTTCGGGAGTCTTCACGCCACCCGTTAACCGCTGACACGCTCCGCGAGCGTCCGGGCCGTCGCCGAGTCAGGCCCCGGCTGGCCGACGAACACGGCTGCACGATAGTAACGCAGCTCGCGGATGCTCTCCAGGATGTCGGCCAGAGCCCTGTGGCCGCCCTGCTTCTCGGGCGCGGCGAAGTAGACCCGGGGGTACCACCGCCGCGCCAGCTCCTTGATCGACGACACGTCGACCATCCGGTAGTGGAGATAGCCGTCGACCGCCGGCATGTCCCTCGCCAGGAACGTCCGGTCGGTGCCGATCGAGTTGCCGCACAGCGGGGCCTTCTTCGGCTCGGGGACGTGGCGGCGGATGTAGTCGAGCACCAGCGACTCGGCCTCGGCCAGCGTGACCCCGGTCGCCAGCTCCGGCAGCAGCCCCGACGCGGTGTGCATCTCGCGGACGACCTCGGACATCTGCTCCAGCGCCTCCGGCGGCGGCTTGATGATCACATCGACGCCGTCGTCGAGCTGGTTGAGCTCGCTGTCCGTGATGATGCACGCCACCTCGACCAGCGCGTCGCGCCCGAGGTCGAGACCCGTCATCTCGCAGTCGATCCAGACCAGCGAATCACTCATACGTTCTCCTCGCCGCAGCGGCTCGGAGTGACCCGCCCGCTTGCCCATGGGCCCAGCCTAGTGGCACCCGTCACGCGGGCCTGAGCGAGCTCACCACCTTGTCCACCACGCCGGTTCCGAGGTTGTCGGGCACCGAGACGAAGATGAGCGCGGGCCGCTCGCCCTCGCCGCGGTCCATGAGCACCACGGCGCCGTTCTCCTTCTTCCACTCGTAACCCTTCTCCTCCGAGACCTCGGTGAAGTCGAGCTCGAACTGCACCAGCCACGCGTCCCGGTCGCCGATCTTCATCGCCTGGTCCTTGACGATCTTTTTGGTGTGCTGGAGCGAGTAGAACCTGTTGCTGAAGTCCGCGTAGACCGCCTTGGCCGACAGGCCGATCCCCACGGCCCCCGGATAGGGGTAACGCTCGCTGAGCGGCCCGGTGTAGACGTTGCCGACCCAGTCGTTCTGGCCGTCGAACTTCTCCTGGGAGGTCCGCTGCACGCCGCTGCTCCACAGCTGGGCCCCCGGCTGGGTGCTGTTGATCGAGGAGGAGGCGGGCACCTCCCAGCCGTCCGGGATCTCGTACGAGACCTTGACCTGAGGGTCGGTGACGCGGCCTTCGACCGGTTGCGGCAGCTCGCCGGCGACCGGCGGGTCGGTCGAGGGCGCCGGGTCCGGCTCCTCGGTCTCCGTGGGGTTCTCGGTCGGGTCCTCGCTCGGGGCCTGGGACGTGGACGTCGGCGCGGCGACCGGTTCGGCGGCTCTGTTGACGAAGACGACGCCGGCGGTCACGAGGATCGCCAGCACGAGCACCACCACCGCGCCGCCGATGATCCACGGCGTCGGATTGCTCCGCTTGGGCGGCGGGCCGTAACCGGGACCGCCCCACGGCGGCTGCTGCCCGTAAGGGCCCGGCTGCTGGCCGGGCTGCCCGTACGCCTGGGGGCCGGATTGGCCGTACGACTGCTGAGAGCCGGACTGGCCGAACGCCTGCTGGCCGGGCTGCCCGTACGCCTGCTGCGGGCCGGATTGCCCGTACGCCTGGGGGCCGGACTGGCCGTAGGGCTGGGGGCCGGATTGGCCGTAGGGCGGTTGCTGCGGGCCGGACGTGGGCGGGCGGTCCTGGATCGGGGGCTGCCCGTAGGCGAGGGTGGGATTCGCCCCCGCCGAGGGCCAATCGGGCTGCTGGTCACGGTGCTGAGGGCCGGAGGCGGGCTGAGGGCCGGCAGGCTGCTGTGCCGGCCCCTGGTTCGCCGGGCTCTGCTCCAACGGGTGGGTGGCGTCGGTCCACTCGCCGCCGTCCCACCACCGCAGCTGAGGGGAGCCGTACGGGTCGGGGTACCAGCCCGCGGGGGTCTGCGAGGTCATGCACGTCAGCGTAGTGAACAACCGCTTTGGTGTGCATTCAGCACTTGTAGGTGAAGGTCGTCTTCGCGGTACGGGCCGGTCCCGGCGAGGTCACCCGCAACGTGGCCGTGGCCTTGGCGGTGCGCTCGCCCTGAAGCCGCCACGTCAGGTCCACGTCGTAGGAGGTGGTGCCGGCGGTGGCGCGCAGGGCGCCCTTCTCCACGTCCTTGTCGAGGTTCATCCGCCACTCGTAGCGGATCTCGCCGACCCCGCCGTTGGTGTCGATCGTGCCGGTGATGAACGCGTCGCTGTCGCAGCCCAGTGTCTTCTCCGACGCGCTGACGGCGACCTTCCGCACCGCCACGGGCGGGTCGTCACCGCCGCTCAGCCGCATCCAGGCCACGATCGCCCCGGCCATGACGGCCGCGAACACCAGCGCCGACACGATCGTCCGGCGACGCCGCGCGCCGGCCGCCCGGCGTCCCCCGTTCCCGGAGGGGAGAGCGCCCTCGCGCCAGATCCGCTCGGCGGCG
>NZ_JAPNNL010000107.1 GCF_027620315.1 Nonomuraea corallina | reverse complement strand
GGGCCGGCGCCGAGCCGCACCCGGCTCAGTAGCTCTTCTGGGTCTGGACGTTGAAGTCGTCCATCTTCACGTTCTTGGCCGGGTCCGTCAGCGGGTCGTCGATCCGCAGCACATCCAGGCCCATCTGGATGTCCGCCGAGTACACGTACCCGTTGTAGTAGTACGCCGACCAGGAGCCCGCGATGCCACGCTCCGGGTACGGGCCGCGCTCGAAGAAGCCGATCTCCTTCGGGTTGGCGGAGTCGGTGAAGTCGAGGAACGAGACGCCGCCCTGATACCACGCCTGCACCATGATGTCCTTGCCCGGGATCGGCAGCAGTGAGCCGTTGTGGGCGACGCAGTTCTCGGTCTCCTGCTGCTCACGCGGGATCTTGAAGTAGCCGCGCTTCTCCAGCTTGCCGTCCACGATGTCGTACACGGCGTTCGCGCCCTTGGTGACGGGGACCTGCGCGGAGCAGGTCGGGGCCGAGCCGCCGCCCAGCTCGTCGGTGAACAGCACCTTGGTGGCGTCGTTGTTGAACGTGGCCGAGTGCCAGATCTGGAAGTTCTCATCGTCGGTGACCTGCTGGATGAGCTTGGGGCTCACCGGGTCGGTGATGTCGAGCAGGAAGCCGTCGCCGAAGCAGGCGGCCGCGGCCAGGTTCTTCTCGGGGTAGGCGGTGATGTCGTGGCAGCCGGTGGCCTCACCCTGGCCCTCGATCGGGATCTCGGGGCTGGCCACCACCTTGGCCGACTTCGGGTCGTCCAGCGGCACCTCCACGATCTGCAGCAGCTGGTGCGGCGGCGGGCAGGTCTCGGACGAAGGCTCGGGGCCGGGGGAGGAGACGTACACGAACAGCTTGCCGTCCTTGGGCACCATCGTGTGGGTGTGCGAGCCGCACTCGGTGGCGACGGCTCCGACGTACTTCGGGCTCTTCTTGTCGCTGACGTCGAAGATCCGCAGGCCCTCCCACGAGGCCTGGCTCTCGGTGGAGTCGCAGTCCTCGCCGCTGCGCGGCGCGTCGATCGACAGGATCAGCAGGTTCTCGTACACCGACACGTCGTTCTGCTGGGCGGGGCAGGACACCTGGCTGACGATCTTCGGGGTGGTCGGCTCGCTGATGTCGAAGATCGAGAAACCGCCGAAGTTGCCCATGTAGAGGTAGTCGCCCTGGAAGGCCAGGTCGGTGTTCCAGTCCATCGGGCCGTTGAGGGGGGCGGTGCGCGGCACGTTCACCACGTGCGTGACGTTGTCGCTCGTCAGCACCTCGCCGGGCGCGGCCTGGCTCGCCGACGTCTGCGGTTGCCCGCTGGCCGGCGGCGACGCGTCCCCTTCCGGCTCGGGGCTCGCGGCACATGCGGTGACCAGCAGGAAGGCCGCCCCCAGCGCGGCCCGTCGAACCTTGGCGAAGATCACGCCTGCCCCCTCGTCTGATAGCTCAGTATGGAAGCTATGCCAGGGAGATCCGGAATGCGCGCGCTATGGGTCACAGTTCTGCTGACATCCGCCGCCCTGGCGGGCTGCGGTGACGAGCCCGAGCAGCCGTCGGCGATCGGCACCGAGGCCCCCGTGATCGTCCCAGAAGGCCCCGGCGCGACGGCCCGCACCGCGACCCCTGGCGAACGCCTCGGCCAGGTGCCTCCCACGCCCACGGCGGCCGACGTGCGCTTCGCCGAAGGCATGATCCCCCACCACCGCCAGGCACTGGAGATGGCCGGCCTGGCGGCCGGCCGCACCACCACGGCGTCCGTGCTCGGCTTCGCCCAGCAGATCGCCATCAGCCAGCAGCCCGAGATCACCATCATGTCGGAGTGGCTGACCGGCCTGGGCCGCCGCGTCCCGTCCGGTCACGACCACGGCGGCGGCATGGAAGGGTACGGGATGGCGACGGAGGACGAGCTGAAGGCCCTGCGCGCGGCCGAGGCCGGCGCCTTCGACCGCATGTTCCTGCAGCTCATGATCAGGCACCACGAGGGCGCGCTCAAGATGGCGGAGGAGGCGCTGGCCGGAGGCAAGGACCAGCGGATGCGGCTCCTGGCGCGAGACGTGTACGCGGGCCAGAGCATCGAGATCGCCAGGATGCGAAAGATCCTCGACCAACTCGGCTGACGGGGGGCGGTTGCGTGCTCAGCTCGGCCAGAGCATGTTGGACAGCTCGGCGTCCAGATCCATGTAGTCGGTCTCCCGCCCCGCCGGCACCTTCTCATACGTACGGTGCAGGAACTCCGTGAGCGGGGCTAGCGGCACCTCGAACAGCGCCTGCCCGAAGGGGGAGGTCAGACTGATGTGCAGGGTGCGTTCGCCGTCGGCGCGCGCGGGCCACACCTGCACGTCGCCGTCGCCGACCCGCCGCACGATGCCGACGGTCAGCAACTCACGGGCGAAGATCCACTCGACCGGTTCGTCGTTCCCTACGTGGAAGGCCATGCGGATGGCATACGGATCGTCGGCTGTGTAGCTCAGCCCGGCGAGCAGGGGGACGGTAGTACGGTCGGGGACCACAAGCCGAAGGCCAAGCTCGGCGGAGACGGTGGTGCTGTTCATCGTCAGCCAAACCTTTTTGTCGAAGGTCCCCTCTACGGGGCTATCACTGCTCGGGCGTACTTCGTCCGCGTCCGAGCTCTGACGGCGGAACGAAGGAACCTCTTGGAAAGATTCCGCTCCAAGGGCCTTCTGTAACGCAACTCACAGCTGGACATTTAGGCATCTACCAGGCTAAACGGGATCAGTCGGGTCGTATTTGCAAGGGTTTTGCGTCTTGTGGATCTCGCCCAGGAGGCCGCCGGTGATCGTTCCTGCTCCTGATCACCTCGGGCGTACAGCCGGGACACGACGATGGTATGCCAAGGGCCTGCCACAGCGGTGGGCAACCGCCGCGTTTCACCCCGAATCCTCACCCCGCCGCCTACCGTTTCGCCAGCGGGTGCGGGAGTGCGGTATGGTTTTCTCCGTCGGGCCCTACGGGGGCCGGGCAGGGCGGGCGATTAGCTCAGCGGGAGAGCGCTTCGTTCACACCGAAGAGGTCACTGGTTCGATCCCAGTATCGCCCACCACATAGCAGCAGGTCAGAAGCCGGACTCCCAGAGCGGGGTCCGGCTTTTTTGATCATCTGACCCTGATCTGACCCCCGGATGAGCCGTCACTGCCTTCCTTCCGCCGCCTCGCAACGGCCGGCAGCGGACTCGTTCGGTAACCCCGCGTGGTGGCTGATGTTCAACAGACGTGCCTTCACCCGAGCTCGTCTCAGGCAGTGCCTTGATGATGATCTACGGCGTAAAGGCAGAGGCTCCGCTCCGACTTTCTTGGAGACCTCCGAAGTCGGCATGCTGGCGGAAGAGAGATCACACGCGATGCCGGCCCTCAGGAAGTACCCGCAGGAAGTACGTGAGCGTACGGTGCGGATGGTCTTTAAGGTCCGCGAGCAGAGGGCTGACGCGCCGGGTGCCATCGCCCGGGTAGCCAGCAACTCGGCGTGCACCGCGAGGTGTCGCGCGGCCGGGTCCGTCAGGCCGAGGTCGGTGGAGGACGGCGTCCAGGCGCCTCGACAGCCGATGCGCAGCGGATCGCCGAGCTCGTGCGGGAGGTCCGTGAGCTGCGCCGGGCGGAGCCGCCTGAGCTGCCACGTTGAGCAGTTCTAGGGTGAGGCGTGACTTGCGGGTTTTGGCGTCACATCCGCTGGCTGTTGTAGTGCCGCATCGAGGATCGAGTCCAGGATCTCCTGCGAACTCTCAAGCTGATTGATCATTTTGGCGATATGAGCCCGTTCGCGTCGTAAGTCGTCGATGAAGGTCGGGCAGCCGGAAGGCACTACCAGTTCGTCAGCTCCGTGCACGCAGTGCAGAACCCGGGAGATGACGGCGGTGGAAAGCCCGGCGGCGAGCAGGGTGCGGATGTGGCGCACTTTCGCGATGTCCGGCTCGGTGTACTCGCGGTAGTTATTGTCCAGCCGGACCGGCCTGAGGAGGCCTTGCTCCTCGTAGTAGCGCAGCAGTCGCCTGTTCACCCCGGTCTTGTGGGCCAGGTCGCCGATCCGCATCCCGTTCCGTCCCCCTTGACCTTCACATGGATGTGATGCCTTACCGTCCCGAGTATCGCTGATCCACAGAGTAAGGAGTAGACAATGCCGGGTGCCGTGATCATTGGTGCAGGTCCGGGGATCGGGCAGGCGGTGGCTCGGAAATTCGCCAGGGAGCGGTTGCCGATAGCGCTGATCGCTCGGAGCGACCGGACGTTGCGTGCCGGGGCCAATGCGGTTGCTCGCAGTGGAGTCCCCGTTGTCACGTTGAAGGCCGATAGCACAGATCAGGCTGGGCTGAAGGCCGCGCTTGACGAGGTTGTCCGCGAGCACGGCGTGCCGGACGTCGTCGTGTACAACGCCGCGATCATCCAGGCGGACGCGCCGGGCGAGCTGTCAGTACGCGGCCATCTGGAGGCCTGGGCGGTGAACGTGGTTGGCGCGCTCAACGCTGCGGCTCACATCGCGCCCGCCATGGCGGCACGCGGGCATGGAACGATCCTCATCACGGGCGGTATGCCAGAGCCCAAGCCGCGGTACGTGAGCCTCTCTCTGGGCAAGGCAGGTGTCCGTACCCTGGTCACCCTGCTCGACCAGGAGTACGGCCCTGCCGGAGTGCACGTGGCGAGCGTCACCGTTGCGGGCCCGGTCGCCCCAGGTACCGACTTCGACCCTGACGACATCGCCGAGCACTACTGGCAGCTGCACACGCAGCCGCGACACGAGTGGACGCGGGAAGCCCTGCACGGAGGTTCCCCGCGATGACCGACACCAGGGCCACAGACGTCCTCACCAGGCTGCTCCACGACTGGCAGCAGGCCTTCAACGCACACCGCCCGGCCGGGATCGCTGCCCTGTTCAGCCAGGACGCGCTTTTCCAGGGCATCAGTCCGAAGCTGGGACACGGTCCACAGGAGATCTTCGACTATTACGCCAGGGTCCCCCGCGGCACGACGGCACAGGTCAAGGTGATATCCGGTGGCCAGCTGAGCCAGGAGACCGTGCACGGATTTGCGGAGGTGACCTTCACCGCAGCTACCGGTGACGTCCACCTGATATGCCTGTCGATCGTGGCCAAACGGGCGGGCGGCGTCTGGCTCATCCACCAATACCACGCTTCCACACATCACATGGGAGGAGGCTCGGCGGTCCGGCAAACGATCAACGCCGCGCCGGGAAGCGATCCTTTCAGTCCCTCTTGCGCCCAAGGCCGGAACTGTCCGTGAACACCCCGCAGAAGGCGAGCAGGTGCGGGTAGTCGTAGCGGTTGGGTTCAATCTCGTCCTGGGATTCGGCGACGAGCTAAGACGGGAGTGGAGCTTTACATAGACGCCGAGAACCTCTCGCGGGACAGGCTGCCCGACTTCATGAAGAGTGGTCCGCCCTGCGACGTCCCCACGCAAGGAACTGTTGGCGCGATATATGTCGGCACCGCCAACGGCTGGGTCGTGGTCCTAGGCTGACGGCCCCACGTCCGATGTCCGGGATGTCGAGTCAGGATGCCTCGACATTGGAATTCCTGCAGATTATCAGTGCATCGAGACGTCCAGAGGCCAGCCGTTGAGCTGGGGAAACTGCCGCAGGAAATGCTCACACCGATCGACGAAGTTCCCTCCGCCCCCTTTTAGTCCATACTCGGCAATGAATGACTCGAAATCATCGAGATCGGATGACATCACCTTAATCTCATCCTGGACCACTCTACCCGCGCTCGCGATCGCCACCCCTAGAGCCACAGAGAGGGATACCACGACTCCGACTACGGTCCTGGTAGGACTGATGATGGCTTCGACTACTGGCAGCGTTCCCTCGTCATCGAATTCTGGCAACCATGGGTTGTCGAATATATGCAACCACGCTCGATCCCGATGGCCGGCTATTTCCACTTCGAAGAATAGTGAGCCGCCGAGATCGTCCGTAGGCTCGGAGGGAATGCTTCCGCCGATCATCAGCGCGTGCAGCTCGTTATCATTCAGAGCTCTACCCATCGAGCGGGGAGTTCCCTCCTGATATTCCCGGCCCACTCCAATGGCCATGGTGGGCACAGCGCTCATCTCCAGGAGAGACTTCATGGTTCGAGTCGCGCTCTGCAGCATCGTGGCCAACGTTATTGGTCGGGGGAGCGACACAGTAAGATCCACTGACACGACTCCAACCTACGGTCCCCCGCGAACGAATGGCCACCCTCGGGGTGTCTACGACGCCGAACCGGCGTCCCGCCGGCCGCACGATGTGATCGCCGTCCCCGGCGGCCGGGCCGGGCAGTGTCTGCCGCGCGCCAGACCGGCCGCCGCCGAGGACTGGGTCGCAGGTCACGCTCTGGCCCCGCTGGCCGGACACACCAGCCACGTCATCACCGTGCTGACGGACCGCCGCCAGCACGGCCGCCGGGCGACCGTTTCACGAACACGGGCCGACCGGAGACAGTCGCTTGCGCTCGACCGGGGTAGCGCACGCGATGATGGTCGGTACGTTCGGCTTGCACGAGACGGGAGCGAGAGTGCGGATAGGTGTCGTCTTTCCCCAGACCGAGATCGGGGCGGACACGGGCGCCGTGCGCGCCTACGGGCAGGGAGTCGAGGCGCTCGGCTTCCGGCACGTGATGGCCTACGACCACGTCGTCGGGGCGGACCCCGAGGTTCACCGGGGCTGGCGTGGCCCCTACGACGTGCGCAGCACGTTCCACGAGCCGATGGTCCTGTTCGGCTACCTTGCCGCCCTGACCTCGCTCGAACTCGTCACCTCCGTCATCATCCTGCCCCAGCGCCAGACGGCCCTGGTGGCCAAGCAGGCGGCCGAGGTCGACCTGCTCAGCGCCGGCCGGTTGCGGCTGGGCGTGGGACTCGGGTGGAACCATGTCGAGTACGAAGCCCTCGGCCAGGACTTCACCACCCGGGGCAGGCGCATCGAGGAGCAGGTCGCGTTGATGCGCAGGCTCTGGACCGAGCCGTCGATCACCTTCGAGGGTGCCTTCGACAAGGTGACCGGAGCCGGACTGGCCCCGCTGCCGGTGCAGCGGCCGATCCCCGTCTGGTTCGGCGCCTACTCACCTCGGGCGTACCGCCGCGCCGGGAGGCTGGCCGACGGCTGGTTCCCGCAGATGTCCCCGGGCCCGGAGCTGGATGAGGCCAAGGCGATCGTCGACGATGCCGCCGCCGAGGCGGGCCGCGATCCCGCCTCGCTCGGCATGGAAGGGCGGGTCGACTGGACGGGCAGTGCGCAGGAACTGGCCGAGCTGGCGCGCCGGTGGCGGGAGGCCGGTGCCACCCACATCGCGGTCAACACCATGGGAGCCGGGCTCGGCTCGGTCGACGAGCACCTGGCCGCGCTGGAGACGGCTGCCGAGGCGCTCGGGCTGCGCCAGGATTGAGGCCGCGCTCGCGGGCCGGCGAACTGGACGAGGCCGCCGGCCCGTGGTCCGTCCACCTGCCGTGAGGCAGGGCAACGCCGCGGATGGCCAGGTCAGTCGAGCTTTACGGAGCCGCTCGTGGCCGGGGTGTTCACCTGCGTGCTCGTCCGGCCGGTGAGCTCCTCGAGCGAGACGCTGCGCCGCGACCCGTCCTGGAGGATGGTCGTGACGCCCGTGACGCCGCCCCAGCGTGAGGCGTTCTCGCGCTCCTCCGTCATCGGTGCGTCCGGCCACCAGGCCGCGAAGTAGCCGCCGGTGACGGTCGCGGTGACGCTGCCCTTCGCCTCTGTGGCGAGTTCCAGGCCCACCACGCCGGCACCGACCCTGCCGGTCACCGTACGCACGCTCTCCTCACTCGAGCTCGTGCCCGCGCCGAGGGACGCCCGCGCCGATCCCGCCGGAGCAGGCGGAAGCGGCTGCGCGCCGGGCCCCGGCGTGCTGCCATGCGAGCCGACGAGGTCGCCATCGCGGAGCAGGCAGGTGATCTCGGCCAGGTGGCTGCCACCGTCGTTGACGTAGACGAGCGTCCAAGGCCCCCGCCCCTCGGTCACCACGGGTCGGAAACCGAACTCGCGCCCAGTCGTGCGCCTGGCGTCGTCCCGGGCGTTATCGAGGCACTTCTCCTGGGCCTCGGCGGCCCGGTCACCGCTCACCGTGTGCGGTGTCGCGGTCCACGCTGCCATCGCCGTGCCGCCGCCGAACACGCCGGGCAGCAGCAACGCCGCCGCGATGCCGGCAGCCACACCTCCGCTCACCATGGCGAGCCGCCGGGCAGTGAGCACGCGACGGCTGCTGATCGTCGGTGCGGGCACGCCCATCGGGTCGGTGGCGACCACCCGGGCCAGCAGGGAACGAGCCTTGGGATCGGTGCTGGTGTCGAGGTCGGCAGGGGTTACAGCGGGGTCGAGGTCGCGCAGGGTACGGTCGAGGATGTCGTTCATCGCGTGCTCCGAGAGTCGGTGGTGGCGGTCGTCAGGGGCTGGGTTTTCGCAGTGGGAGCCGCGTCGGTGTGGTGGCGCAGGGCACGCCGGGCCCGGGTGAGCCGAAGCCGGAACGCGACGGGGGAAATACCGAGTACCCGCGCGGCTTGCGGGGCTGTGAGGCCATCCCACACGGCCAAGGCGAGCGTCTCCCGGTGGATCGGACTGAGCCGCCGCCACGCCTGGACGAGGTCGAGCCGGCGTGCCACCAGTTCGGGGTCCAGCCCGGCCGGCGCGGCACCGGTCAGCCGGCCGTCGGCGATGCGGACGGTGAGCGCCTGCCGTCGCTGGTCAGCCCGCAACCCATTGCGGAGTGTGCGGTGCGCGACGCCGAACAGCCAAGCCCGCGCCTCATCCACCGCCGGCGGCACGTCGTCCAGGCGCCGCCAAGCGACGAGGAACACGTCGGCGACCACGTCCTCGGCGTGAGAAGGGTGGACGCGACGCTCGACGAACCGCAGCAACGGGGCATACGTCTGCTCGTAGAGGCGGCCGAAGCGCTGGGTGCGCTCCGGAGGCTCGGTGTCAGTGACATTCATGCCTAGGTCATGTCCGGCAGGTCCGCAGGTGTGTCGCGAACCGTCACGACGAGGCGTCGGTGGCTGCCGCCCTCGAGCCCGCGCCGGTGACGTCGCGCGGCTAGACCGTGTCCAGGTGGGTGGCCGGCGCGTCCAGCAGACGGCCGAGTTCGCGGGCCACAGGGGACTTGCCGGCCGAGCACAGGCCGAGCTCGGCCAGGCACGCGGTGATCACCTCGTCGCCGTCGTGGACGATCAGCTCGGCGGGGACGAACTGGTCGACGTGGGCGATGGTCGAGCGGGTTCAGGCTTTCTTCAGTCGTCGGCGGCCGACGCCTCGTCGGCGGTGAGCGTCCGCAATATGTCGACCAGTGTCGACAGTTGCTCGGGGGTGAGTGGCCCGAACAGCTCTTCCGCCGCCCGTTCATAGCCTGCCGTCCAGTCCTGAGCCAGTGCGGCCCCTTGCGCCGTCACTCGAAGAAGTACGGACCGGCGGTCGTCCGCGCTGGTCTGGCGTTCGAGCAGTCCGTCGCGGACGAGCGCGTCGACCAGGGTGGAGGCGGTTCCCTGCGCGATGCCGACCGCGAGAGCGAGCTCGGTGAGACGTACCGGCTGCGAACGCGCCACCTCCACCACCAGGCGGGATCTCGGTGTCGACACCCCGTGCTCGCCCAGGCGCTCGTTGAAGTGACGTACGAGAACCTTCGCCGTACGGCTGAACTCGTCGGCGACCTGTGCTGCGGTCACGCCCTTGTTCGCGTGTGGCATCGCCCACCTCCCACTTGACGTCCCCATCGTAGGGGAGATTACATAGACATCGATGCATTGATATCGAACTATTTGATGTCTATGCATCCGAGTGGCCGAAGGTCGCATTCCGAGCAGCACCGGACTCAATCACCACGAGTGAACACATGAAGATCTTCGTCACCGGCGGCAGCGGTTTCGTCGGCGGCACTCTCGTGCGCCGCCTCGTGGCCGAGGGACATGACGTCACGGCGCTGGCCAGATCGGACGCCGGCAGCCAGCGCGTACGTGCGGCCGGCGCCGAACCCGTGTCCGGCGACCTCGCCGAGCTGGGCCGGACCGGCTCGCCGGCGCCGAACTGGCTCGCCAAGCTGCGGGAGGCCGACGCGGTCGTGCACGTCGCGGCTCACATGGAGTTCTGGGGGCCCGACTCGCTCTTCGACCAGGTCAATCATCTGCCGACGGCCGCCCTGCACGCCGCGAGCGTCGCGGCCGGGGTGCGACGCTTCGTGCTCATCAGCGCCGCGTCCGTCTCCACGGGCAGTCAACGCCGTCCCGTCGTCGACGAGTCGACGAGTCGACGAGTCGACGCCGGAGGGCCGGCCGAACATCGCCTACAGCCGGGTCAAGCCGGCCACCGAGCGCGCGCTCCTGAAAGCCCGCAGCGGGAAGACCGAGCTGGTGGTGCTCCGCCCGCCGTTCATCTGGGGCCGTGGCATGACGACGATCAACGAGATGGTCGAGGTCGCCGAGGGCGGACGGTTCGCCTGGATCGACGACGGCAGGCACATCGTCGACTTCGTACACGTCGAGAACCTGGCCGGTGCCGCGATCCTCGCGCTCACGCGGGGCCGCCACCAGGGGATCTACTACGTGACGGACGGCACGCCGATGCCCATCCGAGACTTCCTCACCCCCTTGCTGGCGACCCGCGGCGTGGATCTGTCCAAGAGCCGCAGCGTCCCTCTGGCGATGGCGGCGCCCATGGCGGCGATGATGGACCGCACGGCCCGCCTGCTCCGCCGGAAGACGGCGCCGCCGCTGACGAACTGGCTGGTCGGCTTCGCCGGCCGTGACCGTTCCTACGACATCACCGCCGCCAGGAAGGAGCTGGGCTACTCGCCTGACGTGACGCTGGAGAAGGGCCTGTCGGAGATGAGCTTCTCGTGAGGTGACGACTTCGCGCGCCGCGGTCTCCGGAGAAGCGCTCGCGCGCTGAAAACCCCGGATGCGGTCTCGCCGCCCGCAGGCGCGGGCAGAAAGGAAGGTGGTGAGCGGGCGTGCCCTTGGCGGCCCGTCACGGGAGGGGACGGTCGCTGAGCCGGCAGCCGCGTGGGCGCTCGGGGCGTTCGCTGGTCCAGCCGGCCTCAGGTGCCCAGGCCTGATAGTTCATGAACGTCCCCTTGGCGAGCCCCTCCGTGCTCTCGGCCGCGATCGCGACGTTCGCCGCCAAGACGGTGCCGGTGTGTGGGTCGAGGATGGTGGTGTACCGCTGAGCCACCTCGTCATCGGTACCGAACTGGGCGGTGAAGCCCTCGCTCTTGATGAAGGTGACCTCGATTCCCGGACGTCCCAGAGGATCGATGATCGAGCCGCGCACCTTGGTCGTCGGCAGTTCGGCGAGCAGACGTAGGGTGGCCGCCCTGACCGAGGGCTTGACCGGGAGCTCCAGCAGGGCGAAGGCCATGGGCAGGAAGTCTTTGAAGCTGTCCTCGGGCCGGCTGTTCTTGCGGGTCTTCCAGTAGGTTCGCAGTTTCTCTCGGAGCTGTTCGGCGTCGTCGGGCAGCGCCGAGAGGTCGGCCAGCGTGAGTTCACCCAGCCGTCTATCACTGAGCACGCCGCCCGGCTCGGCCGCGCGCGTGTAAACGCACTGAGAGGGCTTGGAGCTCAGCCGGATCTGCGCGCAGTCGCCGGCGCGGGTTCCCGGCGTGCACGCGCGCTGGACCGTGCCCGGAGAACCGGCCGCCTGCCATGCACGCTCGTCGGCCTTGGTGGCGGGACGGACGAACTGCTGCCACTGTTCCACATGAACGGGGTCGCCGGGGTCGCGCGGATGCCAGAGGTCGATTCGTGACGACTGCAGGACGTTGAACGTTTCGCCGCCCGCCCGGACCCTGATCAGCCCGTTGTTGAGCAGCGGCCTGCGCCAGTAGTCGTCGCGCTCGTCCGGCAGTTGCGCGATCTGGTCCGCCAGCCGGAGCAGGGCATCGTTGCCGCTCGCGGGCACGATCATCGGTGCGGGAACAGTGGTCATGTTCGACACCAGCGTGACGACGGCCATGACGACGGCGATCGTTGTCGCGGCCGCTCCCAGGGTCCATCCCCAGGCGGGGCCACGCCGATTCGCTCTACCTGGCCGTACCGGCTTGCGCTGGGTGGCGGCAAGCCTGAGGCGGGCCTTCTCGACGACCTCCACCGAGGGTGGCGGAGCATCAGGCAGCGCTCTGGCCAGGAGGCTGAGCTCATTCATGGGTGTCCTCCAACGGGTTGACGTCGCCGAGTGCCTTGCGGAGCTGCTTACGGGCGCGGTTGAGCCGGGAGGCGACCGTCCCCGCTGGGATCTGCAGGGCGGCGGCGACCTCGGCGTGGCTGAGGTCGCCCAGCACGCTCAGCAGCACGACGTCGCGGTCCCCGCGACTGAGTCCGGCCAGCGCCCCCGCCAGCTTGCCGGTCAGCCGGCCCGCGGCCACGCGGGCCAGGGCTGCGTCCTCGGGACTGTGCTCATGACTGTGCTCGGCGCGCTCAGCTGTCCGGCTGAGCGCCTTCCATCTACGGATCTCGGTACGGCGGTGCCGTGCGATGAGGTGGGTGGCGATGCCGTACAGCCACGGACGCACCCCGCCGCGCGAGGCGTCATAGCCACCCCGATAGGCCGCCACGAACACCTCGGCGGCCAGGTCGTCAGCGACGTCGTCGGACAACCGCCTGACGATGTAGCGGTGGATCTCGGAGAAGTGCGCATTGAAGATCTGCTCGAAGTCCACCCGTAGATCGGGTGGGTCGGCCACTTCAGGTGGAACGGCCATGCAGGCGTCTCCGGTGGGTCAAGTGAACGATGGTCGCCCTTTCTTGCCCGAAGTGCCTTGCTGCTTTCACGGACCATCGCTGAGTCTCTCGCCCATGTCCGCCTGCGGCTATTCAGATCCGCTCAGTCACCGCCTGATCACCCGCAATGCTCTTGTCGGCCAGTCTCGTAAGTTGGTCTCGAAAGCGGTTCTCGTAATCCTTGTCACGGCGTCGGCTTTCGGCACCACGAGGTTCGTGGACTTCGGGCATGCCCGGGTCAGCACCACCGCTCAAGATCTCACCCGGTCGATACCCTCAAGGCCGCCGGCGTCCCCGAAGAGCTCATCTGGTCTGATCGGCGTTCGCCGACACCGTGCGCACCTCCCCTTACGTCGGCCTTCGCTACGGTCGTGCTGGTGCGAGACCAGCCTCTGATGAGTCCGAACGGCTCACCATCCGCGCCCTTGAGCAGGTCCGTGACTTCCACGACCGCAGCAGCCTCGGGCTGATCCTCATCGGCATGCCCGGCATCGTTCTCTCCCCGGTTCAACCGTGCTGCAACTCGGGGCGCTCGGACCGGAGGTTCGCGCTATCGAGGGGTAGCCGCCTGTCGGTCGCCCAGACGGCCAGTGCGCAGGCCGCGAATCCGGCCCCGAGGAGGCTGGAGCCCGCCCAGCCGTGGGTGGTGAAGATGGCGGTGGTTGCGGCTGCGCCGAGGGCGGAGCCGAGCGAGTAGAAGACCATGTAGCTGCCGATGACGCTGCTGGTGCGATCCGGATGCGCGGCGGTGAGCAGGTGCTGGTTGCTCACATGCACGGCCTGGACCGCGAAGTCGAGAACCACGATTCCGGCGACGAGGAGCCACAGTGACCACGGCAGCTGCGCGATCGCTGCCCACGAGAGGATGAGCAGGGTGAGCGCGAGAGCGGTGACCGGGGCCGCCCGTCCTGCATCCGCCCACCGTCCCGCGCGTGCCGCGCCGAGTGCGCCGGTGAGTCCGGCGATGCCGAACAGCCCGATCTGACTCTCGCTCAGCTGCCACGGCGTGTCCGCCAGCGGCAGGGACAGCCCGCTCCACAGGGTTCCGAACGATGCGAACAAGAAGAACGCGATGAGCCCGCGCGTCAGGAAGATGCGCTCTCCGAACAGCGCGCCGAGTGAGACGACGGCCCGCCGATACCCCGCAGGGCGGTTGGGGCGCTCCTCTGGCGGCAGTACGACCAGGACGAGGGCCGCGAGCCCGAGTGACAGCACCGCGAGCACGACATAGACGCTCCGCCAGCCCCACACTTCGGCGAGCGCGCCGGCGATGACCCGCGCGCCCAGGATGCCGACCACAACGCCCGAGGTCACGACACCGATGTCGCGCCCGCGTTCGGCAGGCAGCGAGACCGACGCCGCGTAGGCCACCGTGGTCTGCACCACGACCGCGAACACCCCAGCCGCCGCGAGCCCCACGAACGCCACCCATGCGGCTGACGCCGAGGCCGTAAGAATCATGCTCGCTGCGGTGAGTGCCAGGTGCACGGCGATGAGCCGGCGCCTGTCGACCACATCGCCAAGGGGCACCAGCAGCAGCAGTCCTGCCAGATAGCCGATCTGGCCAGTCGCGACGATCCACCCGGTGAGTTCTGCCGACACACCGAGATCAAGTCCCATGGGCTCCAGAACAGGCTGCGCGGCATAGACGCTCGCCACAGTGACACCACACACCACCGCGAGCAGCAACCGCCGCCACACGTCCATCGCCCTCCATCTCGAATAGTAGTAAATTGCAACCAATTGAACGGTACGGCAGAATGGTTTCAATCCGCAACTCATCGGGAGGTGTCATGTCGCGCACCACCATGCGCGCCCCGAACCTCGACTGGACCGACCCCGACTGCCCCGTCGCCCGCACGCTCGACCTCGTCGGCGACAGGTGGAGCCTGCTCGTCATCCGCGACGCGATGGACGGGGCACGATCGTTCACCGAGTTCCAGCGACGCACCGGCATCGCCCGCAACATCCTCACCGACCGCCTCCGCAAGCTCACCGCTTACGGGCTCCTCGCCCAGCGCGCCGCACCATCGGGCCGCCGCCAGGAGTATGTGCTCACCGACGCCGGCCGCGATCTCTTCCCGGTCATCCTCACCCTGCGACAGTGGGGGGAACGCCACGCCTTCGCGCCCAGCGAGACCCACTCCACCCTTGTCGACCAGCACGGCATCCCTGTACCGGAAATCGCGCCGACCAGCGCCGACGGCACCCTCCTCGACACCGACACCACCCACGTGCAGAAGACCCGATAGAAGGCAGGCCCTCGGCGCCTTCAGACCCCACAGACACCCCGCCGCCACCGCGGGTAACTTCCGGCTGGTCACCCGGCTTCTGGAACAAGCCGAACGGGTGATGGAACTCAACGGCGGCGTTGACCGGATCACCGCCGAGGTCATCGACGCCGCCCGCGACGCTCTGGTCATCGGTATCAGCTGACCGTGACGTACGCGGCCGAACAATGGTGCGGATTCCGGGCTGAGGTACCGCCGGTCACAGCCCGGAGTCCGGCAGGTCAGCGGCCGGCCAGGCGGTCCCAGAAGTCCAGTTTGTGGAGGGCGTCCTGATCGTAGACGCCGACGCCACCGGGGCCCGGAGCCAGGCGATGGACATGCCCGGTGCGCACGGGGCTCCAGCGCGGCAGGCCAGGAGCGTTGGGGTCGCCGGTCGCCGCGAAGCGGGACCAGTACTTGATCATCATATCGCCGAGCTTCCGCTGCTCGTGGGTGAGCGCGGCCCCGGGGAACAGGAACGGCAGTTCCGATCCGTGCGAGGCGAGCGGCTCCACACCGCCGGGAAGGGGGAAGATCGGCGGCGCGGTACGGTCGGCGAACGCGTAGGAGTAGACCGGGGTGTGCCGGCTGAGCATGCGGTCACTGGCACGACCGGCCCAGGCCCAGTCGAGATCGCTCAGGATCGCCGCGGCGGCCTGCACCGGCCGTCCACGGGACGGATACTCCGCCGCGATCGCCGCCGCCTTGTCACCGTAGAACTGACGCAGGCCATCCTGGTATCCCTGCTCGGTGAGACCGGCGAACATCAGCGAGGCGAACAGGGTCCCCTCGTCACGGGTGATGCCGGTGAGGATCGGCACCCGGTGGAAGCGGCCCTGTGTGAAGACGGTCTCCGGATCGGCGGGCAGCACGGTGTTGCCGTAGCCCGGCAGGGCGAGCGGCTCCAGCGCGAGAAGCTCGGATACGGGCTTGCCGCGCAAGCAGGCGACGGCTGTCTCCGGATCGGTGCAGCCGAGCGCGGTGGCGGCGGCGGTTCCCTGCGCCTCGTGGGCGGCCTTGGGAACCCACATCGGGATGTCCATGAGCGGCCTCAGGTCGCTGCGGGTGAAGGCGACCTGCGAACACGGCGTGCTCTGGAGGATCACCCGGCGAAACAGCCCCGCAGCGGTGGGCGACGCCAGGTGGGCGCACGCCGAATGCGCCCCGGCGGATTCCCCGAACAACGTGACGTTGCGGGGGTCGCCGCCGAAGGCCGCCACGTTGCGCTGGACCCAGCGCAGAGCGGCCTGCTGGTCCTCC
The DNA here is from genome assembly GCF_027620315.1 of Nonomuraea corallina. Taxonomy (GTDB): domain Bacteria; phylum Actinomycetota; class Actinomycetes; order Streptosporangiales; family Streptosporangiaceae; genus Nonomuraea; species Nonomuraea corallina. Next base: position 8,361 of record NZ_JAPNNL010000107.1, on the reverse strand, counting down.
AGCCCGTAGGCCCCGCCGTTCGCGAGCCCAGGATGCCCGAAAAAGCCGAACACGCCCAGCCGATAGTTGACGGTGACCACCACGACGTCGCCGCGCGTGGCCAGGCGGCTCGCGTCGTAGTCGCTGCCGGCGCCCTTCGTCAGGCTGCCGCCGTGCAACCAGACCATCACGGGCCGGGGGCGGTGCGGAGTGGCCGAACGCGGGACGGTCACGTTGAGGTACAGGCAGTCCTCGCTGTCGCTGGCCGGCAACCCCCACAGATCCGCGGACTGGGCACACCTGTCACCTGGGCGGGTCGCGTCGCGGACGCCCCGCCATGGAGTCACCGGCCGGGGCGACTGCCAGCGCAGGCTACCCACGGGAGCAGCGGCGTAGGGAATGCCGTTGAAGGCCCGGTGGTCCCGGGCGATCTCGCCGCGCACCCAACCCGCATCGGTCCGTACGGCATTCCTCGAGGCCGCGTCCGCCGGCGCGGCCCCTGCCATGACCATGACCAAGCTCACAACCGCTGAGCTGAGAGTACGTATGAATGTCATGCGGGCGAGCCTAGGAACGGCGCGGCGGGAAGAGAATGGCCCTGGATGCCGCCCTGGGTGCACCTAGGTACACCCCATGTCGGTTCGGGCTCGTTCTAGATGCGGACGACCCCGCGTACGGTCGCGCCGTCGGGCGGGGAGGACCGCCGATTCTCGCGAAGCGTTTTCTTCGAAGCCGCATGGCGAGCAGACCTCGTATCGGATATCAGGGGCTTTGCATTCCGGTATTCAACAAGGGTATTGGTAAGCGTCGTTTCCGTCATCGTGACGGGCAGATCCGGTCCATTGCGATACTTCAGGAAAACGAGAAGCCGTGGTCGCCGCTCCCGCCATAGCGCAATCCAACCTGTCGCTCAACCCCGTATAAAACTACGATATGCCACGGAACGTCCACGAAACGTGACGCGAACTCCCCGCAACGGCATCAATCCACATCCGCATATTGCACGAATCGTCAATGCTGGTGCATCTGCCGCCATGGCAGGCGGGAAAGAATGGTCATCGGGCCGGCGTAGTCGGCTCACAAAGCGGACAAATCACCACGAATAGGGGAAATGCTGATGAATCGTCCAAACGGTAGGAAAGTGAAGGCTGGGCTCGCGGCCATGGGTATGGCCACCGCCATGGTCCTCGCGCCGGCGCCGGCATCCGCGGCATCCGGAAATGTCGGGATCATGGGGTGCCAGTCAACCTCTGCGGTTCTCACCTACACCAGCGGTGGGACCTGGAGCAGGAATTGCAGCGGCACCTACCAGGTCGGCAGGAGCGCCACCAAGTTCTCCGCCGGCGGCTGGTCCGGCTACGTCACCTACCCGGCATGGCCGGACGGCCATCGCGAGTTCTGTGATTTCCAGAGTTTCAATATAGGCTCCACGGTCACATCGGTCACCCTTTACGCCACCAAGGCTCCATGGTGTCCCTAGCACGCTGACAGAGCGAGAGAAATCATCTCAGCCGGCGGCCGGGCGGAATTCGCACACTGAATTCACTTGCCTGCCGATTTCTGTCGCTCCGTATTCCTGAAGAATCGTTGCACGAGTGGCCCCGGGATCGCATCATCGGACCTGGGGCTCACTTTTTCCTCGGCTGTCTTTGGGCCATACGACACCATCCGCAGAGGCGCGGTCCTCTTTGGTGGTCATGTCAGTTTGCGTTCGAGCGCGCTCGAAGGCGTAGCGTCCGCGCCATGACGACACAGACCTGGATCATCACGGGCGCGTCCCGCGGGTTCGGACGCGCACTGGCGGAGTCGGCGCTCGCGGCGGGCGACCACGTGGTGGCGGCGGTGCGCCGGCCCGAGGGCGCGGCCGATCTGGAGGTCAGGTACCCGGACACCTGCCTGATCGCGAAGTTCGATGCCCGGGACATCGCCGCGGCCGCCGACCTCGTGCGCGACACCCTGGAGCGCTTCGGTCAGCTCGATGTGCTGGTCAACAACGCGGGCCGAGCCGTGGTCGGAGCGGTCGAGGAGGTCGGCGACGCGCAGTTGCGCGCGTTGATGGATCTGCACCTGTTCGGGCCCGCCGCGCTCGTCCGGGCGGTGCTGCCTGCGATGCGGGAGCGGGGCACCGGGACGATCGTGCAGATGAGCAGCCAGGGCGGGCGGACGTCGTTCCCCGGCGTGTCGGCGTACTCCGCCTCGAAGTTCGCCCTCGAAGGCTGGTCCGAGGCGCTGGCCGCGGAGGTCGCGCCGTTCGGGATCCGGGTGATGCTCGTCGAGCCCAGCCGGTTCAGGACCGGCTTCAACAGGGGTGACGTGATCGAGTTCGCCGAGCCGTCGGCGGCCTACCGTGACGTGCTCGCCGACGTCCGTGCGGACATGGCCGGGACCGACGGCCGCCAGGAAGGCGACCCGGCGCGGGCGGCCGAGATCATCGTTTCCCTCGCGCACGGTGAGGAGGTGCCGCTGCGGCTGCCGCTCGGCCGCGAGGCGGTCGAGCGCATCTCGCATGCCTACCGGCGCGGCCTGGAGGAGGTCGAGCAGTGGGCCGAGACCGCCCGCAGCGCCGATTTCGCGGGTGTCCCCGCGTCGGTACGGCCCATCTAGGCTCGTGGTCGTGGCCACCGACGATCTGATGACCAGGGCGCTCGACGCGCTCGGGGACGACGGTCCGCTGTCGGCCGAGGCGATCCACCACCTCGCCGGCCTGGGCGACCTGGGCGACCTGCCCGGGACGATGACGATCGCCGAGGTCGCCGGCCTCCTCGACATCTCGCCCCACACGCTGCGCTACTACGAGCGGGCCGGGCTGGTCGAGGTGGCCCGCGACGGCAACGGTCATCGCCTCTACGACGCAGAAGCGGTTCGGCGCCTGGTGTTCCTCACCAGGATGCGGCTGTCCGGTATGCCGATGCGCGACCTGCGGCATTACATCTCGCTCGTCGACGCCGGAGCGCACACGGTGCCGGAACGGCTCGAGGTGCTCGTCGAGCATCGCGACACCATCCGCCGCCGGATCCGTGAGCTGACCCTTTCCCTCACGGCGGTCGAATACAAGATCGCCACGTACGGGGGCTCGGCCGGGCCGGACGTGCAGACCCTAGGGGCGGCCCGGTGATGCCCCGGAGTAGCCGGCGGTGGCCGGACGGCCGAAGACCTCCTCCTGCTCGGCGGCGATGCGCTCGTCGTAGGCGGCGCGGGCCGCGGCGATGGCGTTCTGGTGCTCCTCCGTCCAGAGGACCAGAGCGTGGATGGTGCTGTGGAGGGTCGCACCCATCGGGGTGAGCTCGTAGTCCACCCGCGGCGGCACGGTCGGATACACGATCCGCTTGACCAGGCCGTCCCGCTCCAGGTGCCGGAGCGTACGCGACAGCATGCGCTGGCTGATCCCGTCGATGGCGCGGCGCAACTCGGTGAAGCGCAGGCTCCGCTTGTCGAGCAGCGAGATCACCAGGAGGGACCACTTGTCGGCGATGCGGTCGAGGATCTGCCGTACCTCGCAGTCCGCGCGTTGGTCCCACTGGATGACGTCGTCGTCGACGCCGGTATTCGCGCAGTAACCGAGGGACTGGAAAGTGCCGTCTTCCATGCCTGTCGATAGTGCCTGATGATGCTGTCGGTTACAAGAGGGAACCGGGAGGCCGTCAGAGAACCGCTCTGAAGGCGGGTTCCCGCAGGCAAGGGAGTCACCTCAGATGTCCTCATTCCCCGACGAGCCCGCCGGCGGAGCGGCCGGCCGCCATGCGCGCATGACAGGACGCGCGTGGGGTGTGCTCCTCGTGTTGTGCGGCGCGATCTTCCTCGAAGGCATCGACGTGGCGATGCTCAACGTCGCGCTGCCGTCGATCCGCGCCGACCTGGGCCTGTCCACCGGCGTGCTCAGCGGCGTGGTCAGCGCCTACGTGCTCGGCTACGGCGGTTTCATGCTGCTGGGCGGACGCGCCGCCGACCTGCTCGGCCACCGGCGGATGTTCCTGCTGTGGCTGACCATCTTCCTGGTCTTCTCGGGGCTCGGCGGGTTCGCCACCGAAGGCTGGATGCTCCTGGTCGCGCGGTTCGTCACCGGAGTGGCGGCCGCCTTCATGGCGCCCGCCGGGCTGGCCCTGATCACGTCCAACTTCCCCGAAGGCCCCTCACGTACCAAGGCGCTCGGTGTGTACGCGGGCACCGCCGCGGGCGGCTTCTCGCTGGGGCTGGTCGCGGGCGGGGTGCTGGCCTCGTTCGGCTGGCGATGGGTGTTCTTCGCCCCCGTCATCCTGGCCGCTGTGATCCTCGTGGCGGCGATGCTCCTCGTCCGCGACACCGGGGGCGACCGCCCGCGTGGCGGCTTCGACCTGTCGGGGGCGTTCACCATTACCGCCGCCATGCTGCTGCTGGCGTACGGGGTGGTCCGGCTGGAGCGGCCCGGCGACGGGCCCGCCCTGACCGCCGGCGTCTTCGTCGCGGCGTTCCTGCTGCTGGGGGCGTTCGTCGCGATCGAGCGGCGCTCGTCGTCGCCGCTGGTGCGGCTGGGCATCCTGCGCTCGGCGCCGCTGGTGCGCGTCAACGCGGCGGCGCTGCTGTTCATGCTCGCGTTCGCCGGCTTCCAGTTCGTGGCGACGCTGTACTTCCAGGAGCTGCGCGGCTGGAGCACGCTGCAGACCGGGCTGGCCATGCTGGTGATCGGCATCGACACCGTGCTCGCCCCTACGCTCACGCCTCGCCTGGTCAACCGCTTCGGCAACGCGAAGGTGCTGTTCGGCGGCATCGTGTGCGCCGCGGTCGGCTACCTGCTGCTGCTGCCCCTCAGCATGGACTGGACCTACGCCGCGATGCTGCCGGCGCTGTTCCTGCTCGGCATGTCCTTCGCGCTGTCCTACGGCCCGCTGACGATGGCCGCCACCGAAGGGATCGCGGAGGACGAGCAGGGCCTGGCGGGCGGCCTGCTCTACACGGCCATCCAGTTCGGCATGGCCCTGGGGCTGTCAGCCGTCACCGCGGTCAGCGCCGCCGCCGGCGGGGGCCTCGAAGGGCTGCGGGCGGCGCTGGTGGTCCCGCTGGCGGCAGCGGTGCTGGGCGCCCTCATCGTCGCCTCCGGCCTGCGCTCCTCCTCAGCCACGCCGGGGGAGCCGGTGCGGGACGCCCCGTCCGAGCATCCCGCCACCACCGTCTGACCACTCCCAGGACACGGAGGAAAGCGCGATGACCGCGTACGTCACCTCGTTCGCCGACATCAAGCGGCAGTTCGACGCCTATGTCGGCGACATCGTCTACGCCACCATGACCACGGTCGACGCGAAGGGACGGCCCCGCGCCCGGGTGCTGATCCCGGTGTGGGAGACCCCCGCCGACGGTCCGGTCGGCTGGCTGGCCACCTACCGGACACCGGTCAAGGCCGCCCACCTGGCGGGCAATCCGCACACGACGTTCAGCTACTGGACGCCTCAGCAGAACGCGGTGAGCGTCGACGCCGTCGCCACATGGGTCGACGACCCAGGGGCCAAACGCCGCGTGTGGGAGCTGTACCGGCGCACCAGCCCTCCGGGAGCCGGCTACGACCTCGGCAACTTCTGGCGCGGCGGGCCGGATGATCCCTCGCTGCACCTTCTGCGGCTGGAGCCTTGGCGCGTCCAGGTCATTCGCGGCGTCGACCTGCGCAGCACCATCTGGCGCGCCGGAGAGCGGTGACGGGGCGTTCCGGCCGCCGGTCGTTCCCCCGGCCGGACGGGCTCACCTGGTCAGATCGCTTCTGATCCAGTCCAGTACGGAGGTGCGACGGGGCCGCCAGCCGAGCTGGGCGCGGGCGCGCGCTCGCCTCGGACCCGGCTGTTGGAGTCTACACACAGATCACTGATCACGGCCGTGACGTCGTCGCCGCGGCGCGCGCCACATATGTCGGCGTCCTCCGGCGGGTTCTCGCCGGCATCACCGGCGATCGGGAACTGGTGGCCCTGGCCGAGCGGCTTCTCCTGGACGCGGGACCGGCGAGCCCGTGAGAGGCCAAAGGGAGGCGCCAAGGGCGCAGCAAAGCAGAACGGCGGCCATGATCACATCTGTGATCATGGCCGCCGTCGTCGTCCCCGCCGGTGGACGGAGCCGAGCATCAGATCCCGCTGACTAACGGTCCCGCCAGTCGAACCACCACGAGCCGTTGTACATGTAGCAGGAGCTGACCTGGTAGTAGCGGACGTAGGTGCGCTTCTCGGAGTCGCAGTGGGACCAGGTGCCGAAGGGGCCGTGAGACTGCCAGTAAGGGGCCTGGACGGTGACGGTGCCGGTGCCGGTGGGCTGGACGGCGTGAGCCGCGGTTCCCAGCATGGACAGAGCGGAGAAAGCGATGAAGCCGGCGGCGACGGCTCTCTTCGTGAAGTTCGTCATGACGTACCTGCTTGCTTGGGAGATGGTCAGGCGCTCATCATGTCGATCCGACCCGGCGACGAAGAAGATCCTTGCCTGCCAGTCGTCGGCAGAGTCCTGCCAAAGACAGGGCGAGCCCTGTCCGTCCGCCCCCCGTGCCGAGTGCGGCGATGATCTCGTGGGCGCGACGTACGTGGCCGTCAGGGAACGGAGCACTGATCAGCGCCTGGCGGGCGCCTTCGCTAGCTCATCCGCGATGATCGACTCCAGGTCCGCGACTGACAACGCACCGCTCATGACGGTTCGTCCGTTGAAGCGGAAGGCCGGGACGCCGCTGATCCCGGCTCGGCGCGCGTCGGCCTCGTCACGGCGAACGGCGGCGCCGAACTCGCCGCTTTCCAGCATCGCCCCGACCTCGGCCTCGTCCAGTCCGCCCTGGCTGCCGAGCACGCACAACGTGTCGCGGTCGGCGATGTCCATCGTGGTCGCCACGAATGCGTGCGACACCCGTTCCCGCACTTCCTCACCTCGCCCTTTGGAATCGGCGAAGTGCAGCAACCGGTGCGCGTCGAACGAGTTCGCGGCGCGCGATTCCATCATCCGGTAGTGCAGCCCGACCTCGGCGGCGGCATGGGTGATGAGCTTGAGCGTCTCCAGCACGCGGGGCATCGGCATGCCCAGCGCCTCCCGCATGTACTCGGGCACTGAATATCGGCCCTGTTCGGGGCCGTTCGGGTTGAGTTCGAAGCTCCGGTGCCACACGCTGATCTCGGCCACACCGTCGAATTTCCGAACAGCGGCTTCGAATGTCCGCTTGCCGATCCAGCACCACGGGCAAACGATGTCCGACCAGATCTCCACCTGCATCTTGACCATGTCAAGGCCACCCTTTCTGTTCCTGATGTGTCCGCGGAAACAGTCGTCCGACACGCTCACCGGAGGCCCGGACGACGTCACCGGGGCGCGGAGCCTCGACCGGCCATTATGTCGAGGCGGAGGTCGATGCGGGGGAACGGTTCCTGCCACTCTGCGGAGTGATCCTGCCGTTGCCCGTCACGCATGATCGTTCTGGGCGCCCGCCCTTCCTCCATGGGCCAGGCCGAGGTGGAGAAAGTTTTCATTGCTTCTCTGATCAATGATGCTAACTTCGAGTTGATCTGTGTAGTCATCTCCTTCCACCCCCCATCCATATGGAGGAGGAGCGCAGCACATGACATCGTCTGTCCGCCTGCTCTTATCCCGTCTCACAGCCACCCTCGCCGTCTGCGCCGTTGTCCTGATCCCGGGCGGCGCCGCCCGCGCGGATGAGCCCCCCACCACCCTCGCGACGCCGTCCTTCCAGATGCCCGTCCCCTGCGGCCAGCGCTGGACGACCTCCACTCACGGAGGCCACGCCAGTCAGTACATGGTCGACATGGTGTCCGCCAGTGGCGCCACGCACGGGACCCCCGCCCTCGCCTCCGCGGCCGGCACCGTCATCACCTCCACCTTCTACTCCGACGCCGGCAACACCGTCGTCATCGATCACGGAGGTGGCTGGGTGACCCGCTACCTGCATCTGGCCAGCCGTGCCGTCGGCGTCGGCGCATCCGTCGGCCGGGGCCAGCAGATCGGCGCCGTCGGCACCACCGGCAGCGCCACCACCGGTGCTCACCTGCACTTCGAGCAGCGCCTCAACGGTGTCGTCGTGCAAGCGGCCGTCGACGGCCACCTCATCCCCGTCACCTGGTCCTACAACCAGCACTACGAGACCAGCAACAACTGCGGGGGCGGTACGCCCGGCAGATACTGGGTCGACACCTTCGCCGACGCCCCCGGCTACGCCACCCCCGGCGGCACCCGCACCGGCACTCTCAACGGCGGCACGAACTACGTCTACTGCCGCGCCTGGGGACCCGTCGTGCAGGTCGGGAGCGCGTACAACCACTGGTGGCTGAAGACCGACCTGGACAGCGGAAGCCCGTGGCAGAACCAGTGGGTGTCGGCCTACTACCTGTCGCGCTGGGGCAACGACCAGGCGAAGGACAACAACGGCGCGGACATCGCCAA
>NZ_JAPNNL010000106.1 GCF_027620315.1 Nonomuraea corallina | reverse complement strand
CGCCCCCCCCCCCGGTTCTCCTGTTCTGAGCGGTCCGCCGGGTCGGGCACCATCGATGTCATGAGCTTCGTACCTCCCGGCACCGGATGGCCCGGCGACCCGGCGGACGCCGGCACCCCGGTCGCCCGCGATCCGGCCGGCGTGCGCGACCTCGCGGCGTCCAGCGGCACTCTGGCGGAGCTCACGGCCAGGCAGTCGGTCTGCCGGGCCTGCCCGCGCCTGGTGGCCTGGCGCGAGGAGGTGGCCGAGGTCAAGCGGCGGGCGTTCGCGGAGGAGACCTACTGGGGACGGCCCGTACCCGGCTGGGGCGAGGAGCGCCCGCGCGTGCTCGTCGTCGGCCTGGCGCCCGCCGCCCACGGCGGCAACCGGACCGGCCGGATCTTCACCGGCGACCGCAGCGGCGACTGGCTGTTCGCCTCGCTCCACCGCACCGGCCTGGCCGCGCGGGCGACCAGCACGCACGCCGGCGACGGGCAGAAGCTGATCGGGGCCAGGATGGTGGCGTCGGTGCGGTGCGCGCCTCCGGCGAACAAGCCGCTGCCCGAGGAGAAGGCCGCCTGCCATCCCTGGCTGGCCCGCGAGCTGACGCTGGTGGCGGCGGACGTCCGCGTCGTGGTCGCGCTCGGCGGCTACGCCTGGCAGGCGATGTGGCCCGCGCTCAAGGAGGCCGGCTACGCCCTGCCGCGCAGCCGGCCGCCGTTCGGCCACGGTGTCGAGCTGACGGTCTCGTACGGGGGAGCGCCCGTCACACTGCTCGGCTGCTACCACCCGAGCCAGCAGAACACGTTCACCGGCAGGGTCACCGCCGAGATGCTCGACGCGGTCTTCCTGAGGGCGGGCGAGCTGGCGGTGTGACGCATCCCATCACGCCGGGATTGGCGCCATGGGGGACCTTGGACGTAAGCTTGTGAAAGCTTTCACAAGCATCCATGAGGGATGGGGCCCCCAGGTGAACCAGCACATTCTGATCGTCGGCGGTGGATACGTCGGCCTCTACACGGCGCTGCGCCTGCAGCGCGGGCTGCGCCGGGAGCTGCGCGACGGCTCCGTGAGCATCACGATCATCGACCCCCAGTCCTACATGACCTACCAGCCCTTCCTGCCTGAGGCCGCGGCGGGCAACCTCTCGCCCCGGCACATGGTCGCCCCGCTCCGGCGGGTGCTGCCCAAGGTGCGGATACTCAACGGCCGCGTCACCAAGGTCGACCACGCGGCCCGCAGCGTCACCTTCCAGCCGCCCGAGGGCGAGCCCCGGGAGATCGGCTACGACGTGGTGGTCATGGCCGCAGGCTCCATCTCCCGTACGCTCCCGATCCCCGGGCTCACCGACATCGGCATCGGCTTCAAGACCGTGGGCGAGGCCATCGCGCTGCGCAACCGGGTGCTCCACCTGCTCGACGTGGCCGAGTCGACCGACGACCCCGAGGTGCGGCGCAGGGCGCTGACCTTCGTGGTCGTGGGCGCGGGCTTCGCCGGCGTGGAGGCCCTGGCCGAGCTGGAGGACATGGCCAAGGACTCCACCCGCTACTACCGCAACATCAAGCCGTCCGACGTGCGCTGGGTGCTCGTCGAGGCGTCCGACCGGGTGCTGCCCGAGGTCGGGCCCGAGATGGGCAAGTGGACGCTGGAGCAGCTGCGCGAGCGCGGCATCGACGTCCGGCTGGAGACCCGGCTGGAGTCCTGCGAGGGCGGCCACGTGGTGCTGTCGGACGGCACCGCGTTCGACGCCGAGACCCTCGTGTGGACCGCGGGCGTCAAGCCCAGCCCGATCGTCAACGCCAGCGACCTGCCGCTCGACGAGCGCGGCCGGGTCAGGGCCGAGGCCACCCTCGCCGTCGTGGACTCTCCCGGCGCCTTCGCCGCGGGCGACGCGGCGGCGGTGCCGGACCTGACGAACCCGGGCGAGTTCTGCGCCCCCAACGCCCAGCACGCGGTCCGCCAGGCCAAGGTGCTCGGCGACAACATCATCCGCTACCTGCGCGGCCAGGAACTGGCCGAATACCGACACAAGTATGTCGGATCGGTCGCCGGTCTCGGCCTGCACCAAGGTGTGGCCAACGTCTACGGCATCAAGCTTCGCGGATTCCCTGCGTGGTTCATGCACCGCACTTACCATCTGTCGCGGGTGCCGACGCTGAACCGCAAGGTCCGCGTCGTCGTCGACTGGACCCTGGCTCTCTTCTTCAAGCGGGAGACCATCTCCCTGGGCGAGATGGAACACCCGCGGGAGGGCTTCAGGGCCGCGGTGGCGACGACGCGTCACTGAGCCGCGACCAGAACCGCTGATCCCGGATCGGCAAGCGCCCCGGCGAGCGCCGGGGCGTTCCGGCGCCCGAAGTCGATGGGGAGGGGATAGCGGGTGGGGCTGTCAGCGGTGACCGTGCTGGGCGTGGACCGGCCGGGAGTGATCGCCGCGGTCACCGGGTCGCTGGCCGGCTGCGGGGCCAACATCCAGGATTCCACGATGACGCTGCTCGGCGGGCACGTCGCCATGATGCTGCTGGTCAAGGGCGACCTGAGCGCCGACGAGCTGGCCAAGCACCTGATCGCGCCGGACCTGGTGGTGACCGCCGCGGCCGTCGCGGCGCGCCGGGACTTCCGCCGCAGGGAGAACGGCCTCGGGTACGTGCTCACCGTGCACGGCCCCGACCGTCCGGGGATCATCTCCGGCATCAGCAGCGTGCTCGCCGCCGACGGCGGCAACATCACCGGGATGAGCACCCGGCTCTCCGGCCGTCTGTACGTGCTCATCGCCGACGTCGAGATCCCGGAGAAGGCGGACGTGGCCGACCTGATGCGCCGGCTCGCCGCCGTGGGCGCCGGGTTAGACTCCGAGATCACCTTCCGCCCGGTCGAGCCCGACCTGCTGTGACGGCTCCGCGGTGACGGAGCCCGACCTCACGGGCCCGGTGCCGGGTCACGTGCGGGGGACGCCCCGGCCGGTGCTGCCCGCGCCCCATCCGGTCCTGTCGTCGCCGGCCGAGCAGGTCGACCCCACCGCCCCGGCGGTCGTGACCGCGGCGGCCGATCTGCTCGCCACCCTCCGCCGCCGGCCCGCCATGATCGGGCTGGCGGCGCCGCAGATCGGCCTGAGCTGGCGTCTGATCGCCTTCGACGCCCGCCGCCACCCCCGGGCACGGTCCTGGGCCGGGGAGCTCGTCGTCGTCAATCCTCGCCTCATGCGGGCCGCCCGGTGGGGCGGCGGGCGCGAGGGCTGCGCCTCGGTCGCGGACCTCGTCGCCGATGTGCGGCGTGCAACGCATATCACCGTACGTGGGCGTTTGCCAGGAACCGGAGAGCCAGTCACCATCGAAGCTGACGCATTCGAAGCAAGGTGTATTCAGCACCAACTGGACCATCTGGACGGCATACTCTTCCTGGACAGAGTGTCCGGAGCACTATCACTTCACCGCAGACTTCACAGTTGTGGCGGGTGATGCGAAGTTGTGCCCACCGGATGCATGGTCCGTTTCGTATGATTGCGGCGCCCCCGTAGCCCAATGGCAGAGGCAAACCCCTTAAAAGGGTTGCGGTGCGGGTTCGAATCCCGCCGGGGGCACCTGCTCTCTACCACGGGAAATACGCCGAATTTCAGCTTTACAACGACGGGAACTTCCCCGGGGGCACGTACGTTGATCCCCGTGCTGGAGTCTCGAAGCTACATAGATGTGAGCGCTGGTTGACCTAGGTGCCGTCCGGTCCCATAGGCTCGGCGCAGGAGGCAGCGATGCAGAGCAAGAACCCCGTATTCAGTAGGTCGCAGTCGGCGGGCTGGGGCAGCCAGACCCCGACTCCACAGCAGTTGCAGAACATGTACGACTCCCCGTCGTACGCCCCGCCGGCGCAGCCCGCCTACCGCACGATGACCATCGACGACGTGGTGGTCCGCGGCTTCATGACGCTGGGCACGCTGGTCGTGGCGGCGGCCGCGTCCTGGTACCTCGACGTGCCCATGATCGTGGCCATCGGCTCCGCCATCGTGGCCCTGGTCCTCGGCCTGATCGCCTCGTTCACGATGAGCACCAACCCGGCGCTCATCCTGAGCTACGCCGCCTTCCAGGGCGTTTTCCTCGGCGCCGTGAGCAGCGTGTTCGACGCGCAGATCAACGGCATCGTGGTCCAGGCGGTGCTCGCCACGGCCATGGCGTTCGCCGGCACACTCGCCGTCTACACGCTGCGGATCATCCGCGTCACCCCCAAGCTGGTCAAGTACGTGGTCGCCGCGGCGGTCGCGGCCCTCGGCCTGGTCCTGGTCAACCTGATCGCCGGCTTCTTCGTCGAGGGCGGCCTGGGCCTGCGCGACGGCGGCCCGCTGGCCATCGTCTTCAGCGTGGCCATGATCCTGCTGGGCTGCTTCTTCCTGCTCCTCGACTTCGACTCGGTCGAGCAGGGCGTCAAGCAGGGCGCCCCGGAGAAGTTCGCCTGGCAGTGCGCCTTCGGTCTCACCCTGAGCCTGGTCTGGATCTACATCGAGATGCTCCGGCTCATCAGCTACTTCACCAGTAGCGACTGACGCCACCGGCATGTGAGGGCCTCGCCGTTTCGGCGGGGCCCTCTCTTTGTGCGACCGGAAATCTACCTGCCGTGACAAAAGGATCGCTCTCTGGGGTCTTGCCATTCGGCAAGTGGTGTTGCAGTGTCAAGCAAAGGACCTTAATCCGTGGAGGTGCCCATGTCCTTGAACCACTCACCGGAGACGCAGACGAAGCTGATCGCAAGGGTCCCGGCCATCACGGGACGCGAACTCCCCGAGTGGTTCCAAGCCATCGACAACGGCCCGGCCTTCCTGAGGTGCGCCGAGCGGGCCAACTGGCTTGCCGACGAGCACGGGCTCACACACGGCTACGCCGCCGCGATCGTTCACGAGCACGAGCGGTTCCGCCGTAACCGCATGGGCTTCATCTAGAGCCCCACCGCCTCACCTGCGCCCGTGCCGCGGCACGGGCGCAGCCATGATCCGGGGCGAACGACGGCACGGCGACCTCCTCCACGACGCCGGCCGTAGAATGATCTCCCTATGGATCTGGACAGAGCGCGGGACTTCCTCGCCCGCAACCACCGAGCCGTCCTGCTGACCCGGCGCGCCGACGGGCGGCCGCAGATGTCACCGGTCACCGTCGGCGTCGACGCCGAGGGCCGCGCCGTCATCAGCTCGCGGGAGACGGCGGTCAAGGTGCGCAACGCGCGTCGCGACCCGGACGTCGCCCTGTGCGTCTTCACCGACGCGTTCTTCGGCGAGTGGATCCAGGTCGAGGGCACGGCCGAGATCATCTCCCTGCCGGAGGCCATGGACCAGCTGGTGTCCTACTACCGCGACATCTCCGGCGAGCATCCCGACTGGGACGAATACCGCGAGGTCATGGTCCGCGACCAGCGGGTGATCATGCGCATCACGCCGCGGCGGGCCGGGCCGGACTTCCACGGCTGAGCCCGGCCCGTCCGCTCAGGCGGTCGGCTCTCAGCTCAGCCGCTCCAGGAGCAGCGCCATGCCCTGGCCGCCGCCCACGCACATGGTCTCCAGGCCGATCGTCTTGTCGTGGTGCTGGAGGCTGTTGATCAGCGTCGAGGTGATGCGGGCGCCCGTCATGCCGAACGGGTGCCCGACCGCGATCGCGCCGCCGTTCACGTTCAGCCGGTCGAGGTCGATGCCGAGCTCGCGGTAGGACGGGATGACCTGGGCGGCGAACGCCTCGTTGATCTCGACCAGGTCGACGTCCTCGATCGCCATGCCGGCGCGGGCGAGGGCCTGCCGGCTCGCCTCGACCGGGCCCAGGCCCATGATCTCCGGAGACAGGCCGGAGACCCCGGTGGAGACGATCCTGGCCAGCGGGGTGATGCCGAGCTCCGCCGCCTTCGTGTCGCTCATCACGACCACCGCGGCCGCGCCGTCGTTCAGCGCGCAGCAGTTGCCCGCCGTCACCGTGCCGTCGGGCCGGAAGACCGGCTGCAGGGCCGAGACCTTCTCGTAGGTGGTGCCGGCGCGCGGGCCGTCGTCCTTGCTGACCACGGTGCCGTCGGGCAGCGTCACCGGCGTGATGTCCTTCTGCCAGAACCCGTCGGCCAGCGCCTTCTCGGCGAGGTTCTGCGACCGTACGCCGAACTCGTCCTGCTCCTGGCGGCTGACGCCCTTGAGCTGGGCGACGTTCTCGGCGGTCTGGCCCATGGCGATGTAGACGTCGGGCACCTGGTCGTCCTCGCGCGGGTCGTGCCAGGTCTTGCCGCCCTCGGCATAGGACTTGGTCCTGGCCCCGGCCTCGCCGAAGATCGGGTTCATGGTGTCGGGCAGCGAGTCGGAGTTGCCCTTGGCGAACCGGGAGACGGCCTCGACACCGGCGGAGACGAACACGTCGCCCTCACCGGCCTTGATCGCGTGGAAGGCCATCCGGGTGGTCTGGAGCGAGGAGGAGCAGTAGCGGGTGACGGTGGTGCCGGGCACGTCGTCCAGGCCCAGCATCACCGCGACCACGCGGCCCATGTTGTAGCCCTGCTCACCGCCCGGCAGGCCGCAGCCGAGCATGATGTCGTCGATGGAGCGCGGGTCCAGCTCGGGCACCTTGGCCAGGGCCGCCTGGATCATCTGGACGGTCATATCATCGGGGCGCAGCTCCTTGAGCGACCCCTTGAAGGCCCGCCCGATGGGCGAGCGGGCGGTAGCGACGATGACAGCCTCGGGCATGGCCCCTCCTTTGTCGGCACAGTATTAGAACTATATTCCAATACTCGTCCGACGCCACGACCCGCCCCCCGCCGTTCGCGGGAAAGACTCTCGGACGGGAGGGGGCCGGCGAGGACGGCAGCCCGCCGGACCCCCTCCCGTGAGCCGCCCGCCGGGCGCCCCCTGAAGGCGCCGCGGCGAGCGGTGTGCCGGGCCGATCCCCTGGAACCCGGCCTTTCTTCGGGAAGGTCAGCCGTACATCCCCGGAATGGACGCGGTGCCGTCCTGGACGGCGTGGACGGCGCCCTTCTCGTCACGCCAGAGGCGCCAGCCGTCCTGGCTTCCGGTGAACCAGGAGGGCGGGGCGGACGCCGCCTGGACGCGTTTGCCCGTCGCCAGGTCGTACTCGCACACGGCGGCGATCGAGTAGAAGCCCGGCGCCTGCCCGCGCAGCGGCAGCGGCTTGGGGTCGGTCACGCAGAAGGACCACCCGCGCTGCTCCTCGACGGCCACCGGCTTGCCGCTGACCAGGTCGAAGGCGGCGCCCTTCTGGTCGTGCTTGAGGAACCCGAGCTTGTCCATCCGGCCGGGGAACGCCAGCCACCATCCCGAGCCCGGCACGTCGGCCGCGGTGATCTGGCCGATCACGCGCCCGTTGCCGGCGTCGAGCCGGGCGAACCCGCCGTAGCCGCCGCGCTGGTCGACCGGCCGCACCACGGGGGCGTGGCCGGGGCTGCCGCTGGGGTAGACGCGCACCACCGAGGGTCGCATCCAGTTCACCGAACCGTCGGTGATCTTGATGGAGAACAGGCCGAACGCCGAGGTCCGCTTCGTCTCCGGGTTGGTGTACGGGGCGACGTAGCCGATCAGGTCGTCACCGGTGGCGCCGAACGCCCAGCCGCCCGACAGGTCGATGCCCGGCCCCAGCGCCTGCTCGATCGGCTGCTGCCAGCGCAGTTTGCCGGTCTTGAGCTCGTACGACTCCAGCGTCGGGTTCTTGGCCAGCCGGAGCATCACGACCTGCTGGGAGTCGGACCACTCGACCTCGGCGAGGCCGGGCAGCTTCCACAGCTGCGCGCCGGTGGCCGGGTCGAGGACGACCACGCGGGCCGAGGACAGCGCGGTGTGCTCGGACAGGCACAGGTAGGGGCCGCAGCGCTGCGGGCCGAACGTCGAGTGGACCGGCCTGGTCCACTTCTGCCCGCCGGTGCGGGCGTCGCGGGCGATGACCGCGGCGTTCCAGCGGCCCTTCTTGGCCGGGTCGAGCGCGGCGACGACCGCCGAGCCGTCCGCCGTCTCGACCGCGGCGGGGGCGGAGACGCCCATGCCGGGCAGGCGGCCCGCCATCGTGGCGGGGTGGGCCCAGAGCTTCGTGCCGTCGGACAGGCTGAGCGCGACGGTCTCCAGGGTGCCGTCGGGCTTCATGGAGGTGGTGGTGACCACCCCGCCGGCCGCGGACATCCGGCTGACCGCGTTGACGCCGGAGTTGTGCCAGGTCGGGTAGTCGCTGGTGGCGGCGTCGCTGCCGGAACAGCCGGCCAGGGTCAGGGTTCCGGCGAGGGCGAGGGTGAAGGGCCGGAGCACGGGCAAATCCCTCCAAAGGGACGGCGAGTGACGGCTCCGGCTCGGAGGGTGACCGGGTCTAGGCGTCGTTGAGCTGCCCCCCGAGCCGACGACGGCGGAACAACACCGCCCACCTGCCGTGGGCGCCGGTTGACCGACCGTCGACCTGAGTGGCTGACACCTGGGTGCCGGGCTCCTCCGCGGCCGTCGCCGCCGCAAGGTAGATCGGTTGCAGTCCTTCGCCGGGCTCGGGTCGTGGTTCGGGCCACAGCCCCAGCGCGGCGCATACAGAAGGTAGCACCGCGTAAGCGGACTGTGCGTAACCTCGGTCAGATGGATGGAAACGATCCGGTCCGAACATCTCGCCCGGGTTTGCGTGGAATTCCTGGCCCAGCAGGCCGGCGAACGCCACCGTACGGCCGCCCGCCTCGACCACCGCGACCGTCTGCGCGGCGGCGATCTGGCGGCTCCAGCGGCGCGCCACCCAGCGCAGCGGCTGCGCGATCGGCCGGACCGTGCCCAGGTCGGGACAGGTCCCCACGACCACCTCCGCGCCCGCCTCGCGCAGCCGGCGCACCGCCTTGACCAGGTGGCGCACGGCGGTGGCGGGCGGCGTCCTGGTGATGACGTCGTTGGCGCCCACGAAGATCACGGCGACGTCCGGAGCCATCGGCAGCGCCGCGTCCACCTGCTCGCCCAGCTCCGCGGACGGAGCGCCGGACTTGCCCACCACCCGCAGCTCCACCGGCCGCTCGGCCACGGCGGCGAGCCCGTAGGCGATCAGCACGCCGGGGGTCTTGCCCGGGTCGGTCATGCCCAGCCCGACAGAGGTGGAGTCGCCCAGCATGGCCATCCTGATCGGCGGACCCGGATAGTCGCCGTAGACGCCGTCGGACGGCGGCCCGTCCATGCCGTGCGGGGTGCCGATCGTGCGGCGGGCCAGCAGTCCTTCGGCGATCAGCAGCCCGTAGGCGGTGGCTCCGAGCGCGGTGAGCCCGCCCCCGCCGAGCGCCGCCGCCGCCGCGATCCTGCGCGCGGCCCGCGCCGCGCCCGCTGCCCACACCACTGCGTTGTCCCCCCATCCGACCTCGGCGGTAGCGTTTGGGTTGAAAGTAGCCGAGTGCCCGCCACCCTCACGGGTTCCCGGCCACGGATCGGCTGATCAAGCTTCGGCAAAGAAGGTGAACACCTCGGTGCGCGTACATGATTCCCTGGTCGAGCTCATAGGCAACACGCCGCTCGTCCGCCTGCACAAGGTCTCGACAGGGCTGCCCGCCCAGGTCCTCGCCAAGGTCGAGTACTTCAACCCGGGCGGTTCGGTGAAGGACCGCATCGCGGTCCGCATGGTCGAGGCGGCCGAGGCCGCCGGCAGGCTCAGGCCCGGCGGCGTCATCGTCGAGCCGACGTCCGGCAACACCGGCGTGGGCCTGGCCATCGTCGCCCAGCAGAAGGGCTACCGCTGCCTGTTCGTGGTGCCGGACAAGGTGGCGCAGGACAAGATCGCGGTGCTGCGGGCGTACGGGGCGGAGGTCGTGGTCTGCCCGACCGCGGTCGCCCCCGACCACCCCGAGTCCTACTACTCGGTGTCCGACCGGCTGGCCCGCGAGATCCCGAACGCCTGGAAGCCCGATCAGTACTCCAACGTCGACAACCCCGAGTCCCACTACCACTCCACCGGCCCGGAGCTGTGGGAGCAGACCGAGGGGCGGATCACCCACTTCGTGGCCGGCATCGGCACCGGCGGCACGATCAGCGGCACCGGCCGCTACCTCAAGGAGGTCTCCGGCGGCCGGGTGAAGGTCATCGGGGCCGACCCCGAGGGGTCCGTCTACTCCGGCGGCTCCGGCCGCCCCTACCTGGTGGAAGGCGTCGGCGAGGACATCTGGCCCGACACCTACGACACCGGCATCTGCGACCAGATCATCGCGGTGTCCGACAAGGACTCCTTCACCATGACCCGCAGGCTGGCCCGCGAGGAAGGGCTGCTCGTCGGCGGCTCGTGCGGGATGGCCGTGGTGGCGGCGCTGCAGGTGGCGGCCGCGGCGGGGCCCGACGACGTGGTCGTGGTGCTGCTGCCCGACGGCGGCCGCGGCTACCTGTCCAAGATCTTCAACGACGACTGGATGGCCGACTACGGCTTCCTCACCAGCTCCTCCGAGGAGGAGCTGGTGCGTGACGTGCTGGCCCGCAAGGGCGAGGGGCTGCCCAAGTTCGTGCACGCCCACCCGCACGAGTCCGTCGGCACGGCGATCTCCATCATGCGCGAGTACTCGGTCTCCCAGCTCCCGGTCATGAAGGAGGAGCCGCCGGTCATGGCCGCCGAGGTGGTGGGCTCGATCGTGGAGCGCGACCTGCTGGAGGCGCTCTACCGGGGCAAGCTCTCCTCGGAGGACCCGATCGGCGACCACATGTCGTCACCGCTGCCCATGATCGGCAGCGGCGAGCCGGTCTCGCGGGCCGTGGAGGCGCTGGAGAAGGCCGACGCCGCCGTGGTGCTGGAGGACGGCAAGCCCGCCGGCCTCCTCACCCGGCAGGACCTGCTCGCCTTCCTGGCGAACCACTAGGGTTTCCTGATCGACTCGACCACGGTGCCGATACCCTCGTCGCCGCGCCCCTCGGCGTCGGCTCTGGCGAACAGCCGGTGCAGGGCCTCCGGAACCGTGGTCTCCAGCCCGGCGGCGCGCAGCGTCTCCACCACGTGGCCCATGCCGACCGCCTGCATGTGCAGGCTGTTCTCGTCGCCCGGGTAGACGCCCGAGCCGAGCTCCTCGCCGAGGATCTTGATGTAGCCCATCGGGCCGTCGGAGGCCAGGTCGGCGTGGAGCTCCCGGACGAACGGCACCAGCGCGTCCGGCCGCACCCCCGCCGTCCCCAGCAGCGCGGCGGCGTACATGAAGCTCGTCAGCGACGACCAGAAGACGAACAGCTGGGCCTGGTAGAACATCATCGCCAGCCCGGGGTCCTCGCCCACGTACGTCACCGCCGACAGCGCCTCCAGCGTGCCCGCGTGCCGGTCGAGCGCCTCCTTGGGGCCGCTGTAGAACGTGTACGCGCCCGGCTGCCCGATCCCCGGCGGCGGCACCATGATGCCGGCGGTGATGAGCGTGCCGCCCCGCTCCGCCACCCACCGCGCCGCCTCCCGCAGCTCGGCGGGGGTGCCGGAGCTCAGGTTGACCACGGTCCTGCCGTCCAGCCTCGCCTCGCCGAGGCTGTCGTACATCGCCTGATAGCTGATCTGGCTGATCACCAGCAGCTCGCCCGTCACCGGCTCGGCCGCGCGCCTGGCGCCCTCGGCCACCAGCGGGTCCGCCTTGCTCGCGGTGCGGTTCCACACCGTCACGTCGTGGCCCGCCGCCAGGAACGTCCGGGCCATCGCCGATCCCATCGGCCCCAGGCCGATCACTGTCACATCGCTCATGGATCCACCCTGGGACGGGCCGCTTCGGAAATCCTTACGGTCCGCCACGGGTTGACCATGACGTGACGAGGATCGGGGTGCTGGGGCCGCTGGAGGTGCGCTCGGGAGGCGACGCGCCGCTGAGGGTGCCCGACCGCAAGGTCCGCCTGCTGCTGGCGGCCCTGGTGGCGCGGGGCGGCGGCCCGGTGCCGGTGGACCGCCTGATCGACGACCTGTGGGGCGATCGGCCGCCGCGCGACCCGGCCGGCACCCTCCAGGCCCGCGTCTCCCAGCTCCGCCGCGCCCTGGGCGCGCCGTCGCTGGTGGTCCACGGGCCTGCCGGTTACCGCCTGGACGGGGTGACGGTGGACGCGGACCTCTTCCTCGCCCGGCTCGCCGCTCCGGCCGAGGGTGAGCGGGAGCGCGCCGGACGCCTCGCGGAGGCCCTCGCGCTGTGGCGCGGGCCCGCGTACGCCGACTTCGCCGACGAGGCGTTCGCCCGCCCCGAGATCACCCGGCTGGACGAGCGGCGGCTGGCCGCGCTGGAGGAGCTGGCCGAGCTGCGGCTGGTCCTCGGCGAGCCGGTCGACCTGGCCGCCCTCGTGGCCGAGCACCCGCTGCGCGAACGCCTCACCGCCCTGCACATGCGGGCGCTGTACCGGGACGGCCGGCAGGGCGAGGCCCTCGCGGTCTTCGCGGCCCTGCGCGAACGGCTCGCCGGCGAACTGGGCGTCGACCCCGCCCCCGAGGTGCGCGACCTGCACCGTGCCATCCTCCGCCAGGAACCCGGCCTTCTCGGGCGTCCGGCGCGCGACCGCCAGGACGTCACGGCGGGCAACCTGCCCGCGCCCGTCGCGGGACTGATCGGCAGGGACCGCGAGGTCGCCGAGTTACGCGCCCTGTTGGCGCAGAGGCGGCTGGTGACGCTGGCCGGGCCCGGCGGGGTGGGCAAGACCAGGCTGGCCGTCGAGGTGGCGCGCGGCCTGACCGGGACGGAGGCGTACCCGGGCGGCGTGTGGCTGGTCGAGCTGATCGGCGCCGGGGACGTGGCCGAGGCGGTGGCGGGCGTGCTCGGCGTACGGGACGACGGGTCGGGGCCGCTGCTGCCCCGGCTGACCCGCGCGCTGGCGGCGCGGCGCGCGCTGCTGGTCCTCGACAACTGCGAGCACCTGGTGGACCGGGCGGCCGGGGTCGTCTCCGCGCTGCTCCGGGCCGTTCCGGGACTGACCGTGCTGGTCACCGGCCAGGAGCCGCTCGGGGTCAGGGGCGAGCACGTCAAGGTGCTGCCGCCGCTGGGGGAGGACGCGGCGGTGCGGCTGTTCACCGACCGGGCGGGGATCGAGCCGGGCCCGGTCGTGGCCGCCATCTGCCGGCGGCTCGACGGCATCCCGCTGGCGCTGGAGCTGGCCGCGACCCGGGTGCGGGCGCTCGGGGTCGAGGAGCTGGCCGCGCGCCTCGACGACCGGTTCCGGCTGCTGAGCGCGGGCGCCCGGGACGCGCCCGCCCGGCAGCGGACGCTGCGGGCGATGATCGACTGGAGCTGGGGGCTGCTGTCCGAGCCCGAGCGGACCGTGCTGCGCCGGCTCGCCGCGCACGCCGACGGGTGCACGCTGGAGGCGGCCGAGGAGGTCAGCGCGGAGCCGGGCGTGGACGTGCTGGACGTGCTGGCACGGCTCGTGCAGCGGTCGCTGGTCACCCCGGGGCCGCGCCACCGGCTGCTGGAGTCGGTGGCCGCCTACTGCGCCGAGCGGCTGCGGGAGGCGGGTGAGGACGAGGCGATCAGGGAGCGGCACGCGCGCCACTACGCCCGGCTCGCCGAGCGGGCCGAGCTGCGCGGGCCGGGGCAGCGGGCCTGGCTGGAACGGCTGGACCAGGAGAGCGCCAACCTGCGGCGCGCGCTCGCCGGGCCGCAGCCGCTGCGTCTGGCCAACGCGCTGGCATGGTACTGGTTCCTGCGCGGCCGGCTGGGGGAGGCCCGCCGCTCGCTGACGGCGGCCCTCGCCTCGTCCCGTGCCGCCGGGGACCGGCACGAGCGGGCGCGGGCGGCCGTGTGGCTGTCCGGGATCACGCTGGCGATCGGAGAGCCCGCCACGCCCGTCCCGTACGAGGACCTGGACGCGGCCGGGCGGGCGCTGGCCGACTGGTTCCCCACGCACGTGCGCTGGGCCTACGGGGACCTCGCCGCGCACGAGGAGGCGGCGGGCCGCGCGCTGCGGGCGTTCGAGGAGCTGGGCGACCGGTGGGGTGTCGCCGCGGCGCTGTCGCTGCGGTCCAAGCTGGCCGAGCGGCGCGGTGGCCTGGCGGAGATGCGCCGCGACGCCGAGCGGAGTCTGGCGATCTTCCGTGAGCTGGGCGACGGGTGGGGGCGGATCGAGGCGATGGACGCCCTGGACCGGCTGGCCGAGATGCGCGGCGACTACGCCGAGGCCGAGCGGCTCCGGCACGAGGCCCTCGAACTGGCCGGGGAACTGGGCTTCGAGGTCTCGTTCCGGCTGTCGGCCGTCGGGCGGATCGCGCTGCTGACCGGGGACCACGCCCGCGCCGACGACTACCACGAGCGGGCCCGCAGGCTGGCGGTCGAGCAGTCGTACAAGTCGGCCGAGGAGCACGCCGAGCTGGGCCTGGCCATGAGCGCCCGGCGGCAGGGCCGCTACGAGCGTGCCGAGGAGCTGCTGCTGCGGTGGCTGGACTGGCTGAGCGAGGTGCGGGGCACGTCGGGCACCGCCTTCTTCCTGGCGGAGCTGGGCTTCGCCGCCGAGCAGCGGGGCGACGCGGAGACGGCGCTGGCGCGGCACCGGGCGGGCTACGACGCCGCTCTCGGCGATCCCCGGGCTGAGGCGCTCGCCCTGGAGGGCCTGGCGGGGGCGTACTCGCTGGCGGGTGACGCCGAGCGGGCCGCGAGGCTCCTGGGGCGGGCGGCGGCGCTCCGCGCGGCGGTCGGCACCCCGCTCCAGGACGGCGAGCGCCACGACGTCGCCCGGATCACGGCCAGAGCGCTCACCGCCCTCGGCGAGGAGGCGTTCTCCCGGGCGCACGCGTCAGGGGAAAGGGAACTCGGCGATGACCTCCCAGGCGCCTTCCGGGGTGGGGCCGGCGTGCAGGCGGCCGCCGAGGGCCTCGACCCGCTCGGCCATGCCCACCAGGCCGAAGCCGCCGCCCAGGCGGGCCAGCCGGGGGTCGGCGGGTGAGCCGTGGTCGCGCACCCGCAGCACCACCGCCGCGTCGTGACGCCGCAGGTCCGCCTCCACCCACGCGCTGCGCGGGGCGTGTTTGCGGATGTTGGTGAGGGCCTCCTGGAGCACCCGGTGCAGGGTGGTGAGCACCTCGGGCGGCAGGGTCCCGTCACCGAGGCCGGAGCCGATCTCGAACGCCACTTTGGGCCCCTCCGCCGAGAACCGCTCGGTGAGCAGCCGCAGGTCCGCCAGCGAGCTGCCGGGCGTGCGGGCCGCCTCTTCCGCGCGGAGCACCGTCACCATGCGGCGCATGGCGGTCAGCGCGTCGCCGCCCGCCGTGGCGATGGCGTCCAGCGCGGGCAGGACCGCCTCGGGCTTGGCCGCGGCGACCGTGCGCGCCGCCTGCGCCTGCACGACGATGCCGGTGATGTGGTGGGCCACCAGGTCGTGCAGCTCCCTGGCCAGCTCCAGCCGTTCGGCGCGCCGTACGGAGCGCACGGCCTCGTCGCGGCGCTCCTGCTGGAAGCGGAGGTAGCCGCCCACGCCCGCGATCGACGACCAGCCCGCGAACAGCAGGAACGAGAAGACCAGCGCCTCCTCGGAGGAGGCCCGCGCGATGGACTCGGCCATGAGCACGATCAGCCCGGCGACGGTCAGCATCGCCGCGTCCTTGACCGGCTCGACGTGACGCAGCACGCCCAGGATGAGGACCAGCAGCACGCCCGTCTCGGCGGCCCCCGGCACGCCGGTGGTCCCGCTCGCCCCCATGAGGAGCGACACGGCGAACGACAGGCAGAGCATGACCGCGTACGTCTCGACCCGGGGACGGCGGCGGCGCAGGACGACCGCGACGACGCCGGCCACGCCGCAGGCGAACACGAGCCACTGGAGGCCGCCTTGGCCGATGGCGACGGCGAGGTCGGCCAGGAGCAGCATGCCGAGCCAGCCCAGCATGGCGAGCTCGCTCAGCCGCCGGATCCAGTAGACGACGCGCTTGGATTCCCCCACGCCACGAGAGTAGGCCGCAAGTCGGATATGTCGTATCCACCGTTCGGCCGAGTGGCGGCCCCGTGGATGGGCGGTTCAGCCGAGGCGGCGCGGCGCCCCGCCACCCGATCCTGGATGTGCCGAGAAGGGGGCGAACGACATGGTGATGATCGGATTCGTGCTGCTGGGCGCCGGGCTGCTCGTCGGGATGCTGCTGGCGCTGACCGACCCCGTGCTGCTCTCATGGGTCAACGGCGCGACCGGCGGGGGACGGGAGCGCGGGCCGGGTCCATTACCGTGGCGGTATGAGCAACGGTTTCGAAACCCTGGCGATCCACGCTGGTCAGGACCCAGACCCGGTGACCGGCGCGGTGGTGCCGCCGATCTACGCCACGTCCACCTACAAGCAGGACGGCGTGGGCGGCCTGCGGGGTGGCTATGAATACAGCCGGTCGGCCAACCCGACCAGGACCGCCCTGGAGGAGGCGCTGGCCGCGGTGGAGGGCGGGGTGCGCGGGCTCGCGTTCGCCTCCGGCCTGGCGGCCGAGGACGCCCTCCTGCGCGCGGTGTGCAGGCCGCAGGACCACGTGATCATCCCGAACGACGCGTACGGCGGCACCTACCGGCTGTTCGCCAAGGTCTACGAGCGGTGGGACCTGCACTTCGACCCGGTGCCGCTCGGCGACCTGGACGCGGTGGCCGCGGCGATGACCCAGAAGACGAAGGTCGTCTGGGTGGAGACGCCGACCAACCCGCTGCTCGGCGTCAACGACATCGCGGCGCTGGCCCAGCTCGCCCACGACAACGGGGCGCTGCTGGTGGTCGACAACACCTTCGCCTCGCCGTACCTCCAGCAGCCGATCGCGCTCGGCGCCGACGTGGTCGTGCACTCCACGACCAAGTACGTCGGCGGCCACTCCGACGTGGTGGGCGGCGCGCTGGTGGCCGCCGACCGGGGGCTGGGCGAGGAGCTGGCCTACCACCAGAACGCGATGGGCGCGGTGGCCGGGCCGTTCGACGCCTGGCTGACGCTGCGCGGGCTCAAGACGCTCGGGGTGCGCATGGACCGCCACTGCGACAACGCCGAGCGGGTCGTCGACCTGCTGCTGGCGCACCCGCGGGTGACCCAGGTGCTCTACCCCGGGCTCGCCGAGCACCCCGGCCACGAGACCGCGGCCAAGCAGATGCGGCGCTTCGGCGGCATGGTGTCGTTCCGGGTGGCCGGCGGTGCCGAGGAGGCCGTCGCGGTGTGCGGCCGCACCGAGCTGTTCACGCTGGGGGAGTCGCTCGGCGGCGTCGAGTCGCTCATCGAGCACCCGGGACGGATGACGCACGCCTCGGCGGCCGGCTCCCCGCTGGAGGTGCCGGACGATCTGGTGCGCCTGTCGGTGGGCATCGAGACGGTCGACGACCTGCTCGCCGACCTCACCAAGGCGCTCGGCTGACGGTCAGAAGACGACCATCAGGACCAGGATCACCAGCCAGATCAGGGCCAGCAGGCCGCCGATGGCGGTGATCCTGGCCTTCTGGACCTGCGCGTCGTCTGTGGTGTCGGCGCTGTCCAGGGCCTTCACCGCGGCGTGCAGGTCGCGGTCGATGATGAACAGCAGCACGATCCCGACGAGGAACAACGTCATCGACGCGGACATGTACCACTGGCCGAGCAGCCCGCCGCCGAGCACGATGCCCAGGATCAGGCCGAAGACGAAGACGCCCAGCGACGCGAAGCCGTAGATCCGGATGGTGCGCGCGACGTTGCGCAGCACCGGCACGTTCTTGGCCCGGATGGCGCGGGGCGCGGTCATCATGGCGGCGGTCAGCGCGCCGAGAGTGAAGATCGCGAAGCCGATGTGCAGCAGAAGAAACAGGGTCGACATGCGGGAGAGACTAGTCCCCGGCGATCTCGGCAGGGCACTCGACACTCTCTTTGCCCCCGGGGGAGCAGCGCATGGTCAGCTCGGTAGTGGTGACGGCGACGATCATCAGCAGGATCAGAACAATCATGGCCAACATAAGATTCCCTCTCTTCCCATAAAGGGCGGGAATATCACCCGTAATGACTAGATGAGGGGGACGTGCCATCCGGTCGTCACAGGTAGGGTTGTTGACCGCTGCTTTTTTCTTACTCTCAGGGCACAAGGGGGTGCCGTCCGTGGCCATCAGGCATGTCGAGCCGTATTCGGACGAGTGGCTTCACCAGCCGAGCCGCTATGTGAGCCGGGTCGTCGACGAGCTCGGAGCCGAGGTCGCCGGATGGTGGGAAGGTCCCTGCGAGCCGCGCGAGGCCACGATCCGGCTCGCCGACAGCTTGGGGCTGGTGTGGGACGAGGAGAGCGGGTGGCGACTGGGCCGCTTCGTCTCCGGCGAGGCGGGCCGCCGCACCGAGCTGACCGGAGTCCGCTATCTCGGCGGCGGGCTGGTCCCGCGGCCGGAGCGGGTGCCGGCGGCGCTCGCCGACGCCCGCGCCGGGCTCGGCTCCAGCACCGCCTGGCGGCCCTGCTACCGCTCGCACCGCAACTGCCGCGACGGCTTCGACGTGGCGCTCGACTACTACACGGCTAGTGCCGGCGGGTCCGGCGCACTTTCAGGAAGTCGCTGACGACGTACTCGCCCAGCCGGTCGGCGCTGGGGGAGAAGACACGCCCGCCGTTGCGGCGGGCCACCTCGTCGACGAAGTCCTTGAGCCGCTCGTCGCCCGCCAGCATGAACACGTTGATCGTGGCCCGGCGCCGGGTCATCTTGTCGACCTCGGCCAGGGTCAGCTCCAGCGTCTCCGGCGACGGCGGCCACTCGAAGGCCGAGTGACCGTTGCGCAGCAGGTGGGCGGTCGGCTCCCCGTCGGTGACGACGAGCACCACCGGCTCGAAGTCGGGGTGGCGGTCCAGGTGGCGGCCCGCGATGAGCAGCGCGTGGTGCAGGTTCGTGCCCTGCACCATGTCCCAGTCGAGGCCCGCCAGCTCGTCCGGCTGCAGCACCCTCGCGTAGTTGGAGAACCCGATGATCTGCACGGCGTCCTGCGGGAACTTGGACGCCACCAGCGCCTGCAGGGCGAGCGCGGTCTGTTTGGCCGCCGCCCACGTGCCGCGCAGCGCCATCGAGTACGACAGGTCGACCAGCAGGCAGACGGCCGCGGCGGTGCGCCGCTCGGTCTCGGCCACCTCGAAGTCGTCCACCGACAGCGCGACGGACGGGCTGCCGCCGGCGGTGCGCAGGCCGCCCGCGCGCACGCCGTTGACCAGCGTGCGCACCACGTCGATCGGCTGCTCGTCGCCGAACCGCCAGGGCCGTGACGAGCCGGTCAGCTCACCGGCCGAGCCGGCGTCGTGCTGGTCGTGGTCGCCGCGCCGGCCGGCGTCCAGCGAGGCGAACACCCGGCGCAGCGCGGTCTCGCCGAGCCGGCGCACCGCCTTGGGCGTCAGCTCCAGCTTGCCGCGGCGGCGCAGCAGGTAGCCCTGCTCCTCCAGCTCCCGTTCGACGCGCTTGAGCGCTTCCAGGTCGTCGACCGCCGAGCGGCCCATGGCGCGCCGGATCGCGGCCTCGTCGATGTCGTCCAGCCGCGCCCCCGGGTAGTCCTGGCGCAGCGCCGACTCCAGCCGGCTCAGGTCGGCCAGCTCCTCCAGGGCGGTGACGGCGTCGCCCATGCCCAGCGGCTCGTCCCCGGTCATCCGCTCGGTGGAGTCCCACGCCAGGTCGGGGCGCCGGGCGCGCAGCGCCTCGCCGAGCCGGCGCATCTGCTCCGACAGACCGGCCTGGTCGAGGGTCTGGGTCATCAGGTTGCCCAGTTCCTCGCGCTGGCGCGGGGTCAGCGAGGCCAGCATGCGCTGCGTGGCCGCGGCGCGGCGGGCCAGGACGTCGACCAGCTCGGCGAGGTCGCGCGGCTTCTCCGGGAACAGGTCGCCGTACTCGGCCATGAAGGCGTCGAAGTCCGCCTGGGTGTGCTCGCCCCTGGCGTCCTTGTCCAGCATGTCGTTGAGGTCCGTCATCATCCGGCGGACCCGTTCCATGGCCTCCGGGTCGGGGTTGGCCAGCGCGTCGCGCAGCCCTCTGAACTGGCTGTCGAGCACCTCGCGCCGCAGCAGGTCGCGCAGCTCCTCGAAGGTCCGGCGGGCCGCCTCCGAGCGCCACTCGTACGAGCTCAGCTGCTGGATGGCGTCGGCCGTGTCGTCCGGCAGCGAGTCGAGCTCGGCCTCGCGCGCCCTGGCCTCGTCGGAGGGGTCGGGGAACAGCTCGGCCCGCTCCTGGCCGACGGCCTTGTCCAGGAGCGCCCTGGCCCGCTCCAGCGTGCCGTCGAGCCGGCCGCCCTCGCGCAGCTCGCGGCGGCGGCGCCGCACCTCGCGCAGCATGTCGTCCAGGCCGCGGCGGTCGCCGGCCCCGGGCAGGCCCCGCTTGAGCAGGTCGCGCAGCGCGTGCACCGGGGTCGAGCCGGACAGGATGGCGTCGCCCATCTCGTCCAGCGCCGCCCGCACGTCGTACGGCGGCGCGAGGGGATCAGGGCCGTCGTGGTACTCGCCATAGCGGTAGGCCATCACCCATCCAAGCTAACTCGCACCGGGATGCCCGTCATGTCCGGTAGACGGTGACGCCGTCGAGGTCGTCCTTCGAGAGCCGGCGCATGAGGTAGAGGCCCTCCAGCGCGAACTCCAGCGCGGCGGCCGCGTGACCGGGCGACTCCTCGCCCGCCCCCATCCCCAGCCGAGACATGATCCTGGCCAGGCCCTGGACCGGCCCGATGCGGCGCAGCAGCTCTCCGGCGGGGACCAGCTCGCCCGACTCCACCTGGTTGCCCTCGGCGAACCTGTCGGTCAGCGGCGACAGGTCCATGCCCCCGAGACGGCTCCTGAAGGTCTCGGCGACGGCCCGGCGCAGCAGGTGGGCCAGGATCTCGGTCTCCCTGCCCTCCTCGCTGACCTCGAACTCCACCTTGCCGCGCAGGCTGTGGACGACCGGGGCCAGGTCGCACACCCGGGCCACCGGCTGCTCCTCGCCGGCCAGCGCGGCCCTGCGGACGGCCGAGGCCGCGGCGGTCTCCGCGGCCGCGATCGAGAACCGGGCGGACACGCCCGACCGGGTGTCCACGGCCGTGGACTCTCGGACCAGACGGGTGAAGCGGGCGATGGCCTCGATCAGGTGCTCGGGGACGTCCGCCCCGATGTCCGGGGTGGACTCCTGGCGGATGAGCGTCAGCTCGTCCTCGACCGACGTCGGGTAGTGGGTGCGGATCTCGGCGCCGAAGCGGTCCTTCAGCGGGGTGATGATCCGGCCCCGGTTGGTGTAGTCCTCGGGGTTGGCGCTGGCGATGAGCAGGATGTCCAGCGGCAGCCGCAGGTTGTAGCCGCGCACCTGGACGTCGCGCTCCTCCAGCACGTTGAGCAGCGACACCTGGATGCGCTCGGCGAGGTCGGGCAGCTCGTTGACGGAGAACACGCCGCGGTTGGTGCGCGGCACCAGGCCGTAGTGGACGGTCTCCGGGTCGCCGAGCCGGCGGCCCTCCGCGATCTTGATCGGGTCGATGTCACCGATGAGGTCGCCGACGGAGGTGTCGGGGGTGGCGAGCTTCTCGCCGTAGCGCTCGTCCCGGTGCCTGTGGGCCACCGGCAGCTCGTCGCCGAGCTCGTCGGCCAGGGCCCGGCAGCGTCCGCAGACCGGCGCGTACGGGTGGTCGTTGATCTCGCACCCCTCGACGACCGGGGTCCACTCGTCGAGGAGGCCGACGACGGTGCGGATCAGCCGGGTCTTGCCCTGGCCGCGCTCACCGAGCAGGACCAGGTCGTGACCGGCGAGCAACGCCCGTTCGAGGTGGGGCAGGACAGTGTCGTCGAAGCCCACGATGCCCGGGAAACGGGGCTCGCCCGCCCTGAGCTTGGCCAGCAGGTTTTCGCGGACCTCGGCTTTGACGGTGCGATGAACGTGGCCGTTCTCTCGCAACTCGCGCAGATTACGAGGCAGATGCACGGGATCGAGACTACGTTGCCTGGAGGGAAAGCGGCAGAGAGTTTCGCATCTGGCGGAGATATCGGATCTCGACCATTACGTCACGTTTCGTATGCGTGCTCGCCCCTTTAGTGGGGAGAATCGGGCCTAGGGTAGTTGGACCAGGAGAGGGAGGCGAGACGCGTGGCAGTGATGACGAGCCGCTTCGCCGACGGCCTCGCCGTGGACTCCGACCTGGTGGGGGCCGCGGAGAGGGCCGTGAACCAGGCCCTGTCACGGCTCAGCGGGCAGGCCGACCTGGTCTGCTTCTTCATCTGCGGTGACGATCCCGACGACGTGGCGCGGGCCGGCGAGCGCGCGATGCGGATGGCGCCCGGAGCGCACGTGATCGGGTGCAGCGCCACCGGAGTGATCGGCGGCGACACCGGGGTGGAGCTGACCCCGTCCGTGAGCGCCTGGGCGGCCACCCTCGAAGGGGCCGAGCTGACCACGTTCGCGCTGGAGACGCTCACCGCCGAGGACCGGTTCGTGGTCGTCGGCCTGCCCGAGCGCAGCCCCGACGACCACGTGGCGATCCTCCTGGCGGACCCGTACTCGTTCCCCGCCGACGCGTTCGTCGAGCGCTCCGTGGACGTGCTGGGTGACCTGCCCCTGGTCGGCGGGCTGGCCAACGGGGTGCAGGGACGGGGATCGGTACGGCTCTTCGCCGACGGCGAGATCTACACCGAGGGCGCCATCGGCGTCCTGATCAGCGGGTCCGTCAACGTGACCACCGTGGTCAGCCAGGGCTGCCGCCCGATCGGGCCCACCATGGTCGTCACCCGCGCCGAGGAGAACCTGCTCCTGGAGCTGGCCGGGCAGCCGGCGCTGTCGCGGCTGGAGGACATCGTCACCGACCTGGACGAGGACGACCGCGAGCTGGTCGCCGCCGGGCTCCAGATCGGGCTGGCCATGGACGAGTACGCCGAGCGGCACGAACGCGGCGACTTCCTGATCCGCGGCGTGATCGGCATCGACCCCGAGCGCGAGGCCGTGGCCGTCGGCGACATCGTGGAGGTCGGCCGTACCGTGCGCTTCCAGGTGCGCGACGCGGCCACCGCCGACGAGGACCTCTACGACATGCTCGACGCGCACCGGCAGGAGCTGGGCCGGGTCGACGGGGCGCTGCTGTTCTCCTGCAACGGGCGCGGCTCGGCCATGTTCGGCAGCGCCGACCACGATCCGCTGGCGCTGCGCGACACGCTCGGGCCCATCGGCGTGGCGGGCTTCTTCGCGGCCGGCGAGGTCGGTCCGGTGGGCGGGCACAACCACGTGCACGGATTCACCGCGTCGGTGCTGGTCTTCTCCTCGGCCGACACGTGATCCTGGCCGTCGACGTCGGCGGCACCAAGCTGGCGGCGGCCCGGGTCTCCCCGGACGGCGCGATCGTGGCGGCCAGGCGAGCGGCCACGCCCCAGGACGCCGGCGCCGAGACGCTCTGGCAGGCGCTGTGCGACCTGATCGACCCGCTCTCCGGCGGGATCACCGGCGGGATCACCGGCGTGGGCGCCGGGTGCGGCGGGCCCATGGCGTGGCCCTCCGGAGTGGTCTCGCCGCTCAACATCCCCGGCTGGCGCGGCTTCCCGCTGCGCGCCCGGCTCGCCGAGCGGTTCCCCGGCGTGCCGGTACGGGTCCACAACGACGCCATCTGCCTGGCGGTGGCCGAACACTGGCGCGGCGCCGGGCGGGGGGTGGCCGACATGCTGGGCATGGTGGTCTCGACCGGCGTCGGCGGCGGGCTCATCCTCGGCGGGCGGCTGGTCGACGGCGGCACCGGCAACGCCGGCCACATCGGGCACGTGGTGGTGGAGCCGGACGGCGGCCCGCCGTGCGGCTGCGGCGGCCACGGCTGCCTGGAAGCGGTCGCCCGCGGCCCCGCCCTGACCGCCTGGGCCCTCGCCCACGGCTGGACCCCGCACCGCCCGGGTGCGTCCTCAGGCGGGCCCGGGACGACCGCGGAGGGCCGGGGTGCGCCTCCGGGCGGGGTGGGGGCGGCGGGGGAGCGTGCGCCTTCTGAGGGGTTCGCGGTCGGTGGGGACTATCGGGAGGAGCGGGCCGTCACCGGGCGGATGCTGGCGGCGGACGCGCTGGCCGGGGACCCGGTGGCCGTGGCCGCCATGCGCCGGGCGGGCCGGGCGCTCGGGATCGCCCTCGCCTCCGCCACCCACCTGTGCGACCTGGAACTGGTCACCATCGGCGGCGGCCTCTCCCAGGCCGGGGAGCCGCTGTTCGGCCCGCTGGAGGAGGCGCTGAGGGAGCATGCCCGGATGGGGTTCGCCCGCCGCCTGCGGGTGGCGCCGGCCTCGCTCGGCCAGGAGGCGGGCCTGATCGGCGCGGCCGCACTCGTCCTCGCGGGCGACACGTACGGAGAAATCCCTCTGTAACGCTCCAGTCCTCCCCGTCCAAGCAGGGGTGTGGACCGACGAAGGGAGCGGAGCCGGTGCCTCGCAAGCGGCCGGAGTTCGCCACCGATCCGGTGGCGTTCGAGGCCTTCTACCGGCGGCACGTCGAGGCGGTCACCCGTTTCTTCGCCCGCCGCGTCGACGACCCGCACACGGTCGCCGATCTGGTGGCCGAGGTGTTCGTGGCGGTGCTCGACTCGGCGCACACCTACCGGTCCGACCTGGGAACGGAGCTGGGCTGGCTGTACGGGGTAGCGCGGAACACGCTGTCGGCCGAGAGGCGCCGGGTGTTCAGGCAATCGCGGCTGGCCGACCGGGTGGGCGGGCAGCGGCTGCTCGACGCGGACGACGTGGCGCGGCTGGAAGAGCGCATCGACGCCGAGAGCGACGCACGGCGGGTATTCGAGGCGCTGGCCGGACTGCCCGACGGCGAGCGGGCCGTGCTGGAGCTGGTGGTCGTCGACCAGCTCACGGCGGCGGAGGCCGCGCGGGTCCTCGGCATCCGGCAGGGGACCGCCAGGGTCAGGCTGCACCGGGCCCGGCAGGCGCTCCAGGCCGTGCCCTTCGTCATGGGAGGAACGACCGGATGAGTTTCGAGGAGAGACTACTCATGGAGCTGAAGACCGAGATGGCCGCGCGTGCGGCCGGGCGTCGCCGGACC
>NZ_JAPNNL010000105.1 GCF_027620315.1 Nonomuraea corallina | reverse complement strand
GCCCGCTACCTCTACTGGGAACCCCGCGACCGCGACGCCGTACGCACCTTCCTCGACAAGAAGACCGGCCGCACCGCCCTGCTGGCCGAAGGCGACGCCATCGACCTCGCCATCACCCTCCGCGACACCGGCGCCCTCATCGGCAACTGCCTGCTCATCTGGACCAGCGCCACCCACCGCCAAGGCGAGATCGGCTACGTCCTGCACCCCGACCACCACGGCCACGGCTACGCCACCGAAGCCGCCCGCGAAATGCTCCGCCTCGGCTTCGACGGCCTCCACCTCCACCGCCTCACCGGCCGCCTCGACGCCCGCAACACCGCCAGCGCCCGCGTCCTGGAAAAACTCGGCATGCGCCGCGAAGCCCACCTCATCGACAACGAACACGTCAAAGGCGAATGGACCTCAGAGCTCATCTACGCGATGCTCGACCACGAATGGACCCCATGATCCACCATCTCGCCCTCGCCACCGACTGGACCGACGCCCAGCACACGGGGGAGTACCGCATCTCCACCCTCGGCCGCACCCTCGACCAGGAAGGCTTCATCCACTGCAGCCGCGACCTGGACCAGCTCCGCACCGTCCACGCCACCTACTACAGCCACCTCACCCAGCCGCTGCTCGTCCTCGACATCGACCCCACCGGACTCGACATCCGCCACGAGAACGGCTACCCCCACCTGTACGGGCCGCTCCCCACCACCGCCGTCACCCGGACCCGCCCGTACCCGCCCTGACCTATCCGCCCGTACCCGGCCTGACCCTGTCCGACGACAAAACGGCGAGCCCACCGCCCGCGCGGGCACCCCAGCCCGGCGCGGACCCATGGACCCGCCGTCACACACCACCACCGGCACGCAAAGCCGGCGGCTCCTCACCACACGATCAGCGCGAAACCCCCGGACCCACCGGAGCATGAGGCCGCCGCGCCATCGGGTCACCCGGCATCGGCTGACCCGCCTGCTGCGGCACACCCTGCGGCATCCCTTGCGGCATCCGCTGCCGCATCTGCTCCACATGCGCGGCACGCCGCTCGGCACAGCCGCCCGCGCAGTAGCCGTTCGTCAGGATCAACCGCCCACGCAGCGGCGTATACGCCTCGCGCCCGTCAGCGGGAAGAACCCCCTGGCACACCGGACATAACACGGACTCGTTCCCCACGTGCTGCTCCTCTCGCGGCGCGATAGCAGAAGTCCACCCTAAAGGCCACGCCCGCCGAAGGACGAGGAATCAACGACAAGTCAACGACCCTGTCAACCACGCCCCGCATCCGGCGGCGCCGCCCGCGCCCGGCGGGGGAGAGGAGCCTGTCCCGCCCGGCGCCCCCGCCGACCAGCGGCGATCCCGGCCACCCCATGATCACATCACGAGCCGGTAACAACCCAAAGCCATCAGAACATTACGCATGGTGACGTAACACATCTCACATAAGTCATATCCGACACCACCAAAACCGGGCAATCTGACCGGGGGAGAAGCCCCCACCCACAGATACGCACCCACACCCCAACCGGCTCACCAACCCCGCCGCAACCCCGCCACAACCCCGCCACAACCCGCCCCACACCTCACCGCCGCGCCTCGAACACCACATTGAACGCCGTCTCCGCCGCCCGCCGGAACCGCGTGAACCCCGCATCCGCCAACACCCCCCGAATCGCCGACTCACCCGCCTGCGCCCCCAACGCACACCCACCCGACTGCGACAACCCACTCGGCACACACAAAAACGTCGAAGCGCTGTAATACAACCGCCCCACCGCAGTGAAATTCTCCTCCACCCGATCAGAAGCCAACGGCTCCACCAGCAACCACGTCCCGTCCGCCGCCAACGCCCCCCACACCCGCCGAGCCGCCCCCACCGGATCACCCATGTCATGCAGGCAATCGAACATCGTCACCAGATCAAAACCCTCACCCGGGAAAGACTGCGCCGACGCCACCTCGAACACCACCCGGCCACCCAGCCCCCGCTCAGCGGCCCGCTCCCGCGCCAACGCGATCGACTCCGCGTGATAATCGAAACCCACCACCGACGAACGCGGAAACGCCTCCGCCAGCAACATCGACGACGACCCCAGACCACACCCCACATCAGCCACCCGAGCCCCCGCCACCAGCTTCGCCTCCACCCCCTCCAACGCCGGAATCCACTCCGGAACCAGCGAAGCGGCATACCCCGGCCGGAAAAAAGCGTCACACCCCACGAACACATCCGGCTCATGCTCATGCCAGCCCACACCCGCACCCGTACGGAACGCCTCCGTGATCCGCGGCTCCGCCCGCAACATCCCCAGAGCGACCAGAAAAGCCGCCGGCACATTCGGCCCCTCCGGATCCGCCAGACAGAACGCCTGCTCCTCACTCAGGAAGAACCGCCCGCTCGACGCATCGAACCCCACATAACCACCGGCCGCCTGCCCCCGCAGCCACTCGGTCAGATAACGCACATGACACCCCGTACGCCCGGCGAACTCCGCCGGCGTCACCGGACCCCGCGCGAGCGCCCGATACAGACCCAGCCGATGACCGACCACGACCGAACCCGCCGCATCGGTCGCCGCCAGATCGGACACCGACCGCTCCATGAACGCGTTCACCTTGTCCTGATCCATCACAACCCCCCGACAACGCCCCCGTCACCTCGTCATACCCCGATAACCCACCCCGCCTCGCGAACTCCCGCGACAGGGGACCAGCCGAAACGCTCTACTTGACATAATGTCCATTATCAAGCAACCAGACAGAGCCGCCCCGACCGGCATCCAAGCCCGGCGACCGCCCCCGACCACGCACCGGCGAGAAACACGCCACACAGTTCACCCGCCACGCTGACTCCCGCCAGACGATCTCTTTACGTACGATCAATACATGCCGAGCATGGCCATATCCACCGGAGGTCTGATCGCGCTGACCTTCGTCGTCACCGTCGCGATCATCTACCTGATCATCTGGGCCGTCCGCCTCACCAAGGCGCCCCGCAACCGGCCCACGCCTCGGCAGGACATCATCGATCAGGCCCGCGAGCTCAAGGCGCTGGGCCAGATCCAGGAGGCGGTCTTCCTCGTCCGCGGCGAGACCGGCATGAGCAACCGCGCCGCCACTCGCCTCGTCAACCGCCTCTAACCCGGACAAACCATCTGATACCAGACAGAAGCTGGATTCTGTCTGGTATCAGGACCTTCGCGTACCGAAGCACGCGCGGCGTAAAAGGCTGCGACTCGTGCCTCCGCGCCCGTACAATCCGCGCATCACGGCCGCTGCGCCTGTCCGGCCCGCGCGGACCTGCCCGGTGCGGGCTTCCGCGCGCCTCCCCGTATCCGCACCGCCCCTGCCGCACAGGCGGCCCCTCCCCTCCCCTGGCCGATCGGCGACGGCTGGCCTCCGTACACCTCGATGGGCGTGACGGCGCCTGCCGTTGGTGGCGGGCGGGTTCAGGAGGGCGGGTCCGGCTCGGTGGCCAGGTCGGCGAGTACGGCGGCGTGGTCGGAGGGCCATACGCCGTTCACGGGGTGGTCGCCGGCGCGGCGTACGGAGCGGACGTGTCCGATGCCGCCGGGGCCGGGTGGGGTGAGGTGGATGTAGTCGATGCGCGCGGGTGGTTCGTGGGTCCGGGCGGCGTAGGGGTTGGCGGGGTCCCAGGTGGCGGCGGGGGTGTCGGGGCGGGCGTATTCCCAGGCGTCCAGGAGGGTCTGGCCGGGGACGGCGGGGGCGGTTCTGTAGCCGCCGAGGAGTCGCATCTCGTCGGAGTCGGGCAGGGCGTTGTAGTCGCCGGTGAGGATGGCGGGGAAGGTGGTGGGGTGGCGGTGGTCGGCGACGAACCGGGCGAGGGCTGCGACCTGGGCGCGGCGGACGGCGGATTCGTGGGGGGCGGAGTTGAGGTGGGTGGTGAAGAAGGCGATGGGTCCGGTGGGGGCGTCGACGAGGGCGTGGAGGGCTTGGCGGCCGTCGTCGCGGCCGCCTGTGGTGGGCAGGCGCAGGGTGGCGCGGTCGATGATGGGCCAGGTGCTGAGGATGGCGTTGCCGACGTCGGCTGTGGTGCCGGGCAGGCGGCGGTGCCAGTGGTGGGGGCGGTCGGAGGGGGTCCAGGTGTAGTGCATGCCGAGGTGGTCGGCGAGTTGGGCGGCGAGGTTGTGCTGGTGGTCGGCCCAGACTTCTTGGAGGCCGATGAGATGGCAGTCGAGGGTGGCGAGGGTGGTGGCAATGGCGTCGGCGCGGGCTTGCCAGGGGCCGAATCGCCACCACACGTTCCAGGTCAGGACGCGGATCATGGGTGGCCTGCTTGGTGTGGGTGTGGGGGTGTCTGCCGTGGGGTGGGAGTGGGTGCCGGGTGGTTCTGGATTGATCGTACGGATGACAGCGGATCTTGTCGGTTTTGCTGCGTTCTGTCACCGGCGTTTGCCGGATCGTGTCAGCATGCTTGCCTGTACGGGCCGGACGGGGCCGTGGTGACCCTCCGGCAGGCGCGAGCCCCGGTGAGGAAGATCTGCCTGTGCGCATCCTGCTTGTCTGCTCCTCCTTCGACGCGGTGGCCCAGCGGACGTGGCTGGCGTTGCGGCGGGCGGGGCACGAGGTCAGCGTGGAGCTGGCGCTGTCGGAGCGGCTGATGCTGGAGGCCGTGGAGCTGGCCAAGCCGGACCTGGTGATCTGCCCGTGCCTGGCGGAGGGTGCGCCGGCGCCGCCGTGGCGGGGCGTGCGCACGGTCGTCCTGCGTCCGGGGCCGCCGGGTGACCGCGGCCCGGCGCCGCTGGACCGGGCGATCGCCGGTGGGGAACGCGAGTGGGGGGTGAGCGCGGTGCAGGGCGGGCCGGAGGTGGAGGGTTCGCCGGTGTGGGCGTACCGCGTGTTCCCGCTGCCGGAGGAGCCGCCGCGCAAGTCGGCGCTGTACAACGGGCCGGTGGCGGAGGCGGCCGCGGAGCTGGCGCTGGAGGTGGCGGCCAGGGCGGCCGACCCGGCGTTCGTGCCGCCCTCTCCCCCGCGGCCGGCGGTGGCAGGGCCGCCCCGGGTGGAGGTGGGTGAGCTGTCGTGGCGGGAGCCGACGGAGTCGGTGGTGCGGCGGGTGCGGGCGGCCGACGGGGAGCCGGGCGGCGGGGCGGAGCTGTGCGGGCTGCGGGTGCGGGTGTTCGACGCCCATCGGGGGCCGGCGCTGCCGGGGACGCCGGGTGAGGTGGCGGGCCGGCAGGACGGCGCGGTGCTGGTGCACACCGGTGACGGCACGGTGTGGGTGGGGCAGTTGCGGGCCGAGGAGCCGGGGGCGGTGAAGCTGCCTGCGGCGATGGTGCTCGGTGAGCGGCTGGACGGGGTGCCGGAGCGGCCGGGGTACGCCGAGGTGACCTATGACCGGGGTGAGGGGGTCGGGGTGGTGGGTTTCGACTTCTATGACGGGGTGATGTCGACGGGTCAGTGCCGGCGGCTGGCGTCGGTGCTGCGGTACGCGGCGGAGCAGGACACGCGGGTGCTGGTGGTGCGGGGCGGGGAGGTGTTCTCGCGCGGGATCCATCTGAACGTGATCGAGGCGGCGCGGCATCCGGAGCTGGAGGCGTGGCGGAATCTGGACGCGTTCGGGCGGGTCTGCGGTGAGCTGCTGGCCTGTACGGGGCAGCTGGTGGTGACGTCGGTGGGCGGTGACGCGGGGGCGGGCGGGGTGATGCTGGCGCTGGGGGGTGACCGGGTGATGGTCCGGTCGGGGGTGGTGCTGAATCCGCACTATCGGGCGCTGGGGTTGTCGGGCGGGGAGTTGTGGTCGTACGCGCTGACGCGGCGGGTGGGTGCCGGGCAGGCGCGGCGGTTGCTGCGGCGGGCGTTGCCGGTGGGGGCGCAGGAGGCGGTGGAGCTGGGGCTGGCGGATCGGGTGGTGGCGGGGTCGCGGCCGGAGTTCGAGCGGGTGGTGCTGGAGTACGCCGGGAAGCTGGCGGCCAGTGCGGGGTATGCGCGGTTGCTGGCGGTCAAGCGGGAGGCGCGGGAGGCGGATGAGCGGCGTAAGCCGTTGGAGGCGTACCGGGCGGAGGAACTGGCGGAGTTGAGCTGCGACGTGTTCGGTGACCGGCGGGGGTTCGGGGCGGCGCGGCGGGCGCTGGTGCACGGGCGGCGGCCTGCTGGTACGCCGGCGAGTCTGGCGGTGCATCGGGACGGGCATCGCGACGGGCATCGGGACGGGCATCGGGACGGGCGTCAGGAGGGAGGTCGGGAGTTGTCCGGCGAGTCGCCCCGACCCGATGCGAGAGCATCTCATATGTGAGATAGGTTGGGTTGTTGTGGCAGATGACTATCTTGTGCGGATCGGCCGGCTGATCCGGGACGCGCGGCAGCACCGCGGATGGACGCAGCTCCAGCTCGCGGACGCGCTGGCGACCAGCCAGAGCGCGATCAACCGGATCGAGCGCGGCAACCAGAACATCAGCCTTGAAATGATCGCCCGCATCGGCGAGGCGCTCGACAGCGAGATCGTCTCCCTGGGCTACGCGGGCCCCATGCACCTGCGGGTCGTGGGCGGGCGCCGCCTGTCGGGCAGCATCGAGGTCAAGACGTCGAAGAACGCGTGCGTGGCGCTGCTGTGCGCGACGCTGCTGAACTCGGGGCGGACGATCCTGCGCAAGGTGGCGCGGATCGAGGAGGTCTACCGGATCCTGGAGGTGCTGGCCTCGATCGGGGTGCGCGCCCGGTGGATCAACGAGGGCAACGACCTGGAGATCGTGCCGCCGGCCCGGCTGGAGCTGGAGTCGATGGACACCGACGCGGCCCGCCGCACCCGCAGCGTGATCATGTTCCTGGGTCCGCTGATGCACCGCACCGACGTGTTCCGCATCCCGTACGCGGGAGGATGCGACCTCGGCACGCGCACGGTCCAGCCGCACATGTCGGCGCTGCAGCACTTCGGCCTGCACATCACCGCCACCGGCGGCTTCTACCACGCCGAGGTCGACCGGGCGATGTCGCCGAAGCGGGCGATCGTGCTGACCGAGCGGGGCGACACGGTGACGGAGAACGCGCTGCTGGCCGCGGCGCGTCACGACGGCGTGACAGTGATCCGCAACGCCTCCTCCAACTACATGGTGCAGGACCTGTGCTTCTTCCTGGAGGAGCTCGGCGTCCGCGTCGAGGGCGTCGGCACGACCACGCTGACGGTGCACGGCGTGCCGCACATCGACCGCGACGTCGACTATTCGCCGTCGGAGGACCCGGTGGAGGCGATGAGCCTGCTGGCCGCGGCGGTGGTCACCTCCTCGGAGCTGACGATCTGCCGGGTGCCGGTGGAGTTCCTGGAGATCGAGCTGGCGGTCCTGGAGGAGATGGGGCTCGACCATGACCGGGGCGAGGAGTACGCGGCGGCCAACGGCCGCACCCGCCTGGTCGATCTGACGGTGCGCCCGTCGAAGCTCATCTCCCCCATCGACAAGATCCATCCGATGCCGTTCCCCGGTCTGAACATCGACAACGTGCCGTTCTTCGCGGCGATCGCCGCCTCCGCTGAGGGGTCGACGCTCATCCACGACTGGGTGTACGACAACCGGGCGATCTATCTGACGGAGCTGACCCGGCTGGGCGCGTCGGTCAAGCTGCTCGACCCGCACCGGGTGCTGGTGGGGGGGCCGACGCGGTGGCGCTCGGCGGAGATGATGTGCCCGCCCGCGCTGCGCCCGGCGGTGGTGGTGCTGCTGGCGATGATGGCGGCCGAGGGCACGTCGGTGCTGCGCAACGTGTACGTGATCAACCGAGGGTACGAGGACCTGGCCGAGCGGCTGAACGCGCTGGGGGCGCGGATCGAGACGTTCCGCGACATCTGAAAGTGTCGGTGCGGGCCGCTACCGTTTCCTTCTGCTGGATCTTGGCGGGAGGGGTGAGGGGTGCGGCCTGCGGAGCTCGACCGGGTGTCGGTGGCGGAGGCGGCGGACCGCTACGTGGAGCTGGTGTGGGCCCGGGTGTCGACGGGCGCGCTGTCGGCGGCCACCGCGGAGGTCTACGCGCGTGACGTCGCCACCCTGGTCGAGCTGGCGGGGCCCGGCCGGGTGCTCGACGACCTGACGGGTGAGGACGTCGACGCGGTGCTGCTGGCCTTCGCCCGCAAGCCCGACGGCCGCCGTCCGGCGGGTGTGGGTGACGGGGCCGGGCGTGACGGGGGCGGGCAGTCGGCGTCGTCGCAGGCGCGGTTCCGCCGGTCGATCTCGGCGCTGTTCAAGCATGCGACGCTCGCCGGTTGGGTGCAGGTCAACCCGATGACGGTGGCGACGATCACCGCCCGCGAGCGGGGCGGGCTGCGGCCGGAGCGGCGGGCGCTGACCCGCGAGCAGGCGCAGGGGCTGGTGGGAGCGGCGCGCCGCCTCGGCGAGCAGCCTCCCCCCGCGCGGGGCCGCCGCGACCAGCGCACGGAGCTGCGTGACGGGCTGATCGTGCTGCTGCTGGCGACGCTGGGGCCGCGCGTGTCGGAGCTGGTACGGGCCAACGTCGAGGATTTCTTCACCAACGACGGCGTCCGCTACTGGCGGATCTTCGGCAAGGGCGGGCGGACGCGGGACGTGCCGTTGCCGGCGGACGTGGCGCGGGTGCTGCAGGCCTATCTGGAGCGGGGGCGGCCGGCGTCGGCGGACAAGGCGCTCCTGCTGTCGTGGCGAGGCCGCCGGCTGGCGCGCGGTGACGTGCAGGCGGTGATCGACCGGGTGCAGCGGCAGGTGGATCCGGAGCGGCGCCGCACGGTCACCCCTCACGGGCTGCGGCACACGACGGCGACGCATCTGCTGGCCGACGCGGTCGACATGGACGCGGTGCGGCGGGTGCTCGGCCACAGCGACCTGTCGACGCTGGGCCGCTACCGCGACGAGCTGCCGGGTGAGCTGGAGGTGGCGATGCGCGCCCATCCGCTTCTCAAGCGGCCTTCTTCCGGCTGAAAGCCGCGGCCTTCTCCGGAGGGCCGGGGTGTTTGCGCCGTGGGAGGTCAGGTGGGGACGGCCGGGGTGGTGCCGACGGCAAGGCGGTCCAGGGAGATGCCGAGGACGTCGGCCAGCGCGGCGATGGTGAAGAAGGCGGGGGTCGCGATCCTGCCGGTTTCGATCTTGCGGAGGGTCTCGGCGGACATGCCGGCCGCGGCGGCGACCTCGGCGATGCTGCGGCCGCCTCGGGCC
The DNA here is from genome assembly GCF_027620315.1 of Nonomuraea corallina. Taxonomy (GTDB): domain Bacteria; phylum Actinomycetota; class Actinomycetes; order Streptosporangiales; family Streptosporangiaceae; genus Nonomuraea; species Nonomuraea corallina. The sequence continues at coordinate 15,915 of NZ_JAPNNL010000105.1, read as the reverse complement.
TCGCGCAGGAGCAGGCCGAGGTGCTCGCCGCGCAGGCGCTCTTCCGGGGTCAGCGGGGGACGGACCATGCCCACCAGTCTAACCCAATAGAAATACCGGTATAGTTATCGCCATGGTAGAGATCAAGACCACCGGCGAACTCCAAGCCATGCGCGAAGCAGGCCGCGTCGTCGCCCGCACCCTCCAGGCCGTCGCCGCCCACGCCACCCCCGGCACCCCCATCGCCGAACTCGACGACCTCGCCGCCACCACCATCGCCGAAGCCCACGCCACCTCCGCCTTCACCGGCTACCAGCCCGGCTTCGCCCCCACCCCCTACCCCGCCGTCATCTGCGTCTCCGTCAACGACGCCATCGTCCACGGCATCCCCGGCCGCGGCCGCCTGCGCGACGGCGACCTCGTCAGCGTCGACTGCGGCGTCTACCTCGACGGCTGGGCCGGCGACTCCGCCATCAGCTTCACCGTCGGCACCACCCACTCCGCCGACCGCCACCTCATCGACACCACCCGCCAGGCCCTCGCCGCCGGCATCGCCGCCGCCCTGCCCGGCAACCGCATCGGCGACATCGGCCACGCCATCCAGACCGTCGCCGCCCGCGACCACTGCACCGACGCCGTCGCCTCCGACTTCGGCGGCCACGGAATCGGCCGCCACATGCACGAAGACCCCCACGTCCCCAACCGCGGCCGCCCCGGACGCGGCATGATCCTGCGCCCCGGCATGACCCTCGCCATCGAACCCATGCTCAGCCGAAGCCCCGCCGGCTACCGCGTCGCCCCCGACGGCTGGACCCTGCGCACCACCGACGGCAGCCGCGCCGCCCACGCCGAGCACACCATCGCCATCACCGACGACGGCCCCCTCATCCTCACCGCCCCCTGACCGGCTCACCCCTCCCCGAACCGCACCAGCACGTCGGTCACCAGCCGATCCGGCGACGTCACCGCGGGATCCGACACGTACACCTCACGCACCTCCGACGCCGCCAGCCGCCGCTCACCGCACCACGCCAGCACCCCGCTCACCGTCAGCGGAATCTGATCGTAGGGACCCACATGCCGGGCGGCCGCGAACACCCCGCCCGCCAGCACCTCCACCCGAACCCCCGCCGGCGAGCCGACACCGGCGCACCACTCCTCCGGCACCCGCCGCGCCACCGCCACCGCCACACCCTCATCCAGCTCATCCAGCTCCACCGGAAACACCCCCGCCAGCCACACCGCCCCCTCCCCCGCATCCAGTCCGGCATCCAGTCCGCCACCCGGCACCGCCATCAGCCGCGCCACCGCCGCCGACGTCGCCCGCCCGATCCCCTCAGGCCCGTCCGCCACCTCCCGGGCCACCACCACCCGCCGCGCCGGTTCCGACACCACCGACACCTCGGGCACCGGCACTCCCCGCTCCAGCACCCGCTCCAGCGACGCCAGCGTCCGCTGCCGCCGCGCCAGCTCCGCCTCCAGCCCGTCCCGCACCCCGGCCAGCACCTCCCACTCCCCCGCCAGCACCCGCCCCACCACCGGCAACGGCACGTCCAGCGACCGCAGCAACCCGATCGCCAAAGCCACCCGCGCCTGCGACGCCCGGTAATAGCGGTAGCCCGTCGCCGGATCCACCCACGCCGGCCGTAAGACCCCCAGCTCGTCATAGCGCCGCAGCTGCTTCACACTCAACCGGCCCAGCCGCGCGAACCGCCCGATCGGCAGCAGATCATCATCCACACCCCCAGCATGCCGCCCGCCCGGATCGCCCCTCACGCCACGTCAGGCTCCCAGCTGGACCCTTGAGCCTCCGTCGGCCACGCGGCCCAGCCGGTCGGCATCACCGCTACGACGAGATCGGCCTGCTCAGCGGTCGTTGTTCGTGGTTGCTGTTTTGGAGTGTTTGGGGTGTCTGAACCCCCCGGCTTTACAATGTAGATTCAACCGAGAGTGAGCCGGACCCGATGAGGCTCAATCCTTCTGCAGCACCAGCTGGAGCTCGATCTCGATCTTCACCTTGTCGGCGATGACCACGCCGCCACCCTCGATGAGGACGTTCCCGGTGATGCCGAAGTCGCTTCGGTTGATCTCGGTGGTGACATGGAAGCCGGCCCGGGTGGACCCGTACGGATCAGGGCCGATGCCGCCGGGTTCGGCCCGTAGTGTGACCGGCTTGGGGGTGCCCCGGATGGTCAGGTCGCCCTCGACCAGATAGGCGTCGCCGTCCATGCGGATCGCCGTCGACGTGAACAGGATCTCGGGGTGTTCGTCAACCCCGAGGAACGCGCTGGAGCGCAGGTCCGTGTCCCGGGTGTCGTTGCCGGTATGAAGGGAGGCCACGCGGATCACGGCTCGGGCGGTGGAGTTCAGCGGATTCTCTGCGGTGGTGACGATCGCCTCGAAGTCGGCGAATCGGCCACGCACGTTGCTGACCATCATGTGGCGGACGCTGAAGCCGATTTCCGAATGGATCGGGTCCGCGTTCCAGGTGCCCACCTGGTAGCCGGGGATGCGGACGGCTGCGGGATTGTTCACGAGTGAGGCCTTCCGGGAAGATGGAGCCGAGCAGTTCCTTCTGAGATCTCGGTTCCTGATAGGAACCGTCCCAGTATCGAAGCCGCTCCATAGCCGTACAAGCAGGCACATTGCAGTGCGCCGGTACCACGGAGGGAACCATGAGCCGACCGGTGACAGACGGCCAGGCGACGGACAGCGAGCCGGACAGCCGGCCGGACACCGCACTGTCGCCCTACTGCCGGGCGCGGGATGTGCTCGACCGGGTCGGGGACAAGTGGTCCGTCTACGTCATCACCTTGCTCGGGGACGGCACCAAGCGGTTCAGCGAGCTGAAACGCGACATCCATGTGATCACCCAGCGGATGCTGACCGTGACGCTGCGCGGACTCGAGCGAGACGGATTGATCAACCGCACGGTCTATCCGGTCTATCCCGCCCGGGTCGAGTACTCGCTGACGCCTTTGGGCGCATCCCTCCTCGACACGCTGCGTGCGTTGTTGACGTGGAGCGTCGACCACGTCGACCGCATCGACGAGGCCAGGCAGCACTACGACGATGCGGTAGGAACTGACCGGTAGCGCACTCCCCCAACGCTCGGCGTCCTCGGGTCGGACGGCGAACGGCATGGTGTACGAACAAGCGTTCGTCCAATGCCCTCTTGTATACCATTGCCGGAATATAACCGGTTGGCTATGTTAGGGGCATGCGTTTCGACGTGCTCGCCGAACCCGCCCGGCGGCGAATCCTCGACCTGCTCCTGGAACGGCCGCGACTGGTCGGAGAGCTCACCGCCGAGCTTGGCCTGTCCCAGCCCGGCACCTCCAAGCACCTGAAGGTGCTGCGCGAGGCGGGGCTCGTCACCGTGCGCAAGGACGCCCAGCGCCGCTGGTACGAGCTGAGCCCTCAGCCGCTCGCCGAGATCGACGCCTGGCTCGCCCCGTACCGCGCCCTGTGGAGCGCCGGGCTCGACCGGCTGGAACGGCACCTGGACGCCATGCCCGGCGATCCCGCGCCGGCACACCCCCTGGAGGACGAGTGAACGACCACCTGCTGATCCGCCCCGACGGCCGTGCCGAGCTGGTGATGCGCCGCCGCCTGCCGCACCCGCCCGAGAAGGTGTGGCGGGCCGTCACCGAGCCCGAGCACCTCAAACAGTGGTTCCCGGCCGAGCTGACCATCGACGGCGACCGCGTCCGCTACGGGTTCGGCCCCGACGGCGCGGTGCTGGAGCTGGAGCCTCCCCGGCTGTTCGCCCACACCTGGGGCGAGGACGAGCTGCGCTGGGAGATCCGCCCCGACGGCGACGGCAGCCTGCTGACCCTCACCCACGTCTTCGGCGACCGGTTCGGCGCGGCCGGCTTCGCCGCCGGCTGGCACACCTGCACGGCCGCCCTCGCGGCGCTGCTCGACGAGCGCCCGCTGCCCGCCCCCGGCGACCTGGCGCGGCTGCACGAGGACTACGTGGCCATCCTCGGGCTGATCCCCGGCGAGCTCGCCGGCGGCACGGTCAGGCTCGAACGCCAGCTCACCCGTACCGCCATCGAGGTCTGGCGGGCCCTTCGCGGCGACCAGGCCGAGGCCGGCTCGCCTCCGCCCGCGCCGTTCGGCATCCCCGGGACGCCCGCCGGGCCGGTCACCCGCGCCGAACCGGGCAAGATCCTCGAGTACGAGACCGCCGGCGGGGCCGTCCGCTGGGAACTGCGCGAGGGCACCGGTCACGGCACCCGGCTGCTCAGTACCTGCCCCGGCGCCGCCGCGACCCTGGCGGCCTGCCGCGCCCGGGCCGAACGGCTGGCCTCCGGACTGCTCGCCGATCAGTAGAAGCGCATGACGATCGCCAGGCCGACGAAGTGCATGAGCACCACCACGACGATGAGGGCGACGAACACGAACTTGGCCGGTCCGTGCTCGAAGTGCTTGCCCTCCTTCAGCGGCCGGAGCTTGGCCTGGCGCTCGGCGATGCGCTCCTCCAGCGACTTGCGGTAAAACACGTGGCATCCCCAGTTTGCGCGGCAGCTGCTTGTACACTAATAGTTAGTGCACAATCCAATCTACCAGGGGCAGCCGGAGGTGGGCACGCGTGAAGCCTGTGACGGAGGCGACGGACCTCCTCGCCCTCGACCGGCAGGTGTGCTTCGCGCTCAGCATCGCCTCCCGCGGCGTGATCGGCCTCTACCGGCCACTGCTGCAGCCCCTGGGCCTGACCCACCCGCAGTATCTCGCCATGCTCGCCCTGTGGCAGCACGAACCCCTGTCGGTCAAGGAGCTCGGCGAGCTGCTCCAGCTCGACGCCGGCACCCTGTCGCCCCTGCTCAAACGGCTGCAGGGCCTCGGCTACATCCACCGCGAGCGCAGCAGCGCCGACGAGCGCGCCCTGCGCGTCACCCTCACCCCCGAAGGCCGCCGACTGCGCGGCGAAGCCGAGAAGATCCCCCCGGCCATCGTCGCCCGCCTCGGCATGAGCCTCGACGAGCTGCAGGACCTGCACCAGGCCCTCACCCGCGTCATCGAGGCCACCCGCCGCGCCCACCAACCCGGCTGACGGCCGCCCGGCTGACGCGCCCCTGCGGATCAGGCCACCAGCCCGTCCGAAGGCGAGGCGGCCAGCCCCAGGGCGGCGGCCGTCGCCGCGCGCGCCCGGGGCGGCGACATCAGCAGATCGGTCGAATCCGACAACTGATCCACACACCCCGCCACCGGCAACCCCCGCACCAGCGGATCCGACACCTCCCGCAGCAGCGCCCGCGCGAACCGCTCCCCGCCGATCACCTCGAACGGCCGGTCATGGAACCCCCGCACCCCCTCGTCCAGCCGGACCGCCAGCCCCACCCGGTTCTGCAACGCCGCCAGCCTCCGGTACGCCGCCGACAGGCCCTCCTGCCGCTCCCGCCACGACCGGGCCGCCAGCGCCGCCCCCAGCGCCTCCCCCAGCTCCGCCGAACCGGGCAACCGCGTCAGCGCGCTGCCCAGCCATTTGGCGTACGGCGGGTAGCGCCGCCGCAGCAGCAGCGCCAGCCGCATCACCTCCCGCACCAGCCGCGCCCCCTCCACCGCCGACCCCAGCTCGTCCCCCACCTCGCCGCACCGGCCCACGAACGCCTCTTCCTCGGCGATCCGCCGCCACTGACAGGCCAGCACGTACCGCCACACGTCCTGCGGATACCAGCGCAGCGCCCGCCGCGCCGCCTCCAGCCCGCCCACCGGCGACGGCAGCCCGTCGTGGAACACCTCCCCCCGGGTCACCTCGGCCAGCCGCTGCCACGGCGCCGACAACCAGTCCAGCAGCCTCACCCCGAGCCGCGGATCGAACCCCAGCCGATCCCCCAGCCACGCCCCCAGCTCCGCCACCACCACCCCCGGCCGCCGCTCCCCGTGATAGTCGAAGACCGTCGCGTGACCGCGGAACCGCTCCGGCAGCCCGCCGGCCACCCGCGCCTCCACCTCCGCCACCAGCCCCGCGGGCACGAACACCAGCACCCGCGGCCCCCAGTCGTGGTCGGCCGAGCGGCTCGTGTCGAACGCCAGCACCTCCGACCCAGGACCGATCAGCGCGGCACTGTGCGGGACACCGGCCACGAGCGGCGCCACCACCTCACCGTAGAAGGCACGGGACAACTCGATACCAGGCACGAAATCGGACATCACGCCGTCCACTGTGCCTGACGTTCCCGGCAACCTCATCCGATTTAACCCCGGCGCACCGGCCACGGGCAGGCGGCCGCCCCCGACGCCGCGCGGCCCCGCCGGGCGGGCGCGGCGGCGACATCCCCCAGCGGGCGCCTGCCTGCGACGATGATGGCCGCATGGACGTGAACGAGGTGCTGCTGCCGGGGGTGGGACTGCGGTACGAGTTCACCACGCAGGCGGGCGACCGGATCGGCGTGGTGGCCCGTCGTACGGGCGAGTTCGAGGTGGTCGGCTACGGCGGCGACGACCCGGACGCGGGCAGGCCCCTGTTCCGGCTGAACGAGGACGAGGCCGAGGCGCTGGCCCAGGTCTTCGGCGCGCCCCGGATCGCCGAACGGTTCGCCGACCTGACCCGGGAACTGCCCGGACTGAGCTCCGCGCCGGTGAGGGTCACCCCGGCCTCGCCGTACGCCGGCAGCCCGCTCGGGCACACGCGCGTGCGCACCCGCACCGGCGCCTCGATCGTGGCGATCGTCCGCGGCCCGGACGTGATCGCCTCCCCCGGCCCCGGTGAGGTGCTGCGGGCCGCCGACGTGCTGATCGTGGTGGGCACCTCGGAAGGCATCGACGGCGCCAAACGGATCATCAGGGGCTGAGCGGGTGCACGTCTCGCTCGCGCTCCTGCTGGAGCTGGGCCTCGTCCTGATCGCCCTCAGCGTCCTGGGCACCCTGGCGCGCCGCGCCACCCTCTCGCCGATCCCGCTCTACCTCCTGGCCGGGCTGGCGTTCGGCGCGGCAGGCGTGCCGCACGTCCCCACCGCCGGGCAGTTCCTCCAGGCCGGGGCCTCCATCGGGATCGTCCTGCTGCTGCTGGCCCTGGGCCTGGAGTTCTCCACCGCCGAGTTCGCCACGAGCATGCGCCACCACCTGCCCTCCGCCGGCGTGGACCTGCTCAACGCCGTCCCCGGCGCCGTGGCCGGCTGGTGGCTCGGCCTGGACGGCGTCGGCGTCCTGGCGCTGGCCGGCGCCACCTACATCTCCTCATCCGGGATCATCGCCCGGCTGCTGGGCGACCTGCGGCGGCTGGGCAACCGGGAGACCCCGTCGGTGCTGTCGGTGCTGGTGCTGGAGGACTTCGCGATGGCCGCCTACCTGCCGGTGCTGGCCGTACTGGCCTCCGGCGGCACCTGGTGGCAGGCCACGGTGGGCGCGCTCGTCGCGGTCGGCGCGGTGCTGGCCGCCTTCACCGTCTCCTCCCGGTGGGGACACCACATCGGCCGGCTCGTGGAGCACCCGGACAACGAGCAGCTCATGCTGCGCATGCTCGGGCTCACCATGGTCGTGGCGGCATTGGCCGAGTACGTGCACGCCTCGGCGGCGGTCGGCGCCTTCCTGGTCGGCCTGACCCTCACCGGGCAGCTCGCCGAACGGGCCCGCGCCGTCATCGAACCGCTGCGTGACCTGTTCGCCGCGGTGTTCTTCCTGGTCATCGGCCTGTCGGTGGCGCCTGCCGGCATGCTGCCCGTGCTGCCCGCCGCGCTGGCGCTGGCCGTCGTCACCGGGCTGACCAAAATCTTCACCGGCCGGTACGCCGCCTCCCGCGACGGGGTGGGCCCGCGCGGGCGGCTGCGCGCGGGCGCCGCGCTGATCGCCCGGGGAGAGTTCTCCATCGTCATCGTCGGACTGGCCGGGGCGCGGCATCCCGTGCTGGCGCCGCTGGTGTCCGCCTACGTGCTCCTGCTGGCCGTGGCGGGGCCGCTCATCACCCGCTTCGCCGGCGCCCGGCCTCGTTGGTGGTTTTTGGGGCGGTTCGAGAAGGTTTAGGTGTCCGAACCGGGCGCCTTTACAGTGTAGATCTCAAGGGTTCGCGGAGGAGACCAGCACCGGCCGCAGCCGGTACCCGATACGCCGGTAAACGGCGATGGCCGCGGCGTTGTCGTCGTCCACCATGAGCGCCGCGCGCCCGTACGACGCCACCAGCTCCGCCGACACCCACCGGCACACCCGCTCGGCCAGCCCCCTCCCCCGGAACGCGGCCCTGGTCGCCACCCCCGCCAGCAGCCCCGCCGACGGGGAAGGCCACGCGTCGGCGGCCACCGACGCCAGCACCCCGTCCACCCGCAGCCCCGCCCACCGGCGCACCCCGGGGTCGGCGGGTCGCGCGTAGGAGTCGGGCGCGTCCGCCGCCAGCAGCGCGGCCACCTCCCCCGCGTCCGCCGCGCGCAGCCAGCCCACCTCGCCGGCCGCCACCCCACCGGCACGGGCGGGACCGGCATCCACCTCACCGGCACTCATGTCACGGGCACTCATGTCACGGGCACGGGCCGGACCGGGAAGCGCGGCGAGCGGGTCCGTCCCGGTGGGCAGGGTCATCCAGGAGAAGGCGCCCGCCACCTCCAGCCCGTCCACCTTAGCCGTCAGCTGCGCCATCAGCTCCCGCTCGCCCCACGGCCGGTAGGACGGCCCCAGCTCGGCCAGCGCGTGCCGGACCAGGTCGGCCGCGTCGGCCGCCTCCCCCCACACCGCCAGCCGGTCGCGCCGCGACACCATGGGCGCCGCCGCCACGACCGCGCCGCCCGCCGCCCACGCCCGAGCCGGGCCCGGCCGGGGCGGGAAACCCGGCGGAAGCCGGGGCAGGCCGAGGTCCTGGGCGTTCCACATCACCAGGTCGTCGTCACCGCACGCGGCCCGCAGCCCGCCGAGCGAGACCAGCTCGTGGATCCTCACCGGTCACCGACCTCGCCGATCACGAACCCGCGGGTCACGAACCCGCTGGTCACAGAATCGCGGCCGGGCGGTACGTGGCCGCGTCGGGATGCCCGGCCACCACGCGGCCCACCTGCTCGACGACCGACCGCACCTGGCCGGCGGCGGCGCCGGTGAACGACACCCGGTCGGCCAGCAGCGCCTCCAGCTCGGCCCGGTCCAGCGGGAACCGCTCGTCGCCGGCCAGCCGGTCGAGCAGCTCGTTGGCCGCGCCGCTCTGCCGCATCGCCAGGGCCGCCGCCACCGCGTGCTCCTTGATCAGCTCGTGCGCCCGTTCGCGGCCCATCCCGGCGCGGACCGCCGCCATGAGCATCTTGGTCGTGGCCAGGAACGGCAGGTAGCGGCCCAGCTCGGCGGAGATCACCGCGGGGAAGGCGCCGAACTCGTCGAGCACCGTCAGCATGGTCTCCACCAGCCCGTCGAAGGCGAAGAACGCGTCGGGCAGCGCCACCCGGCGCACCACCGAGCAGGACACGTCGCCCTCGTTCCACTGGTCGCCGGCCAGCTCCCCCACCATGGAGGCGTAGCCGCGCAGCACCACCGCCAGGCCGTTGACCCGCTCACAGGAACGGGTGTTCATCTTGTGGGGCATCGCCGACGAGCCGACCTGCCCCTCCTTGAACCCCTCGGTGACCAGCTCGTGGCCGGCCATCAGCCGGATCGTCCTGGCCAGCGAGGACGGGGCGGCGGCGAGCTGGACGAGCGCGGTGACGACCTCGTAGTCGAGCGAGCGCGGGTAGACCTGGCCGACGCTGGTCAGCCGGTGCCCGAAGCCCAGGTGGGCCGAGACCCGCTCCTCCAGCGCGTCCAGCTTGGCGTGGTCACCGCCGAGCAGGTCGAGCATGTCCTGGGCGGTGCCGACCGGGCCCTTGACGCCGCGCAGCGGGTAACGGGCGATCAGCTCCTCCAGCCGCCGGTAGGCGACCAGCAGCTCGTCGGCGGCGCCGGCGAAACGCTTGCCGAGGGTCGTGGCCTGGGCGGCGACGTTGTGCGAACGGCCGGCCAGCACGGTCGACCCGTAGCGGGCGGCGAGCTCGGCCAGGCGCGCGAGCAGCGCCACCACCCGGTCGCGGACCAGCAGGAGGCTGTCGCGGATCTGCAGCTGTTCGACGTTCTCGGTCAGGTCGCGCGAGGTCATGCCCTTGTGGACCTGTTCGTGCCCGGCCAGCGCGTTGAACTCCTCGATGCGGGCCTTGACGTCGTGGCGGCTCACCCGCTCGCGCGCCGCGATCGAGTCCAGGTCGACCCGGTCGACGACCTTCTCGTAGTCGCCGATCGCGCCGTCGGGCACCGCCACGCCCAGCTCCGCCTGCGCCCGCAGCACCGCCAGCCACAGCCGCCGCTCGGCGATCACCTTGTGCTCGGGGGACCACAGGCGGGCCAGCTCGGCGGAGGCGTATCGGGCGGCCAGGACGTCGGGGATGCGCGGCTTGGAAGTCACGTTGGACAAGTGTATGTCCAGGTGGCCGGGCGGCACGGCAGGGGTGACGACAGGCGTGCGGAACCCCGGGCGGCGGTTCGCGGGCGCGCCTATCATGATCGGGCATGAGGTTCCTGGCTGCTCTGGCTGTGGCTGTTCGCCGGGGGCCGCCCGTTCCAGCTCGCCGGCGGGCGGTGGACGCACCGGCCGTGGGAAGGAAGCGCGGGGATCCGGCGCGACGGCTCGGGCTGGGCCGCCGCCGTGCCCGTGCCGCCCCTGCCCGCCCGCCCCGGGCTTCCACGACATCGCGGCCCGGTCGGGGAGCGACGCGTGGCTGATCGGGCAGGAGACGGCCGGCCCGGCGGTGTCGTCCGCGCCGTGCGGACCTCCCGGCCGGGCGCTGGTCGCGCACTGGGACGGCGCCGCCTGGACTGGCCGCCGGCTGCCGCCGGAGCCGGCCTGGCTGCCCGCCCGCGCCGACCCGGTCGGTGGCGTGTGGCTGGCCGTCAATCCCGCGTACGGCCGGCCGTACGTGCTCAACTACCGCGACGGCCGCTGGACCCGGTCCACGCTGCCCCCGGCGGGAGGCAGGACGGGGTTCGTCGACGTCGTCCCGCGGCCGGGCACCACCGTGCTGTGGGCGCTGGCCCGCCGCGCCGACGGCGCCCTGCTGATCTACGAGCTGGCCTGACCGCCGGGCTCCGTACGGCCGCTCAGGGTGCGGCTGCCGGCGTCAGCAGCTCTTTCGCTTCCGTTGTCGATCATGCATGAGGGAGAGGCGGATGTATGACCAGATGGCACTATCTGCGATGGTGGTGGGGCGCACCGGTGGTGTGCCTACCGAGTTTCCTGTCCCTGTGGTTGCCGGCGCTCTTCTTCGAGGGGGATGGTGCTGCAGGCTGCGCTGGTCATGGTTCACTTCCGTTAGGCATGGCGGGGTTGTGGTCCGATCTCCATTGGACATGGATGCGTCTGCGTGAACCTGTGCTTGAGCATGCTCTAGTGCTCAACAGCCTGCCCCTGGTGACCACGTTACTGTCCGCCCTGGTCGCCACCTGGGCGGGGCGCAAGCTCAGCACGCTGGTGGGGCTGCTGGCTCTCCTGGTCGTGGTGGTGGTCGCCCTCGACTGGGCGCTCATTGCGTTCTCGTACTTCATGGTGCTCGGCTGTGCGGGCTGGGAAGGAAAACTTCCCTGGCTGGTGTGGCGTCTGCTGCCGGTGATCGGATACGGCAGCGCGGTCGGTCTGCTGGTCATAGGAATCCGGGCCCGCCGTTGAACGGGGCAAGGACCTAGAATTCCTCGATATAGCGGACAACCTCCAGGTGGGCTTCAGCACGAATGGTGAACACCGTCCCGTTGAGCCACTCGTTCTTCAGCCACATCTAGGTCTTCGATCAAGCCGCCGCGCCGCGGCCCGCCCGTGACAGGCCGCCTCCAGGAGGAGCCGGCCACGGGCGGCCGTACGGACAAGCCGGTCAGGGGGCGGCCGTCTCCAGCACCTTCGTCTCGGGGCGCGGCGCGGCCGGGGTGCGGCGCAGGCGCTCCTTGCCCCGCTCGACCATCGTGTACAGCGTCGGCACCAGCACCAGCGTCAGCAGCGTCGAGCTGATCAGCCCGCCGATCACCACGATCGCCAGCGGCTGCGAGATGAACCCGCCGTGACCCGTCACGCCCAGCGCCATCGGCATCAGCGCGCAGATCGTCGCCACCGCCGTCATGAGGATCGGGCGCAGCCGCCTGCGTCCGCCCTCGATGACCGCCTCCACGACGCCCATGCCCTGCTCGCGGTACTGGTTGATCAGGTCGATGAGCACGATCGCGTTCGTCACCACGATGCCGATGAGCATCAGCATGCCGATCAGCGCCGGCACGCCCATCGCCGTGTCCGTGGCCACCAGCAGCCCCACCGCGCCGGTCGCCGCGAACGGGATCGACACCAGCAGGATCAGCGGCTGGACGAAGCTCCGGAACGTCGCCACCATGATCATGAAGACGATGGCGATCGCCGCCAGCATCGCCAGCCCCAGGTCGGCGAAGGCCTCCTCCTGGTCGGCCGACGCGCCGCCGATCTCGTAGGCGGCGCCCGCGGACAGGTTGAGCGCGTCCAGCTCGCGGGTCAGCTCCTGGGTGACGCTGCCCAGGTCGGCGGCCGTGGCCTTGGCCGAGACCGTGGCCGAGCGCTCGCCGTCGATCCGGGTGATCTGGGTCGGGCCGTCGACCCGTTCGACGTCGGCCACCGACGACAGTTTCACCAGCCCGGACGCCGTCGGCAGCCGCAGGTCGCGCACCGCCTTGACGTCGTCGGGCGCCTCGCCGGCGCGCAGCACCAGGTCACTCGGGCGGCCGTCGAGCGTGAGCTCGCCCAGCGGCGCGCCGCGGAACGCCTGCGCCACCGTCTGCCCGATCTGCGCCTCGCTCAGGCCGCGCGCCGCGGCCTTCTCCCGGTCGACCCGCACCTCGATGCGCGGCGCGCTCGTCTCCAGGTTGGAGGTCACGTCCCGCAGGCCCGCCACCTGGCCCATCGCGCCGGCCACCGCGTCGGCGGCCGAGCGCAGCGCGTCCGGGTCGGGGGCGCTCACGATCACCTCGACGCTGTCGGTGGAGAACCCGGCGGCCGAGGCGCCGCCCACCGTCACCTCGCCGATGCCCGAGACCTTGGCCAGCCGCTCGCGCAGCTCCTGCTCCACCGCCGGGGTGTCGCTGCCGTCCTTGATGGTGATCGAGTAGGAGGCGCGGTCGGTGCCGCCGCCGGTGCCGCCCATCATGGCGTTCCCGCCGCCCACGTTCACCTGGTACGACTCGACCGCGTCGACCTCGTCCAGCACGTCCTCGACCTTGGCGGCGGCCTCGTCGGTGGTCTTCAGGTCGGTGCCCGCCGGCATCCGCTGGCTCATCGCGATCGTGTCCTGGCCGGTGGAGTCCAGGAAGTTCGTCTGCAGACTGCCCGCCATGCCCATCGTGGCCGCGAACACCGCCACCCCGATCAGCAGCGTCACCACCTTGAAGCGGGTGGCGAAGCGCAGCACCGGCAGGTAGGCCCGCTGCAGCGGCGAGCGCAGCTCCGCCGCCTCGGCCTTGCGCCGCTGCTCCTCGGCCTCCTGCGGCGTCAGCCTCGGCGCCTTGAGGAACCAGTAGGCCAGCACCGGCACCACGGTCAGCGACACCACCAGCGAGGCCAGCAGCGCCACCGTCACCGTGATCGCGAACGGCGCGAACAGCTCGCCCACCATGCCGCCCACGATCGCGATCGGCGCGAACACCGCCACGGTGGTCAGCGTCGACGCCGTGACCGCGCCCGCCACCTCGCGCACGCCCGTCAGGATCGCCGCCCGTTTGGCCTCGCCGTAGCCGAGATGGCGCTTGATGTTCTCCAGCACCACGATCGAGTCGTCCACCACGCGGCCGATCGCGATCGTCAGCGCGCCCAGCGTGAGCATGTTGAGCGAGTAGTCGCCGAGCCACAGCGCCAGCAGCGCGATGACCACCGACAGCGGGATCGACACCGCAGTCACCACCGTGGAGCGCACCGACAGCAGGAACACCAGGATGACCAGCACCGCGAAGATCAGTCCGAGGATGCCCTCGGTGGCGAGGCTCGCGATCGACTCCTCCACGTACGGGGCCTGGTCGAAGACGACGCTGATCGCGGTGTCGGAGCCGTCGCCGAGCGCCCGGTTCAGGTCGGGCAGCTTGTCCTGCACGGCGTGGGAGATCGCGACCGCGTTGCCGTCGGGGACCATGGTGACCGACACGCCCAGGCTGGTGTTGCCGTCGGTGCGGGTGATCGTGGTGGCGTCGGCCAGGCCGCGCTCCACGGTGGCCACGTCACCGAGCCTGACCGGCTTCGGCGCGCTCTGCTGGACGGCCTGCTGCGGGTTCTGCGGCTGACCGGCCTGAGGCTGACCGGCCTGAGGCTGACCGGTCTGGGGCCGGCCGGTCTGGGGCTGGCCCGCCGAGGGCTGGGCGGGGGCGAGGTAGAGGTCCTCGATGTCCTTGAGCGAGTCGACCCGCGTGCCGACCTGGACCGTCAGCGACGTGCCGTCCTCCACGACCGAGCCGGCCGGGATCGGCGTGCCGTTGGCGCGCAGCGCCTCGGGGATCTGCGCCGCCGACACCCCGGCCAGCGCCATCCTCCCGAGATCCGGCGTGATCGTCACCACCTCGTCGCGGGTGCCGGTCAGCTGCGCCTCGCGCACGCCGTCGATCGCCCGCAGCTCCGGCAGCACGATGCCGGTCAGCTTGTCGGCCATCTCCCTGGGGTCGCCGCCGTCGCCCACGGCCAGCACCAGCACCGGGATGTCGTCGGTGCTGCCCGCCACCACCTGCGGATCGACCGTCGCCGGCAGCTGGGGGCGGACCCGGTTGACCGCCTGCTGCATCCGGCTGACCGCCGAGTCCACGTCCGTGCCGTACGTGAAGGCGACCTGGATCTGGGCCAGGCCCTCCTTCGACGTCGAGGTCATCGACTCCATGTCCGCCAGCCCTTGGAAGGAGTCCTCCAGCGGCTCGGTGACCTGCTCCTCGACGATGTCGGGCGAGGCGCCCGGGTAGGCCGCCACCACGAAGGCGCCGGGAAAGCTCAGCGACGGCAGCAACTGCTGCTTCAGCTGCGGGATCGTGAACAGGCCGAAGGCGCTGAGCACGACCGCCATCAAGATCACAAGACTGCGGTTGGCCAGGCTCAACCGGGCGAGTGCGGTCATGGAGTCGTTCCCTTCAAGATGTCGGCCCCAGACTAACACTTCGCCTTGGACGAATATTTAACGTCATACGACGTTCCTGATAACCTTCTCAGGAAGCGAGAGGTGCACGTGAACGACGAACGCGACGACCTGATCCACCAGATCATCCAGATCCAGCGCGACCTCGGCCGGGCCCTCGCCCGTCACCAGTCGCCGCTGTTCGCGTCCAACCTCACCATGCGCCAGCTCAAGGTCATCATGCTCGTCGCCGACAACGGCTCGGCCACCGGCCAGGACCTCGCCCACACCCTCGGCGTCACCCTCGGCACCGTCACCGGGCTGGTCGACCGCCTGGTCGCCCACGGCCTGGTCAGCCGGCACGAGGACCCCCAGGACCGGCGGGTGCGCCGGGTCGAGCTCACCCCCGCCGGGCACACCCTCCTGGAAGAGATCAACGACGCCGGCCTGCGGGAGTACCGCCGGATCATGAGCCATCTCGACACCGAGACGCTCCGCTGCCTGCACCACGTCACCGTCCGCCTGCACGAGGCCGCCGCCCAGCTGCACGGGGCGTCGTAGCCGGGTGCCGGCCCGTACGCGGGAGCGCCGCGGTCACCGGCCCGGCGCCTTTACAAAGTAGATTCGGTCGTCAGGCGGGACAGCGCGGAAGGCAGCGGGCCCGCGCAGGCCACCGTCAGCCGCCGCGTCGCCCGCGTGATCGCCACGTACAGGTCCTGCGCCCCCCGCGGCGACTGCGCCAGGATCGCCGCGGGGTCGAGCACGACCACCGCGTCGAACTCCAGCCCCTTGGCCTGCGTCACGGTCAGCACCGCCACCGGCGCGTCCAGGTCCTGGCCCGGGAAGAGCGCCGCCGCCGGGGCGTGCGCCGCGTCCGGGACCAGCACGCCCACCCGGCCCTCGC
>NZ_JAPNNL010000104.1 GCF_027620315.1 Nonomuraea corallina | reverse complement strand
GCGACGACCCCTTCCGGCACGCCTCGCCCGACCGGCCCCCCCCCCGGGGCCCCCCCCCCGGGGGCGCACGGTCCCGGCCATCAGCAGGGCGGAGGCCGCCGTCAGGATGGCCGCCTCGGTCCACTGGAAGCGCCAGAACCGCTCCGGCGGGTGGTAGCTGACTGCGTAGGTGTAGCCCTGGGTGAACAGGCAGGCGTGCCACGCCTCGGTCCTCCTGCCGTCGAAGGGGCGCTCGCATCCCGTGGGGGCGTCGACGGCCCGCCCCGAAGGGTCGATCCAGCCGGCGTCCACGAGGCGGGCGTCGGGGTCGTCGAGCACGACGGCGTCCGTGAGCACGGCCCGCTCCGGCACGGCGTAGTGGTCGCTGAGCCCGAACAGCGCGACCATGGTGACCGCCACCCCCGCCACCACCAGCGCCATCGCCGGGAGGGTGCGCCGCAGCAGCGCCCCGGCGCAGGCGCCGAGCGCGAACGCGTACAACCACCACGCGGCGGGAGCCACCCCGGTCATGTTGAACACCCCGATGTTGCCGAACCCGGAGTCGATCCCCTCACGGAACACCGGCCGCCACAGGCCCACCATGAGCGACAGCAGCAGCCCGCCGGCCACCACCGCGCCGCCCAGCAGGCCGAGCTTGACCGCGAGCCAGCGCCGCACCGGGATCCCCTGCGTCCAGGCGAGCCGGTGGGTGCCGCGCTCGTACTCCCTGCCGAGCAGCGGCGCCCCCCAGAACGCGCCGATCAGCGCGGGCAGCACCAGCGGCATCCAGCCGAACAGCGTGTAGACGGCGTCGTAGCGCTCCCCCAGCCCGACCGCCACCTCCACCGACGCGCAGAAGTCGGAGCCCCCAGGGCAGTGGCCAGGGAGGTAGCGGGACACGAAGCTCCGGGCCTCGGTCGCGGAGCTGAGCAGCAGCAGCCCGAGCACGACGAGGAAGCCGGCGGTGACCAGGAGCTGCGCCCGGTGCTGGCGCCAGGTGACCCAGATCATCGCTCCACCGCCACGGGGCCGGGCAGCGCCGAGGTCGCCGGGCTGCGCAGGTAGCCCATGACCAGCTCGTCCAGGGTCGGCCGGCGGGCGCTCCAGCGCGGGTCCGGCGCGCGCTCGCCGCGGACGAGCAGCGTGGCGTGCCTGCCGGTCACGGAGGCGGAGACCGCGTCCAGGCCCTCAGCGTCCCCGGCCGGGCCGGAAAGCACGAGATGCCCGGCGAGCAGGTCGTCGATGTCGCCGCTGACCTGCAGCCTGCCGCCGTTGAGCAGGACCAGCCAGTCGCAGGTCTCCTCCAGATCGGCGACCACGTGCGACGACAGCAGCACGGTCAGCCCGCGCGCGGCCACCTCGCCCATGAGCGTGCGCATCACGTCGTGCCGGGCCAGCGGGTCGAGATTGGCCAGCGGCTCGTCCAGCACCAGCAGGTCGGGCATCCTGGCCAGCGCCAGGGTGAGGGCGAGCTGCGCCTGCTGCCCGCCGGACAGCCGGCCGGCCCTGGCGCCGAGGGGGACGCCCAGCGCGTCCAGCCGGTCCCGCGCGCCCTCGCCGTCCCACCGGAGGTTCGTCCGCCGCCCGAACTCCAGCGTCTCGGCGACGGTGAACGACTCGTACAGCGGCTTGTCCTGGGCCACGAAGGCGACGCTCCCCCGTACCGTCACGCTCCCCCGCTCCGGGGCGAGCAGGCCGACGGCGGCGAGCATGAGCGTGGACTTGCCGGCCCCGTTGGGGCCGACCAGCGCGGCGACCCGGCCGGCGGGCACGGCGAGCGAGCAGTCGCGCAGCGCCCAGCGGCGCCGCCGCCGCATGCCCAGCCCCGTCACCTCGAGGATCGGCGCGTTCATGCCGCGCCCTCCCGCCCGGCGCCCTCCCGCTGGCCGTCGGACAGCGCGGTGTCGGACAGCACGGCGGCGAACAGCGCCCGCAGGTCCTCCTGGTCCAGCCCGGCGTCCCTGGCCTCGCGCACCCAGGCTGCCAGCCCGCGCCGCAGCCGCGCGTGCTCGGCGAGGCCGGCCCCGCCCACGCCGCGCTCCACGAACGTGCCCAGGCCGGGCCGGCCCGTCACCAGCCCTTCGCGTTCCAGCTCGCGGTAGGCCTTGAGCACGGTGTTGGGGTTGATCGCCAGCTTCTCGACGACCTCGCGCGCGGTGGGAAGCTGGTCGCCGGGACGCAGCGTGCCCAGCCGCAGCGCCTGCTTGACCTGGTGCACGAGCTGAAGGTACGTCGCCACTCCGGACCCGCGGTCCAACTGGAACTCCACATAGCACCCTTTCACTAATGAAGTAGTGAAAGAGTGGTGGAAAGGCGGCGCCCTGTCAACCGAACGGCGTCTTCGGGCGCTCCTGGAGCACCCCGTCCACGTAGGTGTCGACCTTCTCGTCGTAGAAGGCGATCAGCCCGGCGACGCGCCCGCTCTCCGGCAGCGGGGTGGGGTACGACCAGGCCAGGTCCGGCTCGCCGTTGACCGACCAGTACTCGGCGGTGCCCTTGTACGGGCAGCGGGTCACCGTGCCGGTGTGCTCCAGCAGGTCCAGCCGGACGTCCGTCTTGGGCAGGTAGTAGCGGGGCGGCAGGCCGGTCTCGAACAGGATGCGGGCGTGCCGCGAGTCCGCCACCGTCACGCCGCCCACCTCGACCCGGACGTGGCGGGAGCTGGGCAGGATGTCGACGCGGGTGTACGGGCTGCGCGCGTGCACGTACACCTGCTCGTCCTCCTCGAACCAGGCGTCCATGGCGTCCCAGGCGAAGCGGACGTGCCCCCTGATCGCCTCCAGCGGCGAGTCCGGGAAGGTGAGGGCGGCGCCGGCCGCCTCCTTGCCGCCCGCCGCCACGGTGTGCACCAGGCCGTCACCCCGGCTCGGCGAGCGCTCGACGGCGCCCGTGGGCTTGAGCTCGGCCGTGACGTCCTCCAGCGGGAGGTAGTACGTCGGGTAGTACGGGATCTCCCACACCAGCAGGGCGCGGGTGGTGTCGGCGGCGGGATGCCCGCCCAGATAGGTCCTGACACGTTTGGCCGAGCCCTCGACGCGGACCCGGCCACGGCTCACGGCGTCCATACCCCGGCAACCCCGGCGCGCGCGGAGCTTATTCCGCTGTCAGTCCACGCCGAAGGCCGTCAGCGTCGCCCACGTGACGAGCGCCCCCACGGCCGCGCCCACCGCCACCTGGGCAGGGGTGTGGTGCGTCAGCCGGACCCTGGCCCAGCAGACCAGCGCCACCACCGCCGCCCCGGCCGACAGGACCGGCGCGGCGGGCAGCACGTACGCCAGCACCACGACCGTGCCGGCGCACACCGCGGCGTGGAAGGAGATCTTCCATCGGAGGGTGACCGGGACGGTCACCGCCAGCGCGGCGAGCATCGCGGTCACGACGGCCATCAGCAGCAGGGGCGCGCCCAGCCAGGCCAGCAGCACCAGCGCGCCCAGCACCCCGGCCACGGCGGCGAGCAGCGGCCCCGGCCGGCGGGCGCGGTCCACGATGTGGTGGGAGTCGAGGCGGCCGGAGCGCACTCCGGCGGCGATCACCGCGGCGGGGACGCCGCCGCACAGCGCCGAGGCCACCAGCCCCCACGCGGCCCCCGCCCAGCCCTGGGCGAGCAGGCCGATGGCCGGCGGCATGGCGATCACCAGCACCTGCGGGGCCAGCAGGTCGGTGACCCCGCGCGCGAGCCGATCGGCCGTCAGGTCCACGAAGGTCACGCGACCACGCCCCGCCGCCCCGGCGCCCTAACCCTTGCCGGCCGCGTTGACGATGCGGGTGGTGGAGCGGTCGGGGATGGCCTCCATCTCCCAGCAGTCGGCCCCCAGCAACGCCGCGGCGGCGCGGCGGCCGCCCGCGTGCGGGTCGCCCGCGGTGTGGGCGAGCGCGCCCGGCCGCATCGGCGCCAGCAGGTCGATGTAGTCCTCGGGCCCGTGCGCCTCGGGCGGGCCGGTGACGATGAACACGCCGGTCACCGCGCGCAGCGCGGCCAGCACCTCGGCCCGCTCCGCCGCCGGGTTGAACGGCCGCGACGGGCCCTTCCATGCCCGTACGCGCGGGTCGTCCTCGACGCCGACGACCAGCGGCAGCCCGCGGGCCGCCACCGCGCCGAGATAGCGCACGTGGCCCACGTGCAGGATGTCGAAAACGCCGGTCACGACCGATGCCCCCGGGTGGTCGTACCGCTGCACCCAGACGGCCTCCAGGCTGCTCACGCAGGCACTCCTCCTAGTCGACTCGTCGATCGCAGCGTACAAGGTCCGGAGCGGCTTCCCGACAGGCGAGGCGCGGAAAGGCGATTCCTACCTTTTCGCGATAACCCGTGAGCGCGGGTTCGCGCGTCGAACAACGTCGCCGAAACAGGGGGTCAGCGTGGCAGGACCGGACGTTCAGCAGCCCGAGCAGGACCTCGAGGTCCGCTTCCCCGGAGACCCGGCGGCGGTCGCGCGGGCCAGAAGCCTGGTCGCCGACACGCTCGGCCGCGACCACCCGCTGCACGACGACTGCGCGCTGCTGACCAGCGAGCTGGCCACCAACGCGGTCCTGCACACCCGCTCGGGCGCCGGCGGCACGTTCACGGTCCGGCTGCGCGCGAGCGGCGACGCCGGCCAGGGGGCGACGGTGCTGGTGTCGGTGGAGGACGCGGGCTCGGACGGCCCGCCGTGCGCGTGCGGCGCCGACCTGCGGTCCACGGGCGGGCGCGGGCTGCCGATGCTGGAGGCGCTCAGCCACCGCTGGGGCTACACCCGCGGCGACGGGACGACGACGGTCTGGTTCGAGCTGCTGCTCGTGACGGTCCCGGCCGGCTGGACCGCCGAACGGGTCTAGGCGCGGACAGGGCCGGTCAGACGTCGAGCCGGCACAGGCCCTCCGCCAGCGCCTTGGTGGTCAGCCGGGTGCGGCTGTCGCAGGCCAGCTTGGCGAAGATGTGCTCCAGGTGCGTGGTGACGGTGCGGACGCTGAGCACGAGCGCGGCGGCGATCTGCGGGTTGGAGTCGCCCGCCGCCACCCGGGTGAGCACGTCGATCTCGCGCCCGGTCAGCTCGTACGGGAGCGAGCAGGGCCGCTCGGCCACCACCGCGCCCTGCACCGAGCCCTGGTAGCCGACGCCGGCGCGCAGCAGCCGGGTCTCGCGCCACTGCCCGCGCCGGTCGAGCCAGAGGCCGTGGCGGCCGAGCTCACGCGAGTCGATGAAGGCGCGCGCGTACGCGGCCATCGCCCGTTCGGTGCGCAGCGCTTCGGAGACCGGCCGGCCGGGCACCTCGCGCAGGGTGCCGGCCCGGTCGAAGGCGACCGCGCTGAACCCGGGCGGCAGCCCCACCGGGTCGATCACGCACCGGGTGAGGTCGGTGACGTGCGCCAGCATCGGGCTGACGGCCGTCACCAGCGGAGCGGTCCGCGCGGGGAACGCGCCGCGGGTGGCCAGGTGGAGCAGGCCGGTGTAGCGCCCCTCGGCCAGGAACAGCGGCGCCGTCAGCCCTGCCCGCCACCCGTAGGGTTCCAGGTGGCGGCGGAAGTAGCGCTCGGTGCCCGGCTGCGGCATCGCCACCGGCCGGCGGGTGGCGACCGCCCTGCGGTAGGCCTCCAGCGCGGTGTACTCCTCCGCGGCGTCGCCGTCGAGGCGCCCGTGGCCGTCGGAGGCGACACTGCGGTGGCGGCCCGTGGCGGGGTCGTAGGCGACGAACTCGTAGGCGTCGACCGGCACCAGCTCGCGCAGCGCGGCCATCGCGCCGTGGGCGCTGTGGGCCTCGCGCGGGCCGTGGCCACCGGCTCCGGCGGCCACCTGGTAGCCGACCTCGGCGAACGCACTCAGCTGGCGGACGTTCAAGGTGATCTCGGCCACGGTTCTTTATACCACCGAGATCTTTTCCGCGGGCGGTGTCCGGAGTCAGGCTGTATCGTCGGACCCATGCAGCGCGCTCTCGTCACGACGACGCCGGACCTCGTCCCGGCGCGCTGATTCCTGCTCCCGGGCGAATGCCCGGGAAGATCGGTCGTTCGCCCTTTCCACGCAAAGGACGATCATGAATGACCACCGCAGGCTCGGCCGTGAGCTGGGCGTCTTCGACACCGACCCGCTGATCGGCTCCGGGCTGCCCTTCTGGCTGCCGGCGGGCGCCGCCGTCCGCAAGGCCGTCGAGGACTACGTGTACGAGCTGGAGCGCCGCGCCGGTTACCAGCACGTCAACTCGCCCGTGCTGGGCAAACGCGAGCTGTACGAGCGGTCCGGGCACTGGGCGCACTACGCCGAGGACATGTTCCCGCCGATGCGGGTGGGCGGGGAGGAGTTCGTGCTGCGGCCGAGCCTGTGCCCGCACCACGCGCTCGTCTACCGCTCCCGGCAGCGCGGGGCCCGTGACCTGCCGCTGCGGCTGGCGGAGCTGGGCGGCATGTACCGCTCGGAGCTGTCGGGCGTGCTCGGCGGGCTGAGCCGGGTACGGGCCATCCAGCTCAACGACGGGCACGTGTTCTGCCGGCCCGAGCAGGCGTCCGGCGAGGTGTCGGCCGCGCTCGACCTGATCGAGGCGGCGCACGCCCAGCTGGGCGTCGGGGCGGCCCGCTACCGGCTGTCGCTGCGCGGCGAGGGCGCCAAGTTCGTCGACGACGCGCGGATGTGGGACCGCGCGGAGGCGATCCTGCGGGAGGTGCTCGTACGGCGCGGGCGCGCCTTCGACGAGGAGCGCGGCGAAGGCGCCTTCTACGGCCCGAAGATCGACATCCAGATCGCGGACCCGGCGGGGCGTGAGGCGACCCTGTCGACCGTGCAGGTGGACTACTTCCAGCCGGAGCGCTTCGACCTGCGCCACGACGGCGGCGACCGGCCGGTGATGGTGCACCGCAGCGTGGTGGGCGGCCTGGAGCGGCTGGTCGCGCACCTGATCGAGGTGCACGGCGGCGCGTTCCCCGCCTGGATGGCGCCGGTGCAGGCGGTGGTGCTGCCGCTGTCGGACGCCGAGGTGCCCGCCGCCCGGGACGTGGTACGGCGCTGCGTGGCGGAGGGGATGCGGGCCGAGCTGGTCGAACCCTCCCGGGGCACCCTCGGCGCCCGCATCAGGGCCAACCGGTTCGTTCCGTACCAGCTCGTGGTCGGGCCGCGCGAGGCGGCCGGCGGCGGGGCGGCGGTACGGCTGCGGGACGGGAGCCAGGCCGGGCCGGTGCCGGTGCCGGAATTGGCGGCCGGATGCCGCCCGCGATTTTCCTGAGCCGACGTACATCAAAGGAGTGTTAAGGAGTCTTCCCTCCGCGATGAACGGCTCGTAAATTGCCCACGAACGCCCCCGTGGCGCCCCCGTGGGAGGAGCCGTTTTGACGGAACTGAGCGACCGCGAGGCCGCGCTGGTCGCGGCCGGCGAACAAGAACGCCCCGCCCGGCGGCTCGCCGGCCCGTTACGGGCCGGCGTGTGGATGATCGGCGGGCTGCTGTCGGCCTACTCGATCGCCGTCGTGTTCTGGCCGGTCGAGGCGCTGCAGCACCGGATGACCTTCCTCGCGGTGGCGCTGCCGCTGGTCTTCCTCTGCTACCGGTCGGGGCTGGGGCCGCCGCTGCGCAGGCTCCTCTCGCGTCTCACCCGTCCTGACGGGCCGCCCGCGGGGGCGGAGGCGCATCCGGACGCCAAGGCGCTCGCCCTCGGCGACGCCCCGACGCTGGAGGTCTCCGCTCCCTCGGTGCTGCCGGACGCGCCCACGCTGCGCGAGTTCCCGGCGCACAAGGGAGCGAACGCGGACACGGTGGTCATCGGCGACCCGCCCGGCCCGGCGGGGGCGCCGACGGTGGAGATGACCCCTGAGGCGCAGCCCGCCGGGGTCCAGGTCGCCGGGGAGGCGGGCGGAGCGGCGGCCGAAGGGGGCGGAGCGGTCGGGGTGGATGAGGCCGGGCGGGCGAAGGGTGAGTGGCCGACGGTCGCCGACTGGCTGCTGGCGCTGGCGTCGCTGGCGGTGCTGCTGTACCCGCTGGCGGACATCGAGGCGTTCCGCGACCGCGGGTCGGGGGCCGCGCTGTCGGAGCTGGACGTGATCGCGGGCCTCGGGCTGACGCTGCTCCTGCTGGAGGCGGTGCGCCGCACGGTCGGCTCGGTCCTCTCCATCATTTGCGCCATTTTCCTTCTGTATGCCTATTTCGGGTCATATTTGCCCATTGACTGGACGATCGGCCACCGAGGTTTCGATCTCGACCAGATCGTGTCCCAGCTCTATACGGGCACCGAAGGCTTTTTCGGCGTACCCCTCCAGGTCGCCGCGACCTACATCATCCTGTTCACCATTTACGGCGCGGTGCTCGATTTCTCCGGCGCCAGCAAGTTCTTCATCGACCTGAGCTTCGCCGCCTTCCGCAAGTCCCGCTCCGCCCCCGGCCGCACCGTCACCACCGCGGGCTTCCTGCTGGGCACCGTGTCCGGCTCGGGCGTGGCGACCACCGTGAGCCTGGGCAGCGTGGCCTGGCCGGTGCTGCGCCGCGCGGGCTACCCGCGAGAGCCCGCCGGCGGCATCCTGGCCGCCGGCGGCATCGGCGCCATCCTGTCGCCGCCCACGCTCGGCGCGGCGGCGTTCATCATCGCCGAGGTGATGCGCGTCAGCTACCTGCAGGTGCTGATCTACGCGACCGTCCCCACGATCCTCTACTACCTGGGCATCTTCCTGGCGATCGAGATCGACTCGCGCCGGTTCAGGACCCAGGCGGTGCGGGTGGACGCGCCCGGGATCGGCAGGCTCCTGCTGCGCTTCGGCTACCACTTCAGCTCGCTCGTGCTCATCGTGGTGCTGATGGCGCTGGACCGCTCGGCGTTCCAGGCGGTGGTGATCGCGACCGTGATCGCGTTCGCCCTGTCGTTCCTGGACCCGGCCCACCGGATGGGCCCCAAGCGGGTCGGCCAGGCGCTGGCCAAGGGCACGCTGGAGGTGCTCCCGGTGACCGCGGTGTGCGCGGCGGCGGGCATCATCGTCGGCGTCATCACGCAGACCGGGCTCGGCCTCAACCTGAGCTCGATCATCGTGGACCTGGCCGCGGGCAACCTGATCCTCACCACCGTCCTGGCGGCCCTGGCCGTCATGCTGCTGGGCCTGGCCGTGCCGGTGACCGCCAGCTTCATCATCGCGGCGGTGATCATCGCGCCGGCCCTGATGGCCCTCGGCGTGGCGCAGGCCGAGGCTTACATGTTCATCTTCTACTACGCGGTGCTGTCCGAGGTGAGCCCGCCGACGGCGCTGTCCGCGGTCGCGGCCGCCGCCATCACCGGCGGCAACACGTACCGGACGATGATGATGACCTGGCGCTACACGCTGCCGGCCTTCCTCGTGCCGTTCGCGTTCGTGCTCACGCCGAACGGCCAGGCGCTGCTCGGGCAGGGCCCGTTCGGCCTGGTGCTGCTCATGACGGCGGTCTCCGCCGTCGCGGTGGCCGCGCTGGCCGTCGCCACCGGCGGCCTGGCCGGCACTCCCGAGCGGCTGCTGGCGGCGGTGGCCGCGGTGTTGCTGCTGTTCCTCGAACCCGTCCCGATCGTCGCGGGCCTGTCGGTGCTGGCCGTCGCGGCGGTGGTTCACCTCATCCGAAGAAGGAGCGTCCCAGCGTGAAGCGGATACTTGCGGTGCTCGCCGTGGCCGGCCTGATCGCGGGCTGCGGCGGCGGCTCGGGCGGCGGCTCGGGCAACCGGCTGTCGATCGCCACCGGCGGCACCACCGGCGTCTACTACGTCTACGGCGGCGGCCTGGCCAAGCAGCTGTCGGCCAACATCGCCAACACCCAGGCCACCGCCTCGGTCACCTCGGCCTCGATCGAGAACATCAAGCTGCTGGCCACCGGCAAGGCCGACATCGGCTTCTCCCAGACCGACACGGCGGCCGACGCGGTGAACGGCACCGGCTCCTTCACCGAGAAGCAGCCGGTCAAGGCGCTGGCCAGGATCTACGACAACTACTCGCACGTCGTGGTCGCCCCCGGCGTCAAGGCCGACAAGGTGGCCGACCTGAAGGGCAAGACGGTCTCGCTCGGCCCGCCGAACTCCGGCACGCAGGTGGTGGCCAGGCGCATGCTGGAGGCGGCCGGGCTCAATCCCGACACCGACATCAGCAAGCAGCAGCTGTCGATCAACGAGTCGGTGCAGGCGGTCAAGGACGGCACCGTCGACGCCTTCTTCTGGGTCGGCGGCCTGCCGACCGCGGGCGTGGTGGACCTGGCCACGAGCAAGCCCGACATGAAGATCCTCGACACCTCCGACGTGCTGGCGGAGATGCAGCGCGAGTACGGCGAGCAGTACGTCGGGCTCGACATCGCCATGGACGTCTACAAGCTCGACGGCAAGGTGCGGACGGTCGGCATCGCCAACGTGCTGCTGGTGCCCGACTCCATGGACGAGCAGCTCGCCTACGACATCACCCGGACGCTGTTCGAGAAGAAGCAGGAGCTGATCGCGGTGCATCCGGAGGCGGAGAACCTGGACCCGGAGCTCGCCCAGCAGGTCCAGCCGGTCTCCCTGCACGCGGGCGCGGCCCGTTACTTCCAGGAGAAGAGCTGATCAGATTAGCCCTCTCCCTGTTCGCGGTGCTGGCGCTCGGTTCCGGTTGCGGAGCCGGGCGCCCGGCCGTCAACGGGCTGGTGCTGCCCCCTTCCGGCGCGTTCGCGCTCGCGTACGTCCATTCGATCTACCGGGCGCCCTCGGCGGAGCTGTTCACCGCCGAGGGCGGCCGGCTCACCATGCGGGCCGTGGTCTCGGCGGGCGGCGGCGTGCTCGACTACTACGCGCTGGAGGGGACGCGGTCCCGCACCCCTGAGGGGGCGTGGCTGCTGCGGCTGGACACTCCCGTCTCGTACGGGGAACTGCCGCTGATCGCCACCCCGATCGGGCGCAGGACGCTCATCGCCGGCGGGCGCTGCCTGCCGCTGTACCCGCGCGACGGCGACCCGGAGCCGGCCCGCGAGGTCACGGTCCGGGCCGGCCTGACGCTGGAGGACCGCGGTGAGCCCTGCCCGCCGCCCTACAACCAGTCGTTCTTCCTGAACACCGCGTACAGCGTCACCGAGGTGGCGGCCACCAGCACCAGCGACGCCCAGAACCCCCACGCCTCGCCGGAGCCGGGGAAGGGCACGTTCTGGCCGTAGAAGCCGGTGATGGCGGTGGGCACCGCGATGATGGCCGCCCAGCCGGTGAGCCGCTTCATGATCTGGTTGAGCCGGAACCCCTGCTGGGCCAGGCGCGTCTCGCGCAGGTTGGCCAGCAGGTCGCGCAGCGACTCCAGCAGCTCGGCGGTGCGCAGCACGTGGTCGTACACGTCCTGGTAGTAGGGCGCCATGTCCGAGCCGTGCAGGGCGCCCCGGTCGCGGTGGAGCAGGGTGCCGATGAGCTCGCGCATCGGCATCGCGATCTTCCGGAAGCGGGTGGCGACCTTGCGCAGCTCGTACATCCTGCGCTGCACCAGCTTGGCGTCCGAGGGCCGCTCCTCGAACAGCGCCTCCTCCAGGTCCTCGGCCCGGGCGTCCAGGTCGAGCACGAGGTCCAGCTGGCCGTCGACCACCCAGTCGAGCAGGCCGTGCAGCAGGAACAGCACCCCGTTCGAGGCCAGGTGCGGCGCGCCGTCCCAGCGCCGGACCACCTCGTCCAGGTCCAGACCAGGATCCGTCCGTATGGTCACCAGGGCGGTCTCGGTGACGAAGACGTCGATCTCGGCGGGGACGAACCGGCCGCCGTCGAAACGCACGGCGTACACCGTGATGAACAGGTGGTTGTCGTAAATGTCGATCTTGGGGCGCTGGTGATCGCTGAGCACGTCCTCGACGGCCAGCTCGTGCAGCCCCAGCGCGTCGCCGAGCGCCGCCAGCTCCGCGGGCGCCGGCCGGACCAGGTCGGCCCAGACCGTGGTGCGCCGGTCGGCCAGGTGGTCGGAGATCTCGGCCAAGGGGAAGTTCTCCTTCTCCAGCCGGCCGTCCCGGTACAGACGTGTACGCATCTAGATCAGTGTGGCGAACCGCTCGGCGTTCCGCACCGCCGCGCCGCCGGGGTCGTTGTTGAAGTACACGTACGCGTCGCGCCAGCCCGCCTCGCGCACCCGCCCGGCCCAGGTCCTCAGCGCCGCGTCCCCGTACGAGGGGCCGGGGGCGGCCCGTCCCTCGTGCAGCCGCACGTATCCCCAGGGCGCGGTCCGCCAGAACGGGTTCTGCGGCCGGTTGCGACGGTCGGCCCAGCACAGCGCGGCCTGCCGGGCCTCCAGGATCTCCCGGGTCCCGGCGGTCCACCAGGAGTCGTGCCGGAACTCCACGGCCACCCGGACCTCGGCGGGAAAGCAGCCCAGGCAGCGCTCCAGCCTGCCGTGGTCGGCCCTGAGCGTGGGCGGGAGCTGCAGAAGGACCGGGCCGAGCGAGCCGCCCAGTCCCGCCGCCGCCGCCATCAGCCTGGCCACGGGCTCCTCCGGCTCGTCCAGCCGCCTGATGTGGGTGAGGTAACGGCTGGCCTTGACCGCCATCACGAAGCCGTCGGGGGTCCGCTCGCTCCACCCGGCGAACGTCTCACGCTTCGGCAGCCGGTAGAACGCGTTGTTGCTCTCGACCGTGGCGAACGTCTCCGCGTACGTCTCCAGCCAGAGCCGCTGCGGCACCCCCTCGGGATAGAGCACGCCGCGCCAGTCCGCGTACTGCCATCCCGAGGTCCCCACCAGCATCGCCATGCCGATGGCCTACCCGCCCCACGGGGGTGCAGTACTGTCGCACTCGCCGACCGGAGGAGGAGGCCTGATCGGGGATGGGCGCCAATCACGCGCACGGTCACGCGCATGATGGAGGGCGTGGTCGCGGGCAGGACGCCGCCGTGCCCGCGTCGCGGCGGGCCGTCGTGGCCACGCTGGCCGTTCTGCTGCCGCTGGCGGTCGCCACGCTGGCGGCGCTGGTGTGGCTGTGGCCGGAGGGACGGCTGGAGCCGGCCCAGCAGCAGGCCGGGTTCCAGCGGCTGGGCGGCACGATCACCGCGATCGCGCTGGAGCCCTGCGGGGAGACCGAGCCCGGCGCGCCCAAGCCGCACCCGGCGACCTGCGGCCAGGCCACCGTCACCGTCGCCGAGGGACGCGACGAGGGCGGCCAGGTCACCGTCCCGCTGCCGAGCGGGCCGGGCTCCCAGCGCTTCGCCGCTGGCGACGACGTGGTGCTGCTGCACAACCCGCAGGCCGAGGAGGGCATGCCCGCCTACCAGTTGTCCGACCACGACCGGTCGGCGCCGCTGCTGCTGCTCGGGGCGGCGTTCGCGCTGGCGGTGATCGCCTTCGGGCGGTGGCGGGGCGTCACCGCGCTCGTGGGGCTGGCGATCACGTTCGTGCTGCTGCTGACGTTCGTCATCCCCGGCATCCTGGCGGGCGAGCCGCCGATGCTGGTCGCGATCGTGGGCGCCTCGGCCATCATGCTGTCGGTGCTGTTCCTGACGCACGGGTTCACGCTGGCGACCTCGATGGCGGTGCTCGGCACGCTGGCCAGCCTCGCCGTGACCGGCGCGCTCTCGTACGCGGTCATCGGGATCGCCAAGCTGAGCGGGATCACCGACGACAGCTCCTTCACCCTCGACATGAGCCTGTCCATCGACACCCAAGGGCTGCTCCTGGCCAGCATCATGATCGGCGCGCTGGGGGTGCTCGACGACGTGACGGTCACCCAGTCGGTGACCGTGTCCGAGCTGGCGGCGGCCAACCCCTCCTACGGGTTCCGCCGCCTCTACCGGGCGGGCAGCCGGATCGGGCGGGCGCACATCGCCTCGGTCATCAACACGATCATCCTGGCCTACGCGGGGGCGTCGCTGCCGTTGCTGCTGCTGTTCAGCATCGGCGAGCAGCCGCTGGGCGAGGTGCTGACCACGCCGGTCATCGCCCAGGAGGTGGCCCGCAGCGTGGTGGGCACGCTGGGTCTCATCTCCGCCGTGCCGATCACCACGGCCCTGGCCGCGCTCGTCACCTCCCGCCACGCGCCCCCGGCCGCCGCCGTCCCGGCCCCCGCGCCCGCCCCCGCCCCCGGCGAGCCCACGCCACGAACCTCCGGCGACTCCTTCTTCGCGGACACCCGCACCACGCCCTCCCCGCGATCCTCACCGGCCAGCCCGTACAGTGACCGGCGATCCTCTCAGGACGGCCCGTACGCCGACCGGCCGGTCCCCCGGCGCGCCCGCCACCGCCGCGACGCCGGCACCCCTCCGTAACCCCGGGCCGGACCCCAGGCACGCGCCTTCACGAGCGCTCCCGCGGCCACGGCCGAGCCCGCACGCTTCCGTGACCCGCGGCCCCGGCCGAGCCCGGCGGGTGGGCCTCAGGTGATCTCGGCGCTGCCGTCGACGCGGAGTTTGCGGCGGGCGCGCTCGTAGAACGTGGTGCCGAGCCGGACCACCTTGGCCGCGCCCGGGCAGGCCGTCACCGTGACGCGGTCGCCGGGACCGACGTGCCCCACCACCGCGCCGTCCAGCTCGACGGCCAGCCGCCCGCTGGCCGGCAGCAGCTCCAGCGTGACCTCCTCGTCGGCGGGCAGCACCAGCGCCCGGTTGAACGCCGAATGAGCCGCCGCCGGCACCACGAGCACCGCCTCCACCCGCGGCGAGACCACGGGGCCGCCGGCCGAGAAGCTGTAGGCGGTGGACCCGGTGGAGGTGGCCACGATCACCGCGTCGGCCGCGTAGTTGACGAACGGGTGACCGGCCGGCGTTACCGTCACCGCCGCCAGCCCTTCGCCGGGGGTGCGCACCAGCGCGATGTCGTTGAACGCCGTCAGCTCCTCGCGTCCACGGAGGCAGGTCCGCACGGCCATCCGCGGCTCCACGGTGTGGCGGTGCTGGTCGATCGCCGACAGCGCCCCCGCGAGCTCGGCCACGTCGATCTCGGCGAGGAACCCCAGCCGCCCCAGGTTCACGCCGAGCACCGGCGTCTCCCGGCCGGCGATCAGCCGCATCGTGCGCAGCATGGTGCCGTCACCGCCCAGGCTCACCAGCAGGTCGGCCCGCTCCACCAGGCTCTCGGCGTCCACCGCGACCGCGCTGCAGTCGATCCGTCCCACCTCGTCGGGCAGCCCGAGCACCGTGACGTCGTGGGCGGCAGCCCAGCCGAGGATGGTGTCGATCGCCTCCTTGGAGTCGCGCTGCGGGTGTAGCACCAGCCCGACCGTCCCCACCATGCCCATGCGGACACTCTAAGGTCCCCTGGCCGGGGCGCCTCCTCGCGGTTCCCGGCCGGGGTCCCGGTCCGGCGGCGAAAAAGGTGGCGTGGAGGGGTCCGTGGCGCATGGTAATGTTTTCCCCGCGGAGCCGAGTGAACAGCTCGGGGAGCAACGGGACGTAGCGCAGCTTGGTAGCGCACCTGACTGGGGGTCAGGGGGTCGCAGGTTCAAATCCTGTCGTCCCGACACGATATTTCACCCGATCATCGTCACGATGGTCGGGTTTCTGTCGGAGGTGGCCACATGGGGCGCAGGCCGACCGTCGACCGGGCCGAGCTGGCCGAGCTGGTCGCCCGAGGGCTGACCGTTCAGGAGCTGGCCACCCATTTCGGGGTCACCGAGTCCGGGGTGCTGCAGGCCAAGCGGGCCGCCGGGCTGGCCAAGCCGATGCTCGACCACAGCCGGGCGCTGCCGTGGAAGCTGGCGCGCGCCCACGCCCAGTCGGGGCCGGCCACCAACCTGCGCAACCTGTCCGCGGCGGCGCAGGGCAGGCCGCCCGCGCCCGAGCGGCTCAACACCGCCCTGCGGTGGGCGGCGCGGCTGACCGACGCCGGGCTCGACGTCGCCTACGACCCGGCGACCGGCTTCGTGGAGATCCCTGCCGCCCCTGACGGCTCCCACGTCGCAACCGTCCTCGACGCCGCGAAAAAGGCGCTCGAAGAGCGCTGACGCAGCGTTTCACGGGTGTTTCACGGGGAAGTGCGCGGTCTCAAGAAGAGAGACCGGAGGCGAACAATATGGACACCTTGATCTGGGTGGCCGTCGTCGTGGTCGCGATCGTGGCGGTCGCCGCGGTGGCTTACGTGGTCGTGCAGCAGCAGCGCCGCAGCCGGCTGCGCAGCCGTTTCGGCCCCGAGTACGAGCGGACGGTGGCCGAGCACGAGAGCAAGCGCGAGGCGGAGCAGGAGCTGATCGCCCGCGAACAGCGCCATGCCGAACTGGACATCAAGCCCCTTTCCGAAGAGTCCCGCGACGCCTACGCCAACCGGTGGGCCATCGTGCAGGAGCGCTTCGTGGACGCGCCCGGGTCCGCCGTGACGGAGGCCGACCAGCTGGTGACCGAGGTCATGGCCGAGCGCGGCTACCCGACCGAGGACTTCCACCAGCGGATCGCCGACCTGTCGGTGGGCCACGCCGAGACGCTGACCCACTACCGGAAGGCGCACGACATCAGCGAGCGCGCGGGCCGCGACGAGGCCACGACCGAGGAGCTGCGCCAGGCCATGGTGCACTACCGCGAGCTGTTCGAGGACCTGCTGCACGAGAAGACCCGAGGACGGTGACGCATGACCCGCGACGAGTTCAACGTGCCGCCGCAGCGTACTGACCAGCAGGTCAGGGACGACAACGACAGCGAGCACACCGACCACGACACGGTCCACGGCACCCACCGGGACCCGTACGGCAGGAACGACGAGGACGTGCTGGTGGCGTCCACGACCTCCTCCCCCGGCGACACCGGCCCTCATCCGGCGCCCGCCGACCCCTACGACGACGACCGTCACGACCTGCGCGACGGAACCCGTCACGATTCCGACGACACACGTGACCTCCACGACACGGGCGACCCCCAGCACACTGGCGACCCCCGCGACGACCTGAACGACTCCGGTGACGTGCGGACGGACGCGGACCTCCGCGACGACCGGGACCTGCGCCACGACCCCGACGACACGCGGACCCGCACGGACGGCCTGCAAGACCCGGACAACGACCTGCACAACGACCTGCACAACGACGTGCACAATGACGTGCACAATGACGTGCACAACGATCTCGACAAGGACGGGCACAACGACGCGGACAACCGGCGCACCGGGGATCTCGTCACGGACGCCGGCGCGAACGACGTGCGCCACGACCCGCACGACCCGCACGACCCGCACGACCCGGACGCCCCGCGTGACGACGCGGACGACCTGCGGCCGGGCATGGTGACGGAGGTCGAGCCGGTGACCGGCTCCGCCTCCGGGACCGGCCTGCCCGCCGGGGAGACCCCGGCGCACGCCGCTCCCCCGGCCTTCACCCTGTTCGACCAGGACCCGGCCGAGGTGCAGTCGCGCTGGCGCGACGTGCAGGCCTCGTTCGTGGACGACCCGGCCGAGGCGGTGCAGCGCGCCGACGGTCTCGTGGGCGAGATCGTCGACTCCGTGACGAACGCGCTGAACTCCCGTACGAGCGAGCTGCGCGAGGGCTGGAAGGGCGACGGCGGCGACGACACCGAGCGGCTCCGTCAGGCGCTGCGCGAGTACCGGGGCGTGCTGGAGGGACTGCTCACCCTCTCGGGCTCCGGAAGCACGTCGAGCCTGAGTCCCGCGTCCGGCCTGACCCCCGCGTCCGGCCTGGGCGGGGGCACGGCCGGCACTCACCAGGCGCCGCACCAGAACGTGGCGTCCGTTCAGCACGAGACGAAGTAGGAGGATGACATGCTCGCGATAGTGTCGGCGATCGTCTTCGGGTTGGGTTTCCTCCTGGACCTGCTGGACGCGCGCATCGCCGGGAACATCTCCGGCACCACCTTCATGCTGCTGGGGCTGACGCTCCTGGCCCTCCACCAGGCCGGGATCGGCACTGCCAGCGTGAAGAGCTACGGGGGCGGCGGCTGGCGCGGCCGTACCCGGCGCTGACGGTTCAGGAAGAGCGGCCGCGCGCGGCGTACTCGAACTCCCTGCGGGGATCGCTGAGTGCGCCGAGCGCGGCCGTTTCACGTGGGAAGAACAGGGCCAGCGTCCAGTCGACGAGCACCCGCACCTTCCTGTTGAAGGTCGGGATCCTGGACAGGTGGTAGGTGCGGTGCACGAACCAGGCGAGCGGCCCGCGCAGCTTGCGGCCGTAGATCTGGGCGACGCCCTTGTGCAGGCCGAGGCTCGCGACCGAGCCGGCGTAGGCGTGCCGGTACGGGACGCGGGGGCGGCCGCGGAGTGTGGCGACGACGTTGCCGGCGAGGACCTTGGCCTGGCGGACGGCGTGCTGGGCGTTGGGCGCGCAGAACTCGCCGGGGCGGGTGAGGTCCGGCACGGCGGCGCTGTCGCCGGCGCAGAAGACGTCCTCGTGGCCTTCGACGGTGAGTTCGGCGGTGGCCTTGACGCGGCCCTTCTCGTCGAGGGGCAGGTCGCCGGAGCCGACGACGGGGTGGGGTTTGACCCCGGCGGTCCAGACGAGGGTGGCGGTGTCGAAGGAGGTGCCGTCGTCGAGTTCGACGTGGCCGTTCTCGGCGGAGTTCAGGCGGGTGCCGAGGCGGACGTCGATGCCGCGGGCGCGTAGCTGCTCCAGGGTCCATCGGCCCATCTCGGGGCCGACCTCGGGCAGGATCCGGCCGGTGGCCTCGATGAGGTACCACGACATGTCGGAGCGCTCGATGGACGGGAAGTAGCGGCAGGCGTACGTGGCCATGTCCTCCAGCTCGGCGATCGCCTCGACACCGGCGTAGCCCGCGCCGACGAAGGCGAAGGTGAGCGCCCGGCGGCGGGTCGCCTGGTCGTCGGTGGAGGCGGCCAGGTCGAGCTGGGCCAGCACCTGGTTGCGCAGGTGGATGGCCTCCTCGACGGTCTTGAACCCGATGCCGCACTCGGCCAGGCCGGGGATGGGCAGGGTGCGGGAGATGGAGCCGACCGCCACCACGAGCAGGTCGTAGCCGATCCGGCGCGCCTCCCCCGGGCGGGGCTCGAAGTCCACGGTGCGGGAGGCGGTGTCGATCCTGGTGACCCAGCCGTTGATGACGCGGCAGCGCCGCAGCACCCGGCGCAGGGGGACGATCACGTGGCGGGGTTCGAGGTTGCCGGCGGCGGCCTCGGGGAGGAACGGCTGGTAGGTCATGTACGAGTCGGCGTCGATGACCGTGATGAGAGCTTCGTCACGGCGCAGCGCGCGTTGCAGCCGCAGGGCTGTGTACATGCCGACGTAGCCGCCGCCGACGATGAGGATGCGTGTGGTCATACATCAGCTTTGCCCGGGAATCTCATGATCACGGTGCTTCCGTCGCCTCCGACGCGAAGCGTGAGGTCGGACGCCAGGAGGCGGGCCACCCACAGTCCCATGCCGCCCACCGATCCGGGCTGCGGGCCCGGCTTCCAGGTGCCGCCGTCGTGCACCTCGATCACGATCTCCCCCGAGTCGGACCATAGCCGTACGCGCGCGGCGTCGTCACCGTGGGTGACCGCGTTGGTGGCCACCTCGTTGACGGCGATGACGAAGTCGTCGACGGCCTCCTTGCGCATGCCCAGCTCCAGCGCCCCGCACGCCGCGAACTCCCGGACCCGAGGCAGGTCCGGGAGCCGGAAATGCAGCCTCCGCACGCGCGCGCCGGGTGGCGGGCCCCCCGAGCCCGCCCGAGGATCGATCTCCTCTGTCATCACCCGGCGATCCCCCTCAACCGACCATGAGCTCTGCGCGCAACTGGTCGAGCACCTTGCGGAGGATCCGGGACACGTGCATCTGCGAGATGCCGAACTCGGCGGCGATCTCGGCCTGCGTCATGTTGCCGAAGAACCGCAGCAGCAGGATGTGCTTCTCCCGCGAGGGCAGCGCGTCGATGAGCGGCTTGACGGCCTCGCGGTCGACCATGGTGCTGAGCGTGTCGTCGTCCTCCGGGATGACGTCGCCGAGAGAGGCGGCGTCGTCGTCGGTGCCGAGCGGCGCGTCCAGCGAGAGCGTGCTGTAGGCGGCGGAGGCGTCGAGCGTGAGCAGGACGTCCTCCTCCGAGATGTTCATCTTCGCGGCCAGCTCGGCGACGGTCGGCGAGCGGCCGAGGTCCTGGCTGAGGTCGGCGACGAGCCGGTTCAGCTCCGAGCGGCGTTCCTGGTAGAGGCGGGGCACCCGGATGGCCCAGGTGCGGTCGCGGAAGTGGCGCTTGACCTCGCCCGTCATGGTGACGACGGCGTAGCCGCGGAAGGCGTGGCCGAGCGTGGGGTCGAAGCCGTTGATCGCCTTCATGAGCCCGACGTACGCCGCCTGGAGCAGGTCCTCCAGCGGCTCACCGCGGTAGCGGTAGCGGCGGGCGATCTCCATGGCCAGTGGCCGGTGCATCTCCACGATGCGCTCGCGGAGCCGTTCCCTGAGACTGTCGGGGGTGCCCTCCCTGACCATCTCGGCCAGGAGCTCTTCGGCGGTCATCTCTTCGAGGACGAGTTCCTGCACAGCCATCGCTGCTCCTCATATGGGGTAGCAGGCGGCCTCTACAGGGTAAAAAGCCCATGCAGAGGCACGCCTCGCTCAACGTTCGAGACGAAAGCCCTCTGCTGGACTTCGGACACCAGTATCCCCCACATACGAAGAAGTATTCCTCTCTTCTTGAGTAACAGTAAGGTTGCCCCGTGACTGTGCCCGAGAACGGCGAAGGGTCCACGGCGGCCCTGAGCTTGACGTCGTCCACCGTTGACGAGATTGCCGTGATCAAGGTCGACGGTGTGCTCGACGCCACCACGCGCGAGCAATTCGCGGACTACCTCTCCCTGGCCGGTCCGAATCTGATCCTCGATCTGGCCGGGGTGACGTTCATGGACTCGCGCGCGCTGGGGCTGATCGTCCATCACTGGCAGACCAGCCTCAGCTCCGGAACGAAGTTCGCGCTCATCGGTGTCGAGTACGCCAAGTCCAAGGTGATGTGGATCACCGGGCTGGCGCAGCGGCTGCCGATCTACGACACGCTCGACGACGCGCTGGCGGCCATGGGCTAGCGACGGCGGTTCTTGCGTTGGTGCTCCTCGACCAGAAGCCGGGCCAGATCGGCGACCTTCACCTGATGGTGCTGGGAGATCCTGCGCAGCTCCTCGAAGGCGGCCTCGGCCGTGCAGCCGCTGGTCTGCATGATGATGCCCTTGGCCTGGTCGATGAGGGCGCGGCCGGCCAGCGCCTCCTGGAGCTGGGCCGCGTCGGTGCGGACCTCGTCGAAGTCCCACATGTTGGCCATGGCGACGCCCACCTGCTCGGTCAGCATCTCGGCCAGCGACTGCGCCCCTTGCGGGGAGAACGCCTCGGGGCGCACCGAGTAGAGGCCGACGATCAGCAGCGCGGGCGGCACCTTGATGGGCACGGCGAGCACCGAGCGCACGCCGCAGCGGGTGGCCAGGGCGGCGTAGCGGGGCCAGCGGGTGTCGGTGAGCACGTCGGCGACGGCGACCCGGGCCTCCGTATTCCTGGCCTCGGCGGAGGGCCCCTCACCGATCTCACGCTCCCCCTCGACCAGGGTGATCAGCTCGCTGTGCGAGCCGGAGGTGAGGACGCGCCGGTCGCGCCAGTGTTCGGCCGAACCACCGGAGCAACCGGGAACGCCGGCCGCGAGCGCGGTGGTCAGGCCCCGGAGTACGGTCTCGGTGGAGGTGGCCTCTCCCAGCCTGCCCAGCGACGCGAGGTCGCGGGCGAGCCCGGGAGTGATCATCGCGGTGGATTCCATAACAGCAAGCATCTACCCCTTATGGCCACCATTATCCCGGGTGGCGTAGCGTCGGAGGGTGACCATGCCGGACCTCGAACACGCCCTGGACGCGCTGACAGGGCGCGTCTCATCGTTGCGTGAGGCCAGGGCAGCTTATCCCTCGGACCTCGCGCCCACGCTCGACGCCGCCCTGGCGGAGCTCGACACCGCCGTCGAGCTGCTGGCCGAGGCGCGTGAGCAGCTCAGCAAGGGTCCCAGACGGCAGTCCGGCAAGAAGGACGGCTCCCAGCGCGAGCTGAAGCTGCTGCGGCAGGTGTTCCGGGCCTTCCCGGTGCCGGTGATCGTCCTCGACGGCGGCGGCATGGTCAGGCGGATCAACCCCGAGACCTCCCGGCTGCTGGGCAGCCCCGACGGCTATCTGGTGGGCCGGTCCTTCCCGCTGCTGGTGGACGTCTCACGGCGGGCCGCGTTCCGGTCCCACCTGACCGCGGTGCTGAGCACCGGCCAGCCGGCGGCGTTCGAGACCAGGCTGGCCCACCAGGGGCGGGCGCACGTCGTCCAGCTCGCCATGGCGCGGCTGACGATGCCGGGCGAGCCGCAGCAGATGGTGGCGCTGGTGGCGCTGCCGATCGAGGTGCAGCTGCCCGAGCCGGGCCGGCGGCGCCCCGAGGAGACCGACGGCACCGCGCTGCTGGAGGCGGCCAGGCGCCAGGACCTGCTGGCCAGGATGGCCGCGCTGCTGCTGGACGAGGAGGCGCTGCGCCAGCCGGTGGCGCTGCCGCGCGCCACCCGCCTGCTGGCGGCCGAGTGGTCCGACTGGGTGGTGGCCGACCTCGTGCGCGACGGCCTGCCGCGGCGCTCGGTCGTCATGGGTCCCAAGAACCAGCCGGTGAGCGAGGTGGTCCGGCAGGTGGAGTCGAGCGACCCGGCCGGCGCCCAGGTGGTCGCCCAGGTCCTGGAGCGCGGCTCCGGCGTGGTGCACGAGATGGTCGACGACGAGTCGCTGCTCGGGTTCTGCGCCGACGGGCCGGTGCTGACGGTCATGGGCGCGGGCTCGCTGCTGTGCGTGCCGATCGGCCGCGGCGACGGGGTGCTGACGCTGGTGCGCACGCATGACCGCCCGCCGTTCACGCTGGCCGACCTGAGCGTCATGCAGGAGGTCGGGCTGCAGCTCGGCATGGCCGTACGGGCGCAGCACAGCTTCCGCAGCCGCTCGCGCGCGGCCGACGCGCTGACGGCCAGCGTGGTCCCGCGCAGCCTGCCCGACGTGCCCGGCTACGAGGCCGCGGCCGTCTACCACCCGGGCGCGTCGGTCGGCGCGGAGTTCTACGACGTGTTCCCGCTTCCCGGCGGCTGGGGGTTCGCGCTCGGCGGCGCGGCGGGCAAGGGCGAGGAGGCCGCCTCGGTCAGCGCCATGGTGCGTGGCGGGCTGCGGGTGCTGAGCGTCTGGGAACGCGAACCGGACCCGGTGGTGCGCAAGGTGAACGAGGCGCTGGTCAAGCAGGGCACCGGCCTGTTCGTCATGGCCGTGGCCGGGTTCGTCTCCGGTCGCAGGATCCGCATGTCGTCGGCCGGCCATCACCCGGCCGCGCTGGTGCAGCCCGACGGCTACGTGCGGTTCACGGCGGGCGGCGGGGTGCCGCTGGGCATCGCGGCCGAGGCCGAGACCTGCACCGAGGAGATCACGCTCGGCGTGGGCGAGACGATGGTGCTCTACTCCGAGGGCCTCATCTCGTCGAGGAACGAGCGGGGCGAGCCGTACGGGGAGGATCGGCTGGCCGACGTGCTGAGCAGATGCGCTGGTCAGGCGCCGTCCGCCATGGTCAAGGCCATCGAGGCCGACCGCAACGCCTTCTCCGGCGGGCAGGTGTGGGACGAGATCGTGGTGCTGGCGCTCCGCGGAATCTGACAGGCATGGGTTTGCGAACTTCGGGAATACGGGTATTGTCGGCGTAGACACAGTCGTGCCTAAGACGCAGGCACACCTTGAGAGCTTTTTTCACGCTGAGGTGTGCCATGAATATCGCGATCGTCGCCTCCGGTTCCGGCAGCAAGCGCCACCACATTCTCTCTGTGGCCCGTGAGCTCGGGCGTGACCACCACGTCACGATCTACTCCCGCCGTAACAGCTCCGAGGGCAAGCCCAAGACGCGGGTGGCCCCGGGGGTCACGGTGGAGCACATCGACGTGGGTCCGGCTCGTGACCTGAGCGCGAACGAAGTGGCGCCGTACCTGAACGACGTCGGCGAGTACCTGATGAAGCGGTGGCGGCAGGACCGCCCCGATGTCATCCACGCCCACTCGTGGACCGGTGGCCTGGCCGCCGTCGCGGGGGCGAAGGACCTGGACGTTCCGGTGGCGCACTCCTTCCACACCGTGGACCCCGCGCGGGTGACCCTGGAGCGGGCTCTCGGCCGCCGGGCCAGGGCCGTCATCGCCGGCTCGGGTGACGAGGAGTCGGCGCTGATCCGGATCGGCGTGCCGCGCAACCACATCGCCGTGGTGCCGTACGGGGTGGACACCGAGCGCTTCCACCGCCAGGGGGTGACCGCCTCCCGTGGCACCACCAAGCGGCTGGTGCACGTGGGCCCGCTCACCCCGGAGCGCGGCGCCCAGACGATCGTGCGCTCCCTGCAGGGCCTGCCCGACGTGGAGCTGGTGCTGGCCGGCGGCCCCGACCCCGAGCAGCTCGACGACGACCTGGACGCGCGGCGCCTGCGCGCCCTGGCCGAGCAGCTCGGCGTGGCCTCCCGGGTGACGATCCTCGGCCAGGTCAAGCGGGCCGCGGTGCCCAAGCTCATGCGCAGCGCCGACGCGGTCGTGACGGTGCCGCGCGAGGCCCCCACCGGCATCGTGGCGCTGGAGGCCATGGCCTGCGGCGTCCCGGTGATCGCCTCCTCCGTCGGCGCCCACCTCGACTCCGTCATCGACGGCGTCACCGGCCTGCTGGTGCCGCCGGACCGCCCCTCGCGCACCGCCAGGCTGGCCCGCGAGCTGCTGACCGACCCCACCCTGCGCACCGCACTCGGCTACGCCGGCGCCGACCGCGCCCGCTCCCGCTACTCCTGGGAGCGCGTCAGCCAGGAGCTGGTCCGCGTGTACGAGGCCGCCTGCGCCTAGGCTTCCCCGGCCGACCCTCGTCAGGGCCCGCCACCGAGGAGACCGTCAAGGTCCTCCGGCCGGTGGCGGGCCTTCGCACGTGTGCCGGGAACGGTCAGCGCAGCCGGGCCGCCTTCAGGCCGAGGTGGACGGTGAGCCGGTCGTCGCCGTCGGACAGGTCGCGGCCGGTGAGCCGTCCGGCCTTGCTCAGCCGGTAGTAGAGCGTCTGCCGGTGGATGCCCAGCTCGGCGGCGGCCTTCTGGGCGTGGCCGCCGAGATCGAGGTAGACCTCCACGGTGCGGGCCAGCTCCGGGTCGAGCGCCGCCACCGTCTCGGCCAGCTCGCGCAGGTCGTCGCCGCCGAGCCGGGCCAGCAGCCGGTGCGCGCCCAGCTCCGCCCAGCGGGCGATCGGCGCGTGGCGGGGGAAGCTCTCGGCCACGCGCAGCGCCTGGCGCGCCTCCCGCCAGCTCAGCCAGGCGTCCGCCGGGTCCTCCCGGGGGTCGCCGATGCCCGCCGCGGTCCCGTACGCGGCCTGGACGGTCCGGGCGAC